>NZ_JBQEPN010000009.1:0-126470 GCF_052045775.1 Curtobacterium sp. 22159
GATGCTCCTCGGGATTGGTGTGGAACGCTGGTCGCGTGCCAACCGCTGCCGACTTCGGGATCACCGATGACGAGGTGAACGTCCTGCGAGCGGGTGTTCGAGAGTGGGGCGGACCGGCGAGTCTCACGGAACCCGTGGCTCGTGCCATCGGCTTCACGAGCGTCCAAGACTTCTTCATCCAGAGCCAGCGCATCGAAGCGTGTCTGCGCGGTGGCGGATCGATGTCGTTCGCGGAATGGCGCAGGACGTTGCTCGCGACAGAACTGGTGTTCGTCTCCGACGTCATCGGTTCCGGGACCGACTGGGAGACGACCACAGGCATCCGTGATGCTGAGGCGCTGCGTCTTCTCCGGAGTCTGCAGCGCAAGATCGTGCCCTGACCGCACTTGCTGCCGTCCGAGTCGCAAAGGCCCGGTCGACGCTGTCCGCTAGCCGATGGGCTACCGAGAGGGCACGCTCAGTAGCGGATTGTGTAGCGCCTCACCCGGACGTCTCCGTGCTGTTCAACCGCTTCAAACTCCGCGCCGTGGTGCTCGAGTGTAGCGATTGACGTTGCGATGTTGTCGAGGCAGAAGGCCAGCACGGAGTTCATACCCAACAATTCAGCGTGACGCACGACCTCGCCAAGGACCTAGGTGGCCACGCCTCGTCCTCGGGCGGATGGGCTGACCCCGTACCCGATGCGTCCGAAGCGGTGCACGCGCTCGTCGTCGGGAGAGCGGAGCGCGATCCCGCCGAGGATTTTCCCGTCTTCGACAATTCACCACAGTTTGCATGAGCCCTGCTGCGTCGAGGCGATCCAACCTTGGAACCCCTGAAGGATGTCGACGTCGTCGTCCGCGCCGATGCCGAAGCCATCTTCATGCAGTCCCGGACCCCACTCGCGTTGCGCCTCGCTCCATGCCTCAAACAACTCGGCGCGCGGTCCCACGAGTTCGATGACAATTTATCCCCGCAGCCAGCCCGGCCAAGAACCGCGACGAGGTAGCACCTCGTCGACGACAGTGCGACAGCGGGTCGCCGAAAAGGAGGTCGTCGTCGGTGTCCGGTCACCGATCCTTCACCAAGACACGAGGCCGCGTCTGGATCTGTCCGATGCAGGTCGGTCCTCATGCAACGTATCGCTAACGCCCTTCAGCGCCGTTCTGCAGGTGCGCCTCATCCTTGAGCTCGCGGTAAGACGAGCGCAGGCGCTTGACACACATCCACACGACTGCGAAGAGATGCACGGCGACCAGCACAAGGGCGCCAGTAATCCACGGCGGTGTCGGGATGAGCACTCCCTGCTTGGAGTGCTGCTGAGTTGCCGCGGTCACCAGCGCAGCACCGGTCAACACGAACGA
The DNA here is from genome assembly GCF_052045775.1 of Curtobacterium sp. 22159. Taxonomy (NCBI): domain Bacteria; kingdom Bacillati; phylum Actinomycetota; class Actinomycetes; order Micrococcales; family Microbacteriaceae; genus Curtobacterium; species Curtobacterium sp. 22159. Next base: position 1,344 of record NZ_JBQEPN010000009.1, read on the forward strand.
CACCACTACCGCATAGAGGACGTTGGCGAACAACTCGTCAACGAGTTGGGGCAGGAGGGCCTGGCGCTGGACGCGCGGATCGTGGCTGAGGTTCTGCCGCATCTGGAAGACGTAGATGACAACGCCGAATAGGAAACCGGAGAGGATTGATGCGCCGCCCACGATCGCGGAGGCGTCATTGATACGCGCGCCGAACCACCAGCTCGCGGCTCCGAGCACGACTGGCAACGGCACTTGCAGCAGGAAGTCTGGCCAAAGGAGCTGATTGGTCCGGTGATGACGAAGCGTCCGGAAGTGTTCCCGGATCAGGCCGACTCGGGACGATGCGGCGCGAGCCGAGTAGCCAGTGCTTCTGCTGTCCACTGTCCGCTCTTCCACTGGTCCTGCCATGTCAGTCCCATCCCGTCGAAGTAGTCGCGTGCCTCGTCCTGAGCGCGGCGAAGGAACGCAGTCTCTGTGAGAGCGCTCTCGCCGTTGTTCGTGAGCACCGCGCGGATCGCCGGAACCCGCTCCTTTTCGAGGGCGAAGGACTTGACACGACCGTCGCGGCCCTCAACGCGGACGATAGTCTCATCGACTGACGTTCCTTCACCGAAACCCAGGAAATCAGCCGCATCGAGCTGCCGCTTGCGGAGCTTGTCCCAGAACCAACGAGGAAGGATCCGCTCGCCCTTCTCCGGAACGATGCTGTGCTGCAGCCGCCCGAGCGGCTTCGGCTGCGCGCTGGGTCCGTCAGCGATGTCTGGCGTGAAGTTGTAGGAGACGGCGGTGACTTCGATCAGCTCCGCTGCCTCACTCCACGCCGACGTCTCGAGCACCGTCTCGGTGTCGAACGCGTAGGTGGGGAAGCTTGACATCAGCGACCGCTTGAAGAGCTCGATCAGCCCGGGCCCTGACCCCTCGTTACCCTGCCTCTCAACACCGAAGAGTCCAACCTTGCCGCCTGGAGGAACGGTCAGCAGCAGACGCGTGCGGATCGTCGCGGAATCGTCAACCTTTCGGTCATGCTCCGTCGCATGGGTTCGCACGTTGATCGTCTGCCCGGTCTCTCCGTACCAGCCGGAGTTCGCCACGACGACGACGCTACGGCCATTCGCTTTGACCTCTTCGATGCGGGTGTAGCGACCGCGCTGCTCGTCGCGCAGAACGTCTTTGTCGAGTTCGACGAAGAGGCCGTAGAACAGCTCGAGCAGATCGTGTCCGTCGATGTCGTCCAGGACACCGTAGGTCTGCTTGTGGTTTCGGCCAGGCCGAGACCTGATGGTCTCGAGCCCGAGAGTACGTCGCGGCACTGGTTGCCTTTCGGATGGGCAGGGGCGTTCCCCAGCATTTCATGAAGAGTAATCGACTCTGAGTCCTGCCTGCTGCTGACGCGCGCGATCCAGAAGCTTCGCTCGGAACGCACTGAAGATCTGCAAGCGAATTGCTGACGCCGCGCTCGTGTCCCGTTGGACGGCCCCCTACCGGGGGCGGCGCCGTCGAGAACGCAGAGTCGCTTACCGCTGGCGACGTCGGTCCGTCGCCGAGGCGTCTGCTCGCACCGGCTGTCGGGAGCTCTTGTCGCAGATAGGTGATCCGGGATCCTTCGCAGTGAAGGTGCGTCACGCGGACGCGTCGCGCGGGCGGGCGACCGGGGCTCTAGGGTGCCCCCCGTACGGCGACAAGTCGTGCGCGAAGGAGACGATTTTCGTGCGCCGCGACAAAACGCCTGTGGGCGACAGGACATCTTGTCGCCGTCGCCGCTCTTTTCTAGCTGGCCAGCGTTCGACGTCGCCCGAGTCCTTCGAAAATCCTGTCGCCGTTTCGTTGCAGAGCGGATCAGGTTCACTTCACCGGGCCGTGACGTGCAACCGTTGCTGGAGCTGCTCGCGCCCCGGCGCTTGAGGTGATCGATGCGCCGAAGCGGTCAGAACTGGCTGTACCCGTTCCAGTCCTGCTCCACCTTCGACCCGTCCGCATCGAAGATGTCAGGGTCGACCGGGAAGTGCTCGTTCTTAAAGTGATCGAGCGATGACCGTGCCTGATCTCGCAGGGTCGACGTGTCCTCGTCAGGGTGCACGCGGGCAAGCATTGCGGTCCGCCGCTCAACGACTGCGTCCCACAGCTGCCGACAGCTCACCTCCGCCATCAGCTGCGCGGCAACCAGCATCGAGTGAAACTCGAGGACCCTGCGAACCGGCCCATCAACGTGATCAGGTCCCGGTCCTTCACTTCCGTGAACACGTATCGCTGCTGGTTCTGCGGCTCGCTCACCTGAAACCGACGTATTAGCGGGAACAGCAGCCTTCGATGTCCTGCGCTCATTCGGCCTTGCCTGGCCTCTTCAAGTACTCGTAAAGCATTGCCGGCAGCGCCCTCCCGAGCTCGCCGAACAGGCTGCTATCGGTGAAGAGATCGTCGATGAACGCTGGGGTCTCGTCCCGCACCCCGAGCAGTGCCTTCGTGAACGCCTTCGGCAGGGCGGGAGATTCCGCGAACTGCTGCTCCGTGTTCACCGACGCCTGACCCTTGAGATCCTCATCGAGGGCGAGCTTGCCGACGATGTGGTTCATCTGGAGGTCGATGACGCCGACGCCGTACTTGTCACCGAGGCGTTCGTTGAGTTTCTGGATGATCTCCTCGAGGGCGCTGCGGTGCTTCTCGTGGATCGCGCCCGACCCGATCGCGGTGATCGGATCCAGCCCTGGTCCCTGCTCGAGATTCAGCTTCACCGCGTCGCCGGCGCTGATCTTGTAGCCCACGAGGGACACGTCCGAGATGTCGACTGGTTCGAGGATCGTCGCGGTCGAGAGTTGCGGAAGCATGCGGCGGAAGAAGTAGTGCCGGCGGGGCAGGTCGGTGTCTTCGAGGTTGCGGGCTTGGGAGATAAAGTCGTAGAACTTCACGAAGTTCCCCACGTCCGCCTTGAAGAGCCGCAGTTCGTCCTGTTCGTCCTTGTCGTCATCGAGCACCGCCGCGACCCACCGCTTCTGGAACCGGTCCACTGCCGGCGCGGTAGCGGCCGACACCTTCGAGTTCACGTTCAGCCCGCCAGTGAGCGCGGCGTCGAATGCCTGCTCCACCTCGGTCATGTCGTAGATCCCGGCCGAGTCGAGCTTCGCGACGAGGTCGTAGATGAGGTTCGGGTCGGTTGTCGCGGTGAGGGTCGCCTTCCGGTAGTAGGGCAGGAACGCGTCCAGCACCTCTTGTGGGTCATTGACGAAGTCGAGGACGTACGTCTTGTTCTTGCCGGGATGGGTGCGGTTCAGCCGGGACAGGGTCTGCACGGCTTGCACCCCGCCGAGCTTCTTGTCGACGTACATCGCGACCAGGCGGGGCTGATCGAACCCGGTTTGGAACTTCTCCGCCACGATCATCACGTTGAACGTGGCCGGTTTGAACGCTTCCGCGAGATCCGACTGCACCCCAGGGTTCTGGGTCCGCTCCGTCAACCCCTCACCGACATCGTCGGGGTCCTCGACCGTGCCGGAGAACGCCACCAGCGACCGCACCCCCAGCACGCCCGCGTCATCGATGTAGCTGTCGAGGTACTTTTTCCACCGCACGGCCTCGACCCGCGATCCGGTGACGACCATCGCCTTCGCCTTGCCGTCCAGGAGCGGCTGCACGAAGGTGCGGAAGTGGTCGACGACGATCTTGGCCTTCTGGCTGATGTTCGTCGGGTGCAACCGCACATAGCGTACGAGCGCCTTCACCGCGGTTGACTCGTCGACCTCGCCGGCGCCGTCATAGTCGCCGTCGGGGTGTTGCAGCTTCCACGCCACCTTGTACGGCGTGTAGTTCTGCAACACGTCCAGGATGAAGCCCTCCTCGATCGCCTGCTGCATCGAGTACAGGTCGAACGCTTCAGGAGTCGCATCCTGCCCCGCACCATCCGGGATCCGCCCGAACAGCTCCAGGGTCTTCGCTTTCGGGGTGGCGGTGAACGCGAAGTAGGAGATGTTCGGCGCGGACGCGGTGACCTGCATGGCCCACTGCAGGTACGCGTCCGAGTCGATCGGGGCACCCTCCGCGACGGCGGTCTGCTCGTCCGGAGAGAGCACCTTTGTCAAGGCTCCCGCCGTTGACCCGGTCTGCGACGAATGAGCCTCGTCAGCGATTACCGCGAACTGGCGCCCCTTCAGCTCGGGCAGGGTTTGGATTGCGGTGATCAGCGCCTCGAACGATTGAATTGTCACGATCACGATGTTCTTGCCACCGGTGAGCGCGGCGGCGAGCTGCTTCGACTTCGACTCGCCTCCATCCTTGGTGACGGATTGCACCACCCCGGCCTGCTTCTCAAACTGCGCGATCGCGTCCTGCAACTGCTTGTCCAGCACGGTGCGGTCGGTGACGACGACGACCGTGTCGAACACGCGCTGGTTCTGGTCGTCGTGCAGTTGGGAGAGGCGGTGAGCGAGCCAGGAGATGGAGTTGGTCTTCCCCGAACCCGCCGAGTGCTGGACAAGGTAACGGTTCCCTGCCCCCTCGGTCCGCGCCGCCTCAACGAGCCGGGTGACGGCGCGCCACTGGTGGTAGCGGGGGAACAGCACCTTCTGCGTTCTTGTCTTCTTGCCGGTGTCCGGGTCGACATCTGTCTCGACCTGCAGGTGCACGAACGACCCCAACAGCTGCAGCCAGGTGTCGCGCTGGAGGATCTGCTCCCAGAAGTACGAGGAGGCCGACCCGTTCGGGTTCACCGGGTTCCCTGCTCCCTCGTCCGCACCCTTGTTGAACGGCAGGAACCGAGTCGCCGCGCCGGCGAGCTTGGTCGTCATCCGCACCTCGGAGTTGGACACCACGAAGTGCACCAGCGATCGCTTCGCAAACCCGAACAACGGCTCGCCCGCCGGCGACCGGTCGAAGCGATATTGCTCGACGGCGTTCTCGATCTGCTGCGTGAAGTCCGTCTTCAACTCGATCGTCGCAACCGGGATGCCGTTCACGAACAGCACCAGATCCAACGCCTTGTTCGGGTGCTTCACCGAGTAGTGCACCTGACGGACCACCCGGACCCGCATCTTTGCGTACGCCTCGAGCGTGTCCGGGTTCTGAGTAGTTGCTGGCCGGAACTGCGCCAACCGGAACTTCACTGCACCCCCGTGCAGCGGCACCATCGAGAAGCCCTCATGCAGGATGCGGATCGTCCCACCGTTCTTCAACGGATCCAGATCCAGTGACTTCGCCAGACGGGTCAGGATGCCGCGGGCCGCCGCGTCACGCTGAGCGTCCGTGTCGATTGGCCGTACGACCTTCGCGAATTCGGTCGGCTGGGAATCGTCCAACCAACCGACCACGTCCTCGGGGAACAGTGCAAGTTCTCGGTCGTAGCCAGCGTCGGTCGGCGAATACAGCCATCCGTTTGCCGCGAGATGTTCGGCTATCTCCTTCTCCAGCACCGACTCCAGATGCACCCCAGCAACGCCACTCACGCCGCCACCCCCACATCGATCTTCCCCGTCACTGCAGCCGAAATTAGCGCGGCACGGCGCTCCCGCGCCAAGGCGATGCCACGGCGGGCGATCCCGATCGCATCATCGATGGCGCCGACTTGCTCAGCGACTTGTCCGCTGATAGACCGCTGCTCCTCGAGGCTCGGTAACCAGATTGGCGCCGACCGAAGTAAGGGCAGGCGAATGTTGGTGACCGTAGATCCGTTGGCCGCTAGCTCAAAGTAGCTCTGCACTTCGCGCGAGTACAACTGCCAGAGCAGGAACTGCCCATCAGCCTTCGCTGAATCGATCCGCAAGAGCACCATCCTCTGGCCCAGACAGATCTCGCCGGACGGGACCATGCAGGCTTCGCCAGCCGGTGCTTCCCGCGTGAACAACACATCCCCTGGACGGGGGCCGAGCGAGCCATTTCGGCTTCGCCAAGTCGCTTCACTTACAGTTAGTCCCTGCCCGGGTACGTAGACGCCGTCCCGGACCGAAGCTGTTCGAACGGCTTCGAAGTCACCGTCATCGTCGATCTCGGGAGTGGTGTGCGGACAGTCGACGATTGCCTCGCATGCATGTTGTAGCCGCGTGTTCGGCCGCTGCACGGCGAAGGGTGCGTTCACAGCGGCTGCGCGGCGTTCGGTGAGGAGGGTGATGAGTTCCTCGTTCTTCGCGATGAACGCGTCTATTTGCGCCGTCTCCCGATCCAGATAGTCCACAATCGCCCGCTGCACATCCAAGTTCGGGCGAGGGACGCGGAATCGAGCGGCGTACGACTCGGGAACGCGCTTCAGTCCACCGGCCCCGCTCATGTGCGCTTCGCCAGGCGCGCGGAAGTCCGCGGATTGCAAGATCCATGCAAGGTACCGGGAGTCCAGCACGCTCGACGGGCGCATCACCGTTACCTCGGTCGTCGCGAATGCGTGGCCCCCAGGGAGAGCTGTAGCTCGCAGTCCCTTACCGTTTTCGAAGCACGGAGTGACCTTGGCGTACGCGACGTCACCGTCCGCCAGGAACGAGTAGCCCTGCGCGAGCTCGGACGTGGGCCGCATTCGTGAGAAGTCGACAGCGCCAAATTGAGAAATGGCCTCCATCGGCAGGTAGCACGACTCGTCGCTCTTCGTCGCCGTCGGGCGAGGGTTGAACCTGACCAAGTACCGCAGAGGGATCTTTGGCGCAGCGAGAAGCTCGGTATGGATGCTCAACGTTCAACCTCACCAAGCATCGCGCGGAGTTGGTCCATTACGGCGTCAAGATCGCGGTCGATCTCTGCGAGCGGGCGGGGCGGTATGTACTGGTAGAAGTAGCGGGTGAAGGGAATCTCTGCGCCCTCCTTGGTCTTGGAGGGATCGACCCATGCGTCGGGGGCGTAGGGGAGGACTTCGCGGGCGACGTAGGAGTCGACGTCCTCGTCCCATGGCACGTTCTCGGTGTCGCGGAGCGCGGCGTCCGGTTCCGGGTTTCCCTTGGTGTCGGTGCAGGGGTCGGCGGTGTCGTCCTGCTCGCCCAGCCCGGTGGTCACGGTCTTGAGTAGCGGAGCGGAGAGGGTGAGACCTTCGGCTTTCGCAGCATCCTTCAGCGCCTTGTGGAACACCGTGCGGTTCTTCCAGACCGTGTCGGTGCCGAGCCGGTCGATCGCGGCACGCAGCGCTTCGGCATCCGACTCGCTCAGCTTCCGGACGGCTTTGGCTTCGAAGACCGTATCGATGCGTTCCGGGGTGGCGCGCCAGTTGAGTTTGAGGGGGCGCTCGACGGTGATGGTGCGGTACAGAAAATCCTCGTTGCGGAAGATCTTCAAGTGCTCTCCATCCGCGAATCCGGCGTAAAGGCCAACAATCGTCTCGATGTTCTGCGGCGAGAGCTCGTTGCGCTTGGAGCCGAGGCCCTTGCGGAGCTTGGTGAACATCTCGCGGCCGTCGATGAGCTGCACCCGACCCTTGCGGTCGCCTTCCTTGCGGTTGCTGAGGATCCAAATGTAGGTGGAGATGCCAGTGTTGTAGAACATGTCCTTGGGCAGTCCGATGATCGCTTCGACGAGGTCGTTGTCGAGCAGCCACTTGCGGATGTTCGACTCGCCGCCGCCTGCTCCGCCGGAGAACAGCGGCGATCCGTTCAGGACGATCGCCATGCGGGAGCCGCCTTCTTCGGGCTTCCGCATCTTCGACACCATGTGCAGCAGGAACAGCATGGCCCCGTCGCTAACAGCGGGCGTACCGGGGCCAAATCGTCCGTTGAAGCCGAGCTTGGTGTGCTCGTCGTCGACGGAGGTGCGCTGGTCTTTCCAGTCGACGCCGAACGGGGGGTTGGACAGGCCGTAGTCGAACTTCTTGTCGTCAAAGGCGTCTTCGGTGAGGGTGTCGCCAAGGGCGATGTTGTCGACGTCCTGGCCCTTGATGACCATGTCGGCCTTGCAGATCGCGTACGAGGCGTCGTTGTAGTCCTGCCCGTACAGGCTGAGCTGGATCCCCGGGTTCATTCTGCGGAGGTACTCGTCCGCCACGGACAGCATCCCTCCTGTGCCGGCGGTTGGATCATAGATGGATCGGACCACGCCAGACTTCGAGAGGGCGTCGTCGTCGAGGGCGAACAGCAGCTGCACCATCAGCGCGATCACCTCACGGGGCGTGTAGTGGTCGCCGGCGGTCTCGTTCGACTTCTCGTTCGCGAACCGGATGAGTTCCTCGAACACGAGCCCCATCTGGATGTTGCTGACCGTGCGGGGGTGGAAGTCGGCCTGCGCGAACTTCTCCGTGACCGCGAACAGCTTGTTTTTCTCGGCCAGCTTGTTCATGGTCTTGTCGAACTCGAACCGGTCGAAGATGTCGCGCACGTTGGGCGAGAAGCCGGCCAGGTACGAGGACAGGTTTACGCGGAGGTCCTGCGGGTCGGCGACGAGCTTGCCGAGGTCGAAGGGGGACGTGTTGTAGAACTGGAGCCCCGAAGCTTCGGTGAGTGTGACTACCTGCAGGACCTCGGGCAGCGACCCGATCGCCTTCGCGGTTTGAAGGACGGCCGTCTTCGTATCGGCCAGGACAGCGTCGAGCCGGCGAAGCACCGTGAACGGGAGGACTACGGACCCGTACTCCGAGGGCTTGAAGGGGCCGCGGAGAGACTCGGCGATGTTCCAGATAAAGGCGACGTGATTCACCAAGGGGTGGGCACTCCTGCTGTAGAGCAACGAACATGCGGCGCCAACGCCGCGAACCCTCCCATCCTCGTCCATAAGAGGGGAAGCACGCGATGCCGGGCGCCGCGCTCAACAGCGCCTTACACACGCAGGATCGAGGACAACGTCGATCGGGAGGCGTGGGACCGACCAGCGCTGCGGCAGTCGCCGAGAGGAGTGATGGGCATCGTCTCAGGATCGCGAGCAGCGGTCCTGAGCGGTCCCCCTTACTGACGCTTGTACCGGCGGGGGCCGACAACGCTCCCGCTCTGAACATCACGGTGGTCAAACCAATTGGAGGGCGTCCGCCGTCGCTGCTGCCAAGCAACTTGTCCAACTCCGTATTTCAGACACGTTGTCCGGCAGTCGGACAAGTTATCTGGCGGACGACAAACGCCCTACTGCGGCATGTCCACGAACCTCGAGAACATCCCGTGGAACGCCACCGTGATCGTGTCCGTCGGCCCGTTGCGGTGCTTCGCCACGATGAGGTCCGCCTCGCCCTGCCGCGGGTTGTCCTTCTCGTACGCGGACTCGCGGTGCAGCAGGATCACCATGTCGGCGTCCTGCTCGATGGACCCGGATTCACGGAGGTCGGAGATCTGCGGCTTCTTGTCGGCACGCTGCTCGGGGCCACGGTTGAGCTGGGACAGGGCGACGACAGGGACCTGGAGTTCCTTCGCCATGAGCTTGAGCGCACGCGAGAACTCGGAGACCTCCTGCTGACGGCTCTCGACCTTCTTGCCGGAGGTCATGAGCTGGAGGTAGTCGATGACGACCATGCGGAGGCTGTGCTGCTGCTTGAGGCGCCGGCACTTCGCCCGGATCTCGACGAGGGTCATGTTGGGGGAGTCGTCGATGAAGAACGGGGCGTCGTTGATCCGGCCGCGGGTCTGTGCGATGGTCGTCCAGTCGCGGGAGTCGACGGTGCCCTTGCGCATGTTCTGCAGCGGCACGCTGGACTCGGCGGAGAGCAGACGCATGGCGATCTCGGCGCGGCCCATCTCGAGCGAGAAGAACGCGGCGGTCTCGTTGTGCTTGATCGCGGCGGCGCGGCAGAGGTCGAGCGCGAGCGTCGACTTCCCGAGCGCGGGACGCGCGGCGATGATGATGAGCTGGCCGGGGTGGAAGCCGTTCGTGAGCCCGTCGAGCTGCGCGAAGCCGGTCGGGACCCCGGTCATCTGACCGTCACGGCCCTTCGCCGCCTCGATCTCGTCGAGCGCAGCGGAGATGGCGTCGGTGAGCGGGACGTAGTCCTCGGTCTGCACACCACCGGCGACGTTGTAGACCTCGGCCTGGGCGCTGTTGACGAGGTCGGTGACCTCACCCTCAGAGGCGTAGCCCATCTGGACGATGCGTGTACCAGCGTCGACGAGCCGTCGGAGCACCGCCTTCTCGGCGACGATCGCGGCGTAGTACCCGGCGTTCGCTGCCGTCGGCACCATGCTCGTCACGCTGTGCAGGTACTCGGCGCCGCCGGCCCGGGACAGCAGACCGGTCTTGGTCAGCTCGTCGGTGACGGCGATGACGTCGGTCGGCTCGCCGTGGGAGTACAGCGACAGGATCGCGTCGAAGATGACCTCGTGCTTCGGAATGTAGAAGTCCACGCCACGAGCGGTCTCGATGACGTCCGCGACGGCGTCCTTCGACAGGAGCATGCCGCCGATCGTCGACTGTTCGGCGAGCAGGTCGTGCGGCGGGGTGCGCTCCATGCCACCGCGCTCCGCGAAGTCCTGCGGGGCGGGTTCGAGATGCGCGATCGACACACTTGCTCCTCTTGGTTGCACGACGGTCCGAGCGGACCCGACCGAGCCAGTTCTACCCCGGGCGACCGACATCGCCGAGTCGCTGGGCCAAGCTACGGGTACAGAGTTATCCCCAGCAAACGGGCCTGTGGATAACTCTGTGGACAGCCTGCGGAACACGCCGGAGCACTGTGTGGAGAACTGTGGACGAAGGTGTGGACAAGTCGCATGTAGAACACACGTTCGACGCTCTGAACTGGGGTTTTCCGTTCCACACCATGTGTGGAGAAGTGGGGTTCAAGTTCCCCTTGAAGGTTGCTTGTTCGCGTGTTTCGGCTGTGTAAAAGCAGTTGACAAACGCGAACCTGAGGACAACGTTCCCACGTTGCTCCCAGCGATCGCGACCACGTCGGAGCAGTAACCGGTCAGCGCAGGACGAGCCGCGCCTCCAGGCGGGCTCACGACCGACGACAACGCAATGACGGGCGGGCCTCCCGGAGGAGACCCGCCCGTCATCGAGCGGTACGGAACTGCTTACTTGGCAGCCACGACCTGCAGCGAGATCACCGCGGTGATGTCCTCGCGCAGACGCACGGTGGCCTCGTGGTCACCGACGGTCTTGATGGTCGCGGGGACCTCGACCTTGCGCTTGTCGAGCGTGCCGACGCCCTGCGCCTGGACCGCGTCGGCGACGTCGGCCGGACGGACCGAGCCGAACAGACGACCGTCCTTGCCGGCCTTGACGGTCAGCTTGATGGTGGCGTTCTCGAGCTTCATCTTGAGGTCCTGCGCCTCTTCGATGGTGGCGAGCTCACGCGCGGTGCGCGCGGCCCGGATCGACTCGACCTGCTTCTCGCCGCCCTTGGACCACGCGACAGCGAAGCCCTGGGGGATGAGGTAGTTGCGGGCGTAGCCGTTCTTGACGTCGACGACGTCACCGGCGGAACCGAGGCCGGAGACCTCGTGGGTGAGGATGAGCTTCGACATGTGTCGACCTCCGATCAGCGGCCGGAGCCGGCGTAGGGGAGGAGCGCCATCTCACGGGCGTTCTTCACGGCACGGGCGATGAGGCGCTGCTCCTGGACGGAGACGCCGGTGATGCGACGAGCGCGGATCTTGCCACGCTCGGAGATGAACTTGCGAAGGGTCGCGACGTCCTTGTAGTCGATGACGCCGACCTTGATCGACTTCGCGGGAGCGGCGTTCTTACCGCCCTTGCCGCGAGGCTTCCGGCGGTCGCCGGTGCTCTTTCCAGCCATTGTTTTTCCTTAAGAGAAGAAGTTGTGTCCGTTGAACCGGAGGATCAGAACGGCGTCTCGTCGTCGTACGTGCCGCCCGGGGTGCTCCACACGTCGTTCGACTGTGCGTTGCCACCCTGCTGGCCGCCCTGGGGGGACCAGGGAGCGTCCGACTGACCGCCGCCGTTCCAGCCACCGTTGCCGCCGCCCTGGCCACCGGCGTTGCCGCCGCCGACCTGGCCACGACCGCCACCGTTGCCACCCGCAGCACGGGTGACCTGGGCGGTCGCGTAACGGAGCGAGGGGCCGATCTCGTCGACCTCGAGCTCGATGCTCGTGCGCTGCTGGCCCTCACGGTCCTGGTACGAGCGCTGACGGAGGCGACCCTGCGCGATGACGCGCGAGCCCTTCGTCAGCGAGCCCGCCACGTGCTCGGCGAACTCGCGCCACACGCTCGCACGGAGGAACAGCGCGTCGCCGTCCTTCCACTCGTTCGCCTGACGGTCGAACGTACGAGGGGTCGACGCGATGGTGAAGTTCGCCACGGCGAGCCCGTTCTGCGTGTAGCGCAGCTCCGGGTCCGCGGTGAGGTTGCCCACCACCGTGATGACGGTTTCGCCGGCCACGGGTTACTCGGCGCTCGCGGTCGCGTTGGCGGCCTTGCGGGCCGCGCGGGCCTCGTCACGCTGCTTCTGGGCGGCGACCTGGGCGATCGCCTCCTCAGCGCGGAGGACCTTCGTGCGGAGCACGGCCTCGGAGAGGCCGAGCTGACGGTCCAGCTCCTTGGCGGCCTCGGGGGAGGACGTGAAGTCCACGACGGCGTAGATGCCCTCGGACTTCTTCGCGATCTCGTACGCGAGCCGGCGACGGCCCCAGACGTCCACGTTGTCGACGGATCCACCGTCGTTGCGGATGACCGCGAGGAACTTGTCCAGGCTGGGAGCGACGGTGCGCTCGTCGATCTCGGGGTCGAGGATCGCCATCAGTTCGTACTGGTGCATGCGGAACCCACCTCCTTTGGTCTCGAACGGCTCCGGGCGGTTCCCGGAGCAGGAGGGTTGATGCATGTGTCCCGCCACGCAGGAGCGTGCGGACAACCCGGCAAGCTTAGCGGACGGCCTGGAGGCGCGCCACCGGTGCTGTGGAGAACGCTGCGGCCGCCGTGTGGTCGGCCCCACTGCGCGTCGGCGTCAGGCCGTCGCGTCGCGCTCGGCCCACCACGTGCGGAGGCGCTGCTCCGCCTCGTCCTGTCCGAGAGGTCCCTCGTCCATGCGCACCTCGAGCAGGTACCGGTACGCCTCGCCCACGGCACGCCCCGGCGGGATGTCGAGGATCCGCATGATGTCATCACCCGTGAGGTCCGGACGGATGGCGTCGAGTTCCTCCTGGTCGGCGAGCGCCTTGATGCGGTCCTCGAGGTCGTCGTACGCAAAGCCCAACCGGTCGGCCTTCCGCCGGTTCCGGGTGGTGACGTCCGAGCGGGTGAGTTCGTGCAGCCGCTCGAGCAGCGGCCCGGCGTCGCGGACGTACCGGCGCACCGCGGAGTCGGTCCAGGCACCGTCGGTGTACCCGAAGAAGCGCAGGTGCAGCTCGATGAGCCGGCTGACCGCGGCGATCGTGTCGTTGTCGAACCGGAGGGCACGGAGCCGCTTCTTCGCGAGCTTCGAGCCGACGAGGTCGTGGTGGTGGAAGCTCACGGCGCCGCCCGGCTCGAGCTTCCGGGTCGCCGGCTTGCCGATGTCGTGCAGGAGCGCGGCGAGGCGCAACACCGTGTCGGGTGCCTCGCCCGGGTGTCGCTCCGCCTCGTAGCCGATCGCCTGGGTGAGCACCGTGAGGGAGTGCTCGTAGACGTCCTTGTGGTGGTGGTGCTCGTCGATCTCGAGCCGCATCGCGGGGAGTTCCGGGAGGATCCGATCGGCCAGCCCGGTGTCGACGAGCAGCCGTACGCCCGGCACCGGGTCGTCCGTGTCGAGCAACTTGACGAGCTCGTCACGCACGCGTTCGGCGGAGACGATGTCGATCGAGTCCACGAGGTAGGACATGGCCTCGCGCACCTCGTCCGACACGGTGAACCCGAGCTGGGCGGTGAACCGTGCGGCACGCATCATCCTCAGGGGGTCGTCCCGGAACGAGACCGGTGCGGCCTGGGGCGTGTGCAGTCGCCGGGCGAGCAGGTCCTCGACGCCGCCGTGCACGTCGACGAGTTCCCGCGCCGGCAGGCGGAGCGCCATCGCGTTGACGGTGAAGTCGCGACGGAGCAGGTCGTCCTCGATCGTGTCGCCGAACGCCACCTCGGGCTTCCGGGTCTCCCCGTCGTAGACGTCGCTGCGGTAGGTGGTGATCTCCACCTGTTCGCCGGCGACCCGGGCGGCGATCGTGCCGAACTGCCGTCCGACGTCCCAGGTGGCGCTCGCGATCGGTTCGACCACGCGCAGGATGTCGTCCGGACGTGCGTCGGTGGTGAAGTCGAGGTCCGTCACCGGGCGCCCCAGGAACGCGTCACGGACGGGTCCGCCGACGAGGGCCAGTTCGTGTCCGGCGTCGGCGAAGGCCCGAGCGAGGAGGGCGACGGGCTCGGTGGCGGCGAGTGCGTCGAGTCGCTCGACGGCCTGGGCAACGGACTGCATGACGGTCCTCATCCTCCCAGATCGCGTCGCCGAGTTCTCCACATCCTCCGCGCGCACGGGAGCGTCCATGCTCGCGCCTCATACACTCGTCAACGGCCCGAACCGATCCCGTGGCCATCCCGTATGCACATCTTCCGCACCTCGCTCGCCGCCGCAGCGACGGCTCTCGTCGCCCTCGGCCTCGTCATCGCGCCCGCCGCCTCCGACGGCGCCCACGCCACGACCGTGTCCGCGACGAAGACGCGCGAAGCCCACCCTGCTGCTGCGGAAGAGGGCAAGGCCACGATCTCGATCGCTCCTGCCGACCGCGGGATCGTCCGGCGCGACGAAGACCTCGAGCTCTCGGTCACGGTCACGAACGACACCGACTCCGACCTCCCGGCGGGGACGGCGAACCTCGACATCTTCCGCTCGGTGAGCACGCGGGACGTCCTCTCCGACTGGCTCCGCGACACCAGCACGACCGGTTACCTCGGCGCTCCGATGGACTCAGTGGACGTCCCGGCCGTCCCCGCGCACCGATCGGTGACCCTCGACTCGGTGAAGATCGTCCCGGGCAACGTCGGGCTCGGCGGGTACTCCTCCTTCGGAGCCCGTCGGATCGCCGCGGAGTACAAGGCGGGCGCAGCCTACGCCGTCGCCCGCTCGGCCATCACCTGGTACCCGGAGACCGACCAGACCCCCGTGAGCGTGTCGGTCGCGATGCCGATCACCATGCCCAAGACCACCGCGGGTGTCCTCGACGCCGCGGCCCTCGCCGCCGCCACGTCCGTGGACGGCACCCTCACGCAGCAGGTCGACGCGGCGGAGGACCACAACGTCGCCCTGGCCGTGGACCCCCGGATCATCGCCTCCATCCGCCTCCTCGGCGCGGATGCCCCGTCCTCGGCGATCGCCTGGCTGCACCACCTCGAGTCGCTCCGGAACGAGACCTTCGCGCTGCCCTACGCCGACGCGGACGTCACCGGCCTGCGTCAGGCAGGGTCGAACGAGATCCTGTCGCCGATCTCGCTCGACCAGGAGATCGACCCGACCCACTTCCCCGGCGCGACGACGCCCAGCCCCACCCCGACCGACGTCGCGCCCACGCCGACGGACACACCGAGCGCCACCTCGACGCCCCGAGCCGGAGCGACGGACGCCGCCGACCCCACCACGGACGCCGGCAGCACGAACGACGAGACGCCCGCGACCCTGCCGACCACCGCGTCGCTGCTCGACTTCCCCTACTCGATGGACGCGATCGCATGGCCGTCCGACGGCACGGTGACCGCCGCTGACCTGCCGGCCCTGGCGAAGGCCGGCACGAAGACCACGATCGTCTCGAGCGGCAACACCTCGGCCGGTGCCGACGCGACCGTCGCCGCCTCCGAGACCATCGGCGGCCAGCACGTCCTCGTCTCCGACCAGTCGATGTCGTCCCTGCTGCGCACCGCCGCGACGGCCTCCGACCAGCACGAGTGGACCACGGCGATGGCCGAGCTCACCGCGACGCTGGCGACCGCGGCGCGGGCCGGCACCGCGGACGGCCCGATCCTGCTCACCCTCGGGCGCGACTGGCCCACGAACTCCACGCGGCTGAGCCAGGCCCTGGACGCGATCGAGGGCACCCCGTGGGTCGCTCCGGCAGACCTCTCGACGACCGCAGCGGCGTCGGCCGGCACGCTCGCGCTGACCGCCGGATCGAACGGGGACGCCCGCATCGACCAGCTCGACCGCCTGGTCGACGGCGAGCAGGAGCTCACGGCGTTCTCGTCCGCGCTGGACACCCCGTCCGACCTCACCGCCCCGGCACGGCTCAGCCTGCTCGCACTGGCGTCGAACGCGTGGCGCTCCGACCCCGACGGCCTCGCCACCGCGGTGGCCGCTCGTGTCGCGAACTGGTCCGACAAGGTGTCGCAGGTCAGCATCCCCGACTCGAGCAGTCTCACCCTGCTCGGCGACCGGTCCTCGCTGCCCATCTCGATCCGGAACAGCTCGAAGTACCCCGTCACGGTCCGCCTGTCCGTCCAGCCGTCGAACTCCGCCCTGCGGGTCGTGCGGAACGACATCGAGGTGAAGGTCCAGCCGGAGTCCTCCACCCGCACCACCGTGCCGGTGCAGTCGGTCGCGAACGGCAAGGTCGCCCTGACCCTGACGCTCGCCAGTCCGACGGGCGTCAAGATCGCCACCCCGACCACCGTCGAGCTCAACGTGCAGGCCCAGTGGGAGACCGTCATCACGGCCGCAGCCGCGGCAGCGCTGGTCGCGATCTTCGGCTTCGGCATCTTCCGGAGCATCCGCAAGCGGATCCGCCGTCGCAACGGCGAGCTCGACGACGAGGACGACGAGGACCCGAACCGTCCGCTCGACGTCCAGCCCGTCGTCGGAGGCGCGCCCGTCGCCGCCGCGACGGCGTCCGCCGGACCCGCACCGCTCCTCCAGTCCGACCCCGCACCCCGCGACGAACCGCCCGTCGCGCCCGAGGAGCCGACCATCAGCACCACCCAGCCCCAGCCGTCCGTCGACGCGGAACCGGCCGCAGAGCGCAGCCTCGGCCGCGCGAGCGCCATGCTCGCCGCGGGGACGATGGTCTCCCGCGTGCTCGGCTTCGCCAAGACGTTCGTCCTCGCCTTCGCGATCGGCAACACCGGGTCCGACGCCGCCAACGCGTTCGCCATCTCGAACCAGCTGCCGAACAACATCTACGCGCTCATCGCGGGTGGTCTGCTGTCCGCGGTGCTCATCCCGCAGATCGTCCGGTCGATGAAGCAGCACGCCGACGGCGGCACGGCGTACGTGAACAAGATCGTCACGCTGGGCGGCTCCGCGTTCCTCGTGATCACCGTCGTGGCGACGCTGCTCGCGCCGGTGCTGGTGCGCCTCTACAGCCAGAGCGCCGGAGACGGCGGGAAGGGCTTCAGCCCGGCCACGACCGACCTGGCGGTCGCGTTCGCGTTCTGGTGCCTCCCCCAGATCCTCTTCTACGCGATGTACTCGCTGCTGGGGGAGGTCCTCAACGCGAAGCAGGTGTTCGGTCCGTTCACCTGGGCACCACTGCTCAACAACGTCATCGCGATCGCCGGCCTCATCGTCTTCATCGCGCTGTTCGGCGGACGCGGGGTCAACGCGTCGCCGGACGACTGGACACCCCTGAAGATCGCGGTGCTCGCCGGGAGCGCCTCGCTCGGCGTCCTCGTGCAGGCCGCGTTCCTCCCGCTGTTCTGGAAGCGTGCCGGGCTGAGCTTCCGACCAGACTTCCGCTGGCGCGGCGTGGGCCTGAAGTCGACCGGGACGGCCGCTGGCTGGCTCTTCGCCATGATCCTCGTCACGCAGCTCGCCGGCGTGGTGCAGGCCCGCGTCGCGTCGCTCGCCACGGGCGCCGGGAACGCCACGCTGAGCACCACCTGGCTGCTCTTCATGCTGCCGCACTCGATCATCACCGTGTCGATCGCGACCGCCTACTTCACCCGGATGAGCCACGACGCCGAACGCGGCGACCTGGACGCGGTACGGCGGAACCTGTCCCTCTCGCTCCGGATCGTCGGGCTGTTCACGGTGTTCGCCTCCGTGGCGCTCATCGTGACCGCGATGCCGTTCGCCCGCATCTGGGAGAACGAGTTCGGGCACACGCAGTCGATGGCGCTCGTGCTCGTCGCCTACATGCCGGGGCTCGTGCTGTTCAGCATGCTCTTCATCATCCAGCGGGTGTTCTGGGCGCTCCACGACCACCGCACGCCGTTCCTCATGCAGCTGGTGCAGTCCGGGCTGTTCGTGATCGGTGCGCTGTCCGTCGCCATGCTGCCGGGTTCGATCATCGGCGTCGGCATCGCGGTGTGCACGACGCTCGCCGGCTCCGCGCAGACCATCGTCGCGCTCGTGCTCGTCCGGAAGCGGCTGGGCGGCATCGAGGGTGCGGTCGTGACGCGGTCCCACGTGCAGTTCATCATCGCGGCGCTCATCGCCGGGGTCGCCGGCCTCATCGTCGCGGACTTCTTCGGCGCCTTCTCGCCGGACGGCTTCGCGATGGCCGACGTCACCGGGGCCCTCATCACGCTGGCCCTCACCGGAGCGGTGATGGTCGTCATCTACTTCGGTGCACTCGTGGTCGCGAAGAACGGCGAGATCCGGGGCGCCGTCGACATCCTGCGCAAGCGACTCGGCCGCTGAGCCCGGCGCCCAGGGCGGCGGAATGCCGCGCCGGTAGCATGTGTTGACCCGGTCAGCGATCTCTACGGAAGGGCAGCAGGCATGCGCCAGCTCATCATCATCGGTTCCGGCCCGGCCGGGTTCACCGCCGGCATCTACGCCGCGCGTGCGGAGCTCGAGCCCCTCATCGTCGCGTCGAGCGTCGAGACCGGCGGCGAGCTCACCAAGACGACCGAGGTCGAGAACTTCCCGGGCTTCCCCGAGGGGATCCAGGGCCCCGACCTCATGATCAAGATGCAGGAGCAGGCCGAGAAGTTCGGCGCCGAGGTGCTGTACGACGACGCCGTCTCCGTCGACCTGACCGGCGAGGTCAAGAAGGTCACGGTGGGCTCCGGCGAGACGTACGAAGCCCTCGCCGTCATCTACGCCACGGGTTCGGCATACCGCCACCTCGGGCTCGCCGACGAGGAACGCCTGTCCGGCCACGGCGTGAGCTGGTGCGCCACCTGCGACGGCTTCTTCTTCCGGCAGAAGAACATCGCCGTCGTCGGCGGTGGCGACTCCGCGATGGAAGAGGCGACGTTCCTCACCCGCTTCGCGGACAAGGTCACCGTCATCCACCGCAAGGACACCCTCCGCGCGTCGAAGATCATGCAGGACCGCGCCTTCAACGACCCGAAGATCGAGTTCGCCTGGAACAAGGAGGTCACCGGCATCACGGGTGACTCCGCGGTCGAGGGCGTCACGCTGAAGGACACCGTCACCGGCGAGGAGTCCGAGCTCGCGCTCGACGGGCTGTTCATCGCGATCGGCAACGACCCGCGCACCCACCTCATCCACGGCCAGATCGACATCGCGCCCGAGGGCACCATCGCCGTGCAGGGTCGGTCCTCGAAGACGAACCTCCCCGGCGTGTTCGCTGCGGGTGACGTCATCGACCCGACCTACCGCCAGGCGATCACGGCAGCGGGCTCCGGCACGATCGCCGCGCTCGACGCCGAGAAGTACCTCGCCGAGCTCGACGACGCGCTCACCGAACCGGCCGTCGGCGTGACCCCGGAAGAGCCCGTCACGATCGACGTGACCGCCCGAGCCTGACACCGCCCCGCCGGCCGCGGGAATACTCCGGCGGGCGAGCTGTTGCACCAACTGATCGACTTCTCGAAGGAGCACACATGTCCAACGCCAAGGCAGTCACCGACGCCACCTTCTCGGACGAGGTCCTCAAGTCCGACAAGACGATCCTCGTCGACTTCTGGGCCGAGTGGTGTGGCCCGTGTCGCGCGGTCTCGCCGATCCTCGACCAGATCGCGGCCGAGCACGCCGACAAGATCGAGATCGTCAAGCTCAACGTCGACGACAACCCGCAGTCGGCCATGAACTACCAGATCACGTCCATCCCGGCGATGAAGGTCTTCAAGGGCGGCGAGGTCGTCAAGACCGTCATCGGCGCCAAGCCGAAGCCGGCGCTCGAGGCCGACCTGGCCGAGTTCCTCGCGTAGGACGCTCCACCGAACGGCCCCGCTCCCCGAACCGGGAGCGGGGCCGTTCGTCGTTCCGGTCCACTGGTTCAGGATCGGCCCCGTCGCGGAGCCCTGGATTCCGGGGTCGATGTCGTAGTGTGGCGGGAATGTCCGACTGAAACGGAGCACTCATGACGAACGGCAACAGCCTCGACCCCTGGTACGACTCCTACGCCCAGCGCACCGCCGGGCTGAGCGCCTCCGAGGTCCGAGCTCTGTTCGCCGTCGCGTCGCGGCCCGAGGTGGTCTCGCTCGCCGGCGGCATGCCGTACGTCTCCGCGCTGCCCCGCGAGCTCGTCACGGGCTCCCTCGACCGCGTCATGACCGAGGACGCTGCCATGGCCCTGCAGTACGGCGGCGGCCAGGGACTGCGGTCCCTCCGTGAGCACATCGTCGACGTCATGAGCCTCGAGGGCATCCGCGCCAGTGCGGAGGACGTCGTCGTCACCACGGGCTCGCAGCACGCGCTCGACCTCGTCACGCGGCTGTTCATCGATCCGGGTGACGTCGTCCTGGCCGAGTCCCCGTCCTACGTCGGCGCGATCGGCGTCTTCCGCTCGTACCAGGCCGAGACGGTGCACGTCACGACGGACGAGAACGGTCTCGTCCCCGAGGCGCTGCGTGCGGCGATCGCGAACCTGCGGACGCAGGGCAAGCGGATCAAGTTCCTCTACACGATCCCGAACTTCCACAACCCCGCCGGCGTCACGATGAGCCGAGAGCGGCGCATCGAGATCCTCGACATCTGCCGGTCGAACAACATCCTCGTGCTCGAGGACAACCCGTACGGGCTGCTGTGGTTCGACGAGCCGGCACCGCAGGCCATCCGCTCCATCGACGAGGAGGGGGTCGTGTACCTGGGCTCCTTCTCGAAGACCCTCGCGCCCGGCTTCCGCGTCGGTTGGGCCCTCGCGCCGCACGCCATCCGCGAGAAGCTCGTGCTCGCCAACGAGTCGGCCGTCCTCGCGCCGAACTCGTTCGGTCAGTACGTCGTGAACGCCTACCTCGACGCGGCGGACTGGAAGGGCCAGGTCGACACCTTCCGTGGCCTCTACGCAGAGCGGCGGGACGCCATGCTGTCGACCCTGGGGGAGTTCCTCCCGGACCTCTCGTGGACGAAGCCGAACGGAGGCTTCTTTGTCTGGCTGACCCTGCCCGAGTCGCTCGACTCGAAGGGGATGCTGCCCCGCGCCGTGAAGGAGCTGGTCGCGTACACCCCCGGTACCGCCTTCTACGCTGACGGTCGGGGCGGCGGCCACATCCGCCTCTCCTTCTGCTACCCGACGCCGGAGCAGATCCGCGTGGGCGTGAAGCGACTCGCCAACGTCGTCAACGACGAGCTCGAGCTCATCGAGACGTTCGGACCGGCTACCCGACCGAACACGGTGGTCCGCCCCACCTCCGCGGTCAGCGCTCCGCCGCCGAACATCTCCTGACCAGGCATTTCCGCCGATAGTACGCGCACCGGAGGTCCTTCCCGCATGGCCGAGCTCACTCGCCGCCACGTCGTCGTCGTTGCCGGGGGCATCTCGCACGAACGCGACGTCTCCCTGCGATCAGGCCGTCGCGTCGCCGACTCGCTGACCGGGTACGGGTGGCAGGTCGATCTGCGGGACGCTGACGCCTCCCTCCTGCCGTCCCTCCGGGAGACCCGTCCAGACGTGGTCTGGCCCGCCCTGCACGGGGCGTCCGGTGAGGACGGCGCCCTGCGGGGCATCCTGGAGGCGCTCGACATCCCGTTCGTCGGCTCACGGTCCACCTCGGCCCGGCTCGCATGGGACAAGCCCACCGCCTCCGCGCTCGTCGCGCGGGCCGGCGTCCGCACCCCGCGCTCGGTCACACTCTCGCACGACGTGTTCCGTGAGCTCGGCGCGGTGGGTGTCCTCGAGAGCATCGCCGCCGAGCATCCGGTCCCGCTCGCCGTGAAGCCGGCCCGCGGCGGGAGCGCGCAGGGCGTGACGCTCGTGGACGACGTCAACGACCTTCCTCGCGCGATGGTGACGGCGTACACGTACTGTGACGACGTCGTCGTGGAGCAGCTCATCCGTGGGACCGAGGTAGCCATCGGGATCATCGACACCGGTGACGGCCCGGTCGCCCTCGGCGCTGTCGAGATCGTTCCGCGCAGTGGCATCTACGGCTTCGAGGCGCGCTACAACGCGGGGGAGACGACGTTCTACACGCCGGCGCGCCTGTCGGAGGAGTTCGCCGATGCAGCATCCACGGCCGCCGTCGCCGCACACGAGGCCCTGGGCCTCCGGCACATCTCCCGCGTCGACATCATCATCGATGCCGTGGGGACCCCGTGGTTCCTGGAAGCCAACGTCCTTCCCGGCCTCACGGAAACGTCGCTCGTACCTCAGGCGCTGTCCGCCTCCGGGTTCGACCTGGGCTGGACCTACGCCGAGCTGGCTGAGCAGGCGATCCGCGACCACCAAGCCTGATCGCATGCCCTGGCGTGCTCCACGTGGAACATCCTGGCGACTGCTGGTGGGTGCAGGCTCCGCTCTGCTCGCAGTCATCGGTTGGGGCGAGCTGGTCCACCTTCGGGCGGCGATACGGGAGCGCCGACTCGTGGCGCCCACGCTGGGCGGGAACCTCGTCGTCGTGATCCTGGGATTCGGGAACCGAGGAGGCCGAGCCAATGTCGTGAATCGATGGCGAGCACGCATCGGCGTGCGGACGGCGAGAGCGGCACGCGCGAGCGGATCAGCAGTCACCATCGTCTGCAGCGGGGGAGCGGTGCACGGGCCAGTCCCGGAAGCGGTGCTGCTGCGAGAGTACGTTCTCCACGACCTGGGGTGGGACGGCCCGGTCGTCATCGAGCCGCGGAGTACCTCAACGTGGGAGAACGTCCGCAACACATTGCCGTCAGTCGAGTGTGCAGAGTCGACCGCCTTCGCATCGAACGGTCTCCACGCTGAGAAGGCTCGGCTCTACCTCGCTCGTCAGCGCCCCGACTTGGCCGAGCGAATGGTTCCGGCCATGACGTACCGTCTCGGAGAGATGCCGTTCCTGAAGCCCGTGTTCGCAGCCGTCGGCCTCTGGAAACTGCGCTCAGTGTTCCACGTGAAACGCGCCCCACGACGTCGAGGCACCGACTAACACGCACCCTCCCTCAGTAGATCCTCTCATGGGCCGTTGGCCTGGCGAGCCGAGGGGCGAGAGGAGGTGCACTCGTCGGTGCCTGCGGACCAGGGCCCACAGCGGTGCCCATCGGTCCGTGGCTGAACTCCGATGACCTCACACGGCGCCGATGCGGTGCCGACGGACAACTCCGGGACTCTTGTTCGGCCTGCTCGACCCCTACGCCGCAGCCAGCACGCGATGATGGGAAGCCGGACCCCCAGTCCAATGGGCTCACCGCGGTTGACCATCCGCCCACCAGTCTCAGTTGTCTGCCGCGGGGCGGCCCGTCCCGTCGGATTCGCCGCAAGACTCACGCTACGAATGTGCACCGCCATGAAAGCGAGAGCGGTGCGCGGTGTTTCACGTGAAACGGCGAGTCGACCCGCGCCGTGATCAGCAGCGCAGCCATCTACGGCGCTCAGGAGCGTGCTGCAGCGCTTTACACGGGCGGAGCCGCATCGGTGGGCCTCCGAGCAAGGATCGGCAGTCAGCGAGCCGCGCAGCGCCTACTCGGCGACGTCCTGGATGCCGAGCTCGCTGAGGATGCGGTTGAGGTCGTCACCGTTCGCGAAGTCGATCGTCACGGAGCTCTTCCGGGCTCCGACCGCGATCTTGACCCGGGTGTTCAGACGATCGCCGATACGCTCCGCGAGGTCGTCGAAGTGGGCCTGGCGCTTGGACGGCTCCGCCTTCGGCTTCGTCGGGTTCTTCGTCGAGAGCTGCTGCGCGATGGCCTCTGCCGCCCGGACGGACAGGTCCTCGTTCACGATCTTCTCTGCCAGGTACTCCATGGCTTCGGCGTCGGGAGCGGCGAGGATCGCACGAGCGTGTCCGGCCGACAGCACGCCAGCAGCAACACGCCGCTGCACGGGGGAGGGGAGCCGGAGGAGACGGATCGTGTTGGTGATCTGAGGACGGGACCGACCGATGCGCTGGGCCAGTTGCTCCTGCGTGATGCCGAAGTCGGCGAGCAGCTGCTGGTAAGCCGATGCCTCCTCGAGCGGGTTGAGCTGGGCACGGTGGAGGTTCTCGAGCAGGGCGTCCCGCAGCATCGCGTCGTCGGGCGTGTCCTTGACGATCGCCGGGATCGTGCTGAGGCCGAGTTCCTTGGTCGCACGGAGTCGACGCTCGCCCATGATGAGTTCGTACTGGGCGTCGGTGCCGGTGGCGCCGGCGATGGGACGCACGACGATCGGCTGCAGGACGCCGATCTCCCGGATGGAGTGTACGAGCTCCTGGAGCTCCTCCTCGCGGAACTCCTTGCGGGGCTGCTGCGCGTTGGGGACGACATCGAGTGGGTTGAGGTTCGCGAGGCGCGCGCCGGGGACCGCGACGAGCTCTTCGGCGGTGGGTGCCGACTCGGGGGAGCCGCCAGTCGGGAAGAACACGTCGACGGGACGGTCCTGCTGCTCCGTCGCGGTCGGGATCAGGGCGCCGATGCCTCGGCCGAGTCCGGTTCGCTTGGGTGCCATCAGTGCTGCGCTCCTCGTGCTGCGATCTCGGCGGCCGCTTCCAGGTAGGAGAGCGATCCGGTGGAGTTGACGTCGTACGCGACCACGCTCTGGCCGTAGCTCGGTGCCTCGCTCACGCGGACCGAGCGTGGGATCACGGCGTTGAGCACCTGATCCCCGAAGTGCTCCCGTACATCTGCGGCGACCTGGTTCGACAGGTTCGTCCGGCTGTCGTACATCGTGAGCAGGATCGTGGAAACCCGCAACTTCGGGTTGAGGTGTCGCTCGATCAGCTCGATGTTGCGCAGGAGCTGGCTGAGCCCCTCGAGCGCGTAGTACTCGCACTGGATCGGGATCAGCACTTCTTGCGCGGCGACGAAGGCGTTGATCGTCAGCAGGCCCAGCGACGGCGGGCAGTCGATGAACACGTAGTGGTAGGGCTCATCGAGCGACTCGAGGTACTGGTCCAGTGCGGTCCGGAGGCGCTGCTCGCGGGCGACGAGCGACACGAGCTCGATCTCTGCGCCAGCCAGGTGGATCGTCGCTGGTACGCACCACAGCGTCTCCGACTCGGGGGACCGCTGCACGGTGTCGGCGATCGGTGCCTCATCGACGATGACGTCGTAGATGCTCGCGACCTCCGCTTGGTGGTTGACACCGAGTGCGGTGGAAGCGTTCCCCTGCGGATCGAGGTCGATCACGAGCACGCGTGCGCCGCCGTGCGCCAGCGCCGCGGCCAGGTTCACGGTCGTGGTCGTCTTTCCGACGCCACCCTTCTGGTTCGACACCGTGAACACACGGGTCTTCGTCGGCAGCGGGAACTGCTGCTTCGCGATCGCGCGTCGGCGCCGGTTCAGGTCAGCGATCTCACGAGCGAGCGGTGTCGACGCGTCGTCGTAATCGGTCGATGAACTCAACGAGTGCCTCTTCCCCGGTTCGGTGTTTCACGTGGAACGCGGAGCCACTGGCGACCGGTCGAACCGGTCCGAGCCGCAGCGTCAGTCAACTGTAGCCCGGAAGACGCGCGTGGTCTCCTCGACCACACCGACTCCGAGCTCGAGCACCTCGACGTCGGTCAGACGCTTCCGGAGGATCACCTTGCGGGCCTTCTCGATCTCTTCGTCGACGCGCGCACCCTTCATCAGGATGAGCTGGCCGCCCGAGCGAACGAGCGGCACGGTCAGAGGGATGAGCTTCGACAGCGCACTCACGGCCCGAGCAGTCACCTGGTCGACCACGATGTCGTCGGCGACGTCCTCCGCACGAGCACGGACGACATCGACGTTGTCGAGCCCGAGCCGCTCGGCCTCGGAGTTGAGCCACTCCACACGACGCTCCATCGGCTCGATGAGCGTGAGGTGCACGTCCGGACGTGCGATCGCCAGCACCAGGCCGGGGAGGCCGGCGCCGGAGCCGACGTCGGCGACGCGGCCCCGTTCCTCCAGAAGGGGCGCGAGCACCGCAGAATTGAGGATGTGTCGCGTCCAGAGGCGTGGCAACTCGAGCGGGCCGATCAGGCCCAGCTCCTCGCCTCGGCGGGCGAGCTCGTTCGTGAAGGAGCGCGCCAGCTCGATGCGCTCCCCGAAGAGCGTGACTGCGGCCGCTGGCTCGGTCTCGAGGACCGGTCCGGCCGTCTCCGTCATCGGGTGACGACCGTGTGGCGGTCCCGACCCTCACCCTCGGACTCCGAGTGGAAGCCCTTCTCGGCGACGAGGTCGTGCACCAGCTTGCGCTCGTACGACGACATCGGGGGGAGTGACGCCGACGTCGAACCGGCCTCGATGCGCTCGATCGCCGTGTCCACGAGCCGCTGCAGCTCGGAGGCTCGGGCGTCTCGGGAGCCACCGACGTCGAGGATGAGGCGGCTGAAATCGCCGGTCTCGGCCTGGACCGCGATCCGCGTGAGCTCCTGCAGCGCGGACACCGTGTCGGGCTTCGACAGCACGCGGAGCGCGTCGCCGTCGTCGGTCACCGAGAGGTACACGCGACCGGCGCGCTCCTCGATCTCGATGTCGCCGTCGAGGTCGCAGATGTCGAGGAGTTCCTCGATGTAGTCCGCAGCGATGTCCGCCTCGTCGCGGGAGTCGTCCGCACCGGGCGCCGCTGCGTCCTCGGCGGGGGTCTCGACGGCGTCCGCGATGTCCTGTTCGGTCACTTACTTCTTCCCGTTCTTCTTGGCGCGGTTCTTGCTCACCGGCTGCTGACGCTGGGTGGTCACGCGCACCGGCTCCATCTCGGTGGCACCGGCACCGGCCCCGGCCTCAGCGAGCACGGGCGTCGCGGTGCCGCGGCGCTGCGCCTTCTTCGCCAGACGGGCCTCACGGGCGAGCGCGGCCTCGGAGCCCGGCGTCGGCATGCTGCGGATGACGAAGTACTGCTGCGCCATCGTCCACACGTTCGAGGCGAGCCAGTAGAACATGACGCCCAGCGGGAAGGACAGACCCGAGATGATGAAGACCAGGGGGAGGACGTAGAGCATCATCCGCTGCTGGCGGTACATCGGGGACGCCTTGGTCTCCGGGGACATGTTCTTGGCGACGAGCTGCAGCTGGGTGATGAACTGCGAGGCCGTCATCACCACGATCATGAAGCCGGCGATCGCCCGGACCTCCCACCCGGAGGCGTTCGTGAACGTCTCGTGCAGCGGGGCCCCGAACAGCGACGCGTTGCCGAACGACGCCGCGAGGTCGTTCGTGAGCAGGCCGATGCCCGTCTTGTTGATCTGCGCCTCGTGCAGCACGGAGTACAGCGAGAAGAAGATCGGCATCTGGATGAGCAGCGGCAGGCAGGAGCTCAGCGGGTTCGTCCCGGTCTCCTTGTACAGCGCCATGGTCTCGCGGCTCATGGCCTCGCGCGAGAACTGGTCCTTCTTGCCCTTGTACTTGTCCTGGATCTTCTTGAGCTGCGGCGCCACCTCGAGCATGCGGCGCTGCGACTTGATCTGCCGGACGAAGATCGGGATGAGCGCGGCACGCACCACGAACGTCAGGAAGATGATCGAGAGCACCCAGGTGATGCCCGCGCCCGGGTCCATGCCGAGGCTCTCGAAGATCCAGTGGAAGCCGACGAGGATGGCCGCGACCACCCACTTGAGGGGCCAGAGGATGGTTCCGATGAATCCGAGGTCCATGGGGACGGTCACGCCTTTCGAGTGCGCTGGGGGAGCAGGACCGGGCGGGAGGTCCCGCCGGCGGGCTGCGGCTGCTGCTGGGTCGGCGCGAGCACGAACCCGAACCGGTTGACGTCGTAGGGGCGACGCCGTTCACGGACGTCGTCGATGCCCCCGGCTGCCCAGGGGTTGCACCGCGCGATGCGCCATGCGCCCATCGCCGATCCGCGGACGACGCCGTACTGCTGGATCGCTTCGAGGGCGTACCGGGAGCACGAGGGGTGGTACCGGCAGACGTTGCCGTAGAGCGGAGAGATCACGGCCCGGTAGGCGCGCAGCACGACGACGCACGCGTTGCGCGGGAGCAACGCGATGACCCAGGCGAGCCGGGTCCAGAGGTTGCGGTTCATGCTGCCTTCTCCACACCACGCGCGCAGGAACGCGAGACGTCTTCGAGCAGGGTAGGCCATGCGGCCTGCGCAGCGGCTGGCAGTGCGCGGATCACCACGTCGTACCCGACGGGGACATCGCTGAGCAGACCGTGCGCGATCGCCTTGAGTCGTCGCCGGACCAGGTTCCGGGTCACGGCGTTGCCCACCGTCTTGGCGACGATGAACCCGAAACGCGTGGCGCCGGAGACGACGCCCGCGTCGTCCGCGGGGTGACGGACCACCGATACGACGACGTGCGCCGTGGCGCTCCTGCGACCACGACGCACGACGGACCGGTAGTCGTCACCGCGGACGATGCGGTTGGCGCGGGCCAACACGATCGGTGCCGGGGGACGTGATCAGGCGGCGAGCCCGATCAGGCGCTGAGCTCGGTGCGGCCCTTGGCGCGGCGCGCGGCGAGGATGGCGCGGCCGGCACGGGTGCGCATGCGGGCGCGGAAGCCGTGCTTCTTGGCGCGACGACGGTTGTTCGGCTGGAAGGTGCGCTTGCTCATGATGTTCTCCACACGGCTGCTCGCGGCGAGCCGTCACGTACGTGTAGTCGCTCGGTGCCGAACGACGCAGATGGGCGCGACCGAACGGCCGCAGACAACTGGTTAACGGTACGTGACAGCGGCTGGCAGGTCAAACGCCGCACGACCGGACGGGCACAGGGCCGCCGCGCACGTTCATTATCCACATTGGGGAAAACGTGCGTTCGGTACGACCCGCCCTGGTCCTTTACAGTGGTGTGATCGATCGGCCTGCGGCCCGGCGCGACGGGGGAGTCTCCTCGTCGGGCACCGTCCGGCGGTCGTGGACAAGACTGTGGACAACCCTGTGGACCACCACGCGGGACGACACGCTGCCCGGGTCGTCGAGGAAGCCCCCCGGGAACGACGGACCGCCGAGCACCAGCACGCGGTCGACGCTGTCCCGGCACGTCCGACAGCGACACCACGCACCCGGCGGCGAGCAGCGGCCGAGAGCACGACACGAGACCAGGAGACGAGCGCGACATGACGATGCCGGCCGACCCCGTCGAGGACCTCTGGTCATCCGTCCTCGGACTCCTCTCGGAGGACGACCGCATCACGCCGCAGCTGCACGGCTTCCTCAACCTCGTCGAGCCGAAGGGCGTCCTCGCCGGCACCCTCTACCTCGAGGTGCCGAACGACCTCACCCGCGGGATGCTCGAGCAGCGGATCCGCATCCCGATCACCGAGGCCGTCTCGCGCATCGGTGACGACACCGTCGCGAACTTCGCCATCACGGTGAACCCCGACATGGCCTCCGAGCCGCGGGTCGAGGCACCGGTCGCCACCCACGTGCCGGACTACGCCGAGCCGGTGCAGGGCGCGGTGGAGCAGAGTGCCGCCCCTCGCCAGTACATCGAGGCGCCGTTCGTCCCGAGCCAGATCGACTCCCCGGGCACCGGCGGACGTCCGGACTCGCGGCTCAACCCGAAGTACAACTTCGACAACTTCGTCATCGGCTCGTCGAACCGGTTCGCGCACGCCGCTGCGGTCGCCGTCGCGGAAGCGCCGGCCAAGGCGTACAACCCGCTCTTCATCTACGGCGATTCGGGCCTCGGCAAGACGCACCTCCTGCACGCGATCGGGCACTACGCCGAGAGCCTGTACCCGGGGATCCGGGTGCGGTACGTGTCGAGCGAGGAGTTCACGAACGACTTCATCAACTCGATCGCGAACAACCGCTCGAACCAGTTCCAGCAGCGCTACCGCGACATCGACATCCTGCTGATCGACGACATCCAGTTCCTCCAGGGGAAGGACTCCACGCAGGAGGCCTTCTTCCACACCTTCAACACGCTGCACGACCACAACAAGCAGGTCGTCATCACGTCGGACGTCGCGCCGAAGCACCTCACCGGCTTCGAGGACCGGATGCGCTCGCGGTTCGAGTGGGGTCTCATCACGGACGTCCAGGCGCCCGACCTCGAGACGCGCATCGCGATCCTCCGCAAGAAGGCGCAGTCGGACCACCTGCAGGTACCGGACGACATCCTCGAGTTCATGGCCTCGAAGGTGTCGAGCAACATCCGGGAGCTCGAGGGGACGCTGATCCGCGTCACGGCGTTCGCGAGCCTCAACCGGACGGCCGTCGACATGGCCCTGGTGCAGACGGTCCTCAAGGACCTCATCACGCTCGACGACGACAACGTCATCGCGCCGACGGACATCATCAACCACACCGCGGAGTACTTCAAGCTCTCCGTCGACGACCTCTACGGGTCCTCCCGCTCGCAGGCCATCGCCACCGCCCGGCAGATCGCGATGTACCTCTGCCGGGAGATGACGAGCCTGTCCCTGCCGAAGATCGGGCAGCTGTTCGGCAACCGTGACCACACCACGGTCATGTACGCGAACAAGAAGATCACCGAGCTCATGAAGGAGCGGCGGTCGATCTACAACCAGGTGACCGAGCTCACCAGCCGCATCAAGCAGGACCGCCGCTACCGCTGATCGGGCAATGCCCCCGAACGGGAGGCGCGTCAGACACCTCGGATCGGCCCACTTCCGCGCGCATCCACCATCTGAGACGGTTCCATGCGCCGAACTCCTCACAGTGTGGAAAGCCTGTGGATAACTGTGGAGGACACGCCGCTCGGTTGTTCACAGCGAACTGGCCACCTGTGGAGACTGGGGATGGAAGTGGATAGATGAGATTCATTCATCCAGATGCTGCCCACACACTGCTCACAACTCACACGTGTGTAGTTCCCTGTGGGCAAGCGGCCTTCACAGGGTTATCCACAGTGTGCACAGGCGTTAACACGATTACTCCTGGTCAACGATGGATCTCAGCGGGCCAACCTTGTGGACGGCGGGATGACAAGAAATCCGGCCTCCGCTGCGCTGTGCCACAATGGGGCGGCCGGACAGTCCAACCGATCGACAGGGGTCCCAGCTGTGAAGTTCGAGGTCAACCGGGACGTCTTCTCCGAAGCCGTCTCCTTCGCGGTGAAGCTCCTCCCACAGCGCACGACCCTCCCGATCCTCTCGGGCGTCCTCATCCACGCCGAGGGCGATCGACTCACGCTCTCGTCGTTCGACTACGAGGTCTCGGCACAGACCTCGATCTCCGCGCAGATCGACGACCCCGGCACCGTCCTGGTCTCCGGCCGGCTCCTCAACGACATCGCGAGCCGACTGCCGAACGCCCCGGTCACGTTCACCACCGAGGAATCGAAGATCTCGGTGACCTGTGGTTCGGCGCACTTCACGCTGCTCTCGATGCCGGTCGAGGAGTACCCGACCCTCCCGGAGATCGGCGCGCAGACGGGCGTGATCCCCGGTGACGCGTTCTCCGAGGCCGTCTCCCAGGTCGCGGTCGCAGCGAGCCGCGACGACGTCACCCCGGTGATCACGGGCGTGCAGCTCGAGGTCGGCGACAACGACCTCTCGCTCATCGCCACCGACCGCTACCGCGTCGCCGTCCGCACGATCGCGTGGGACTCGGGCCGGGTCGGGTCGGACCCGCTGCACGCCCTCGTCCCGGCGCGCACGCTGCAGGAGGTCGGCCGCACGTTCGGTTCCGCGTCCACCGTCTCGGTGTCGATCAGTGGTTCCTCCGATCGCGAACTCATCGCGTTCCACGCCGACGACAAGACCGTCACGTCGCTGCTCATCAAGGGCAACTACCCGCCGGTCCGCCGGCTCTTCCCCGAGACCGTCGAAGACCACGCGGTGATCAACACCGCGGAGCTCGTCGAGGCGGTCCGACGGGTCTCCCTCGTCCTGGAACGCGAAGCGGCGCTCCGGTTCTCCTTCACGGTCGACGGGCTCACGCTCGAGGCGATCGGTTCCGAACAAGCGCAGGCGTCAGAGTCGATCAGTGCGTTGCTGACCGGTGAGGAAACGGTGGTCTCGTTGAAGCCCGCGTTCCTCCTGGACGGGTTGAACGCGGTGCACTCCGAGTTCGTCCGGATCTCCTTCACCAAGACGGAGAACCCCAACAAGCCGGGTCCGGTGCTCATCACCGGGCAGACCTCGCAAGAGGCTCCGGCGGCGGACGGATACCGGTACCTGCTGCAGCCCAATCTCCTGCTGCGGTAAGCGCAACAGCCGAACACTGCGCTGAGGCGCCACCCCTGCTCCAGCGCGACGACGAACAGAAGAGGAAATCATGCACATCGGTCTTGTCGGCCTCGGTCGCATGGGCAACAACATGCGTGCCCGTCTCCGCAACGCAGGCATCGAGGTCACCGGGTACGACGCCAACCCCGCCGTCTCCGATGTCGCCAGCCTCGCCGACCTCGCGGCCGCGCTGCCCGAGGGTCAGAAGCTCGTGTGGGTCATGGTCCCGCACGGCAAGATCACCGACGACGTGATCACCGAGCTCGCCGAGGTCCTCGGTGAGGGCGACCTCGTCATCGACGGCGGCAACTCGAAGTGGCTCGACGACACCAAGCACGCCGAGCAGCTCGGCGCGAAGGGCATCCGCTACGTCGATGCCGGTGTCTCCGGTGGCGTCTGGGGCAAGGAGAACGGCTACGGCCTCATGGTCGGCGGTGACGTCAAGGACGTCGAGTTCGCCATGCCGGTCTTCGACGCGCTCCGCCCCGAGGGCCCCCGCGAAGAGGGCTTCTCGCACGCCGGCGGCATCGGAGCGGGCCACTACGCGAAGATGGTCCACAACGGCATCGAGTACGCGATCATGCAGGCCTACGGTGAGGGCTACGAGCTCCTCGAGGCCAAGGACATCATCAACGACGTCCCCGCGGTCTTCGCCGGGTGGCAGCGTGGGACGGTCGTCCGGTCCTGGCTGCTCGACCTGCTCGTCCTCGCCATCAACGAGGACCCGAAGCTCGACGAGCTCGAGGGCTACGTCGACGACTCCGGCGAGGGCCGTTGGACCCTCGAAGAGGCGATCGAGCTCGCCGTCCCGATGCCGGCGCTGTCGGCCGCCATGTTCGCGCGCTTCGTCTCGCGTCAGGGCAGCGAGTCCCCGACGATGAAGGCCGTCGCGGCGCTCCGCAACCAGTTCGGCGGCCACGCCGTCAAGAAGGCGTAGTTCAGGTAACCACCTGAGCTCGTCTCGGCCCGCGTGCACGTCGACCACCTGCAACTCACCGACTTCCGGAACTACCGGGAGGCGGACGTCGACCTCGCACGCGGGCCGAACCTGTTCGTCGGCCGCAACGGACAGGGCAAGACGAACCTGGTCGAGGCGATCGGGTACCTCTCCACCCTCGGCTCCCACCGGGTGCCGACCGACGCGGCGCTCGTCAGGCAGGGCTGCAACGCGGCGATCGTGCGCGCCCGACTCGCCCACGAGGACCGCAGCATCCTCGCCGAGGTTCAGATCAACCGCACCGGATCGAACCGCGCGCAGGTGAACCGGGCGCCGATCAAGCCGCGCGAACTCCCGCGGTACTGCACGAGCGTGCTCTTCGCCCCCGAGGACCTCGCGCTCGTCCGTGGCGAACCGTCCGGTCGCCGTCGGATGCTCGACGAGCTCCTCGGGCAGATCGCACCGCGCATGCAGGGCGTGCTCGCCGACTACGACCGGACGCTCCGGCAGCGCAACACCCTGCTCAAGTCGGCCCGGGCGACCGGGGCGAAGGCGGGGTCGCTCGCGACGCTCGACGTCTGGGACGACCGTCTGGTGTCGTTCGGCGCCGAGATCATCGCGGCACGCGACCACTTGACCCGGCGACTCGCTCCCTTCGTGGCGGAGTCGTACGCGACCGTCGCGGGCGAGCGGCACGAGGCCTCCATCGCCGGCGTGCTCAGCGTGCGGGGCGGGGACCCGGAGGACGCCGCCGCCACGGACCCGGTGCTCGGGACGCCCGAGGAACCCGTGACCATCGCTGCTGCCGCCGAGGCGTTCCGGGCTGCCCTCGAACGACGGCGACGGGACGAGCTCGACCGCGGACTGACCCTGGTCGGACCCCATCGCGACGACGTGCTCTTCCAGCTCAACGGGTTACCCGCCCGAGGTTACGCGAGTCACGGCGAATCGTGGTCGTTCGCCCTCGCCGTCCAGCTCGCGAGCGCAGCGGTGCTCCGCGCGGAGTCGACCCTGGGTGACCCGATCATCATCCTCGACGACGTCTTCGCCGAGCTCGACGAGTCACGGCGCGAACGGTTGGCGGGGGCGGTCGCGGACTACGAGCAGGTGCTCATCACGGCCGCGGTGTTCGGCGACGTCCCGGAGCAGTTGGCCGCGCACACCGTGCGGATCGAGGCCGGAACGATCGTGACCGACGCGGCGGAGCCGAGCCGCGCCTCCAGTCCGACCGCGACCGACGCCGACGCAACCACTGAAGCCGGTGTCTGATGCCGAAGCCGTGGAAGCCCACCGAGCCGGCCCGGGTGTACCGCCACCTGCGCGCCGTCTTCGGCGATCCCTCGAAGCGCGGGGTGGACGCCCGTCGGCGCCGGGTGAACGGCCTCGACGCCGACTCCGTGCCGTACGGCCGCGGCCGGGAGCCGAAGGGTCTCGGCGACGTGGTCGGGTCCCTCGCTCAAGAGCTCGGCTGGACCGAACCCCTGGCACGCTCCGAACTCTTCGTGGACTGGCCCGCGGTGGTGGGTGAGGAGCTCGCGAAGCACTCCCGACCGATGACCATCGACGACGGCGCACTCGTCATCCGGTGCGACTCCACCGCGTGGGCGACGCAGCTCCGACTCATGCGGAGCACCATCACGACGACCATCGCGGAACGGCACCCGGAAGCAGGGGTGCAGTCGATCCGGGTTTCCGGCCCGGACGCCCCCACCTGGAAACGCGGCCCCAGGACGGTCCAGGGGCGCGGTCCTCGCGACACCTACGGTTGACCGGACCAAATCGTCCTGCGGGACGAAAAAAGCCCGTCCACGGGCCGATCTCGCCCTCAGATGAAGGGTCTCTGCGGTAGACTGGGGGGTGCAGTGCGCGGGTGTTCCGTGCGCAGGCAGGAGCACCTTCGAATGACAGCAGGATCTGAAGACGACCGTCAGGACGCGTCCGGCGAGACGACCCCGCAGAACGAACCCACGTACGGCGCAGACCAGATCCAGGTGCTCGAAGGACTCGAGGCCGTCCGGAAGCGCCCGGGCATGTACATCGGCTCCACCGGTCCCCGGGGTCTGCACCACCTCGTGCAGGAGATCGTCGACAACTCCGTCGACGAGGCCCTCGCCGGCTACTGCGACACGATCAACGTCACGATCCGTGAGGACGGCGGCGTGCGCGTGGTCGACAACGGCCGCGGCATCCCGGTCGACGTCCACGCCGCCGAAGGCGTCTCCACGCTGCAGGTGGTCCTGACGGTCCTGCACGCCGGCGGCAAGTTCGGCGGTGGCGGGTACGCGGTCTCCGGTGGTCTGCACGGCGTCGGCTCGTCGGTCGTGAACGCGCTCAGCTCCGAGCTCGACGTCGAGGTGCGCCGGCAGGGCCACGTGTGGCGCCAGAGCTACACCGACGGCGTCCCGGTGGCCCCGGTCTCGCAGGACGAAGAGACCGACGAGACCGGCACCACGATCACGTTCTGGCCGAACGCGGACATCTTCGAGACCGTCGTCTTCGACTACGAGACCCTCCGCACGCGGTTCCAGCAGATGGCGTTCCTGAACAAGGGCCTCCGCATCACGCTGCAGGACGAGCGCACCCCGGACGAAGGGGAAGAAGCCCGTCAGGACTCCTTCCTGTACGAGCGCGGTCTCGCCGACTACGTCGAGTACCTCAACGCCCAGAAGAAGGCCGACCTGGTCCACCCGGACGTCATCGGCTTCGAGGCGGAGGACCCCGGGCGCAAGATCGCGCTCGAGGTCGCGATGCAGTGGAACACCTCCTACCAGGAGAGCGTCCACACCTTCGCGAACACGATCAACACGCACGAGGGCGGCACCCACGAAGAGGGCTTCCGTGCGGCACTGACGAGCCTCGTCAACAAGTACGCGCGCGAGGCGAAGATCATCAAGGAGAAGGACGACAACCTCACGGGTGACGACATCCGCGAAGGACTGACGGCCGTCATCTCCGTGAAGCTCGGCGAGCCGCAGTTCGAGGGCCAGACCAAGACGAAGCTCGGCAACACCGAGGCGAAGTCCTTCGTCCAGCGCGTCGTCGGCACCGAGCTGACCCACTGGTTCGAGAGCAACCCGACCCAGGCACGCGACGTCGTCCGCAAGGCGATCCAGGCCTCGCAGGCGCGCCTCGCCGCCCGCAAGGCGCGCGAGACCACCCGCCGCAAGGGCCTGCTCGAGTCGGGCGGCATGCCGGGCAAGCTCAAGGACTGCCAGTCGAAGGACCCGACGGTCTCCGAGATCTTCATGGTCGAGGGTGACTCCGCCGGTGGTTCCGCCGTGCAGGGCCGGAACCCGATGACGCAGGCGATCCTGCCGCTGCGTGGCAAGATCCTCAACGTCGAGAAGGCCCGGCTCGACCGCGCCCTCGCGAACCAGGAGATCCAGTCGATGATCACCGCGTTCGGCGCGGGCATCGGCGAGGACTTCGACCCGGACAAGGCCCGGTACCACAAGATCGTGCTGATGGCCGATGCAGACGTCGACGGCCAGCACATCACCACGCTCCTGCTGACGCTGCTGTTCCGCTACATGCGTCCGCTCATCGAGCGCGGGTACGTGTACCTGGCACAGCCGCCGCTGTACCGCCTCAAGTGGTCGAACGCCGCACACGAGTACGTGTTCAGCGACCGCGAGCGCGACGCCCTCATGGCCGCCGGTCTCGCCGCCGGCAAGCGCATCCCGAAGGACAACGGGATCCAGCGCTACAAGGGTCTCGGCGAGATGGACTACAAGGAGCTGTGGGACACCACGATGAACCCGGACACCCGGACGCTCCTGCAGGTCACGCTCGAGGACGCCGCCGCGGTGGACAGCGTGTTCGCCACGCTGATGGGCGAGGACGTCGAGTCCCGGCGCCAGTTCATCCAGCAGAACGCCAAGGACGTCCGCTTCCTCGACATCTAGGCCTGGAGGCGCGGTGCGAGCCGCGTCGACCAGTCCCGACCACCTGTGGTCGCGCCCGGCGCGACGAACGGAACCAGCGCCTCCAGGCCGACCCGCCCGGAGGGCCACCAGAAAGGTGACCAAGCCACATGGCTGACGACAACGAGAACGGCGCCGACGAGCAGCCCGAGATCGTCCACGGCGACAGCGGGGACATCGTCGTCTCCGGCGACCGCATCTCGCAGGTCGACCTGCAGCTCGAGATGCAGCGCTCGTACCTCGACTACGCGATGAGCGTGATCGTCGGTCGCGCGCTGCCCGAGGTCCGCGACGGCCTCAAGCCCGTGCACCGCCGTGTGATCTACGCGATGTTCGACGGTGGCTACCGCCCGGACCGAGCGTTCTCGAAGTGCTCCCGCGTCGTCGGCGACGTCATGGGACAGTTCCACCCGCACGGTGACACCGCGATCTACGACACCCTCGTCCGCCTGGTGCAGCCGTGGTCGCTCCGGTACCCGCTCGCGCTCGGCCAGGGCAACTTCGGCTCACCCGGCAACGACGGCGCCGCGGCCCCGCGGTACACCGAGACCAAGATGGCCCCGCTCGCCATGGAGATGGTCCGGGACATCGACGAGGACACCGTCGACTTCCAGGACAACTACGACGGCCGCACCCAGGAGCCGGCGATCCTGCCGGCCCGGTTCCCGAACCTGCTGGTCAACGGGTCCGTCGGCATTGCGGTCGGCATGGCGACGAACATCCCGCCGCACAACCTGCGCGAGGTCGCGGACGGCGCGAAGTGGGCGCTCGAGCACCCGGACGCCACGCGTGAGGAGCTCCTCGGTGCGCTCATGCAGCGGATCAAGGGCCCGGACTTCCCGACCGGTGCCCAGATCCTCGGCACCAAGGGCATCCAGGACGCCTACCGCACCGGTCGTGGCTCGATCACGATGCGCGCGGTCGTCAACGTCGAGGAGATCCAGGGCCGCACCTGCCTCGTCGTCACCGAGCTGCCGTACCAGGTGAACCCCGACAACCTCGCGATCCGCATCGCCGAGGGCGTCAAGGACGGCAAGCTCGCCGGCATCGCGGACATCCGCGACGAGACGTCCGGCCGCACCGGTCAGCGCCTGGTCATCGTGCTGAAGCGCGACGCCGTCGCGAAGGTCGTGCTCAACAACCTGTACAAGCACACGCAGCTGCAGGAGAACTTCGGCGCGAACATGCTCGCGATCGTCGACGGGGTGCCCCGCACCCTTGCGCTCGACGGGTTCATCTCCGCGTGGGTCGACCACCAGATCGACGTCATCGTCCGGCGCACGCAGTTCCGTCTGCGCGAGGCCGAGAAGCGTGCCCACATCCTGCGTGGGTACCTGGCGGCGCTCGACGCCCTCGACGAGGTCATCGCCCTCATCCGTCGCTCGCCCGACGTCGAGGAAGCGCGCACCGGCCTGATGGAGCTCCTCTCCGTCGACGAGATCCAGGCGCGCGCGATCCTCGAGCTGCAGCTCCGTCGCCTGGCAGCCCTCGAACGGCAGAAGATCCACGACGAGGCCGAGGAGCTCGAGCGCAAGATCGCCGACTTCCACGACATCCTGGCGTCGGAGACCCGGCAGCGCACGATCATCGGCGAGGAGCTCGACGAGATCGTCGAGCGCT
The DNA here is from genome assembly GCF_052045775.1 of Curtobacterium sp. 22159. NCBI lineage: Bacteria > Bacillati > Actinomycetota > Actinomycetes > Micrococcales > Microbacteriaceae > Curtobacterium > Curtobacterium sp. 22159. The sequence continues at coordinate 39,887 of NZ_JBQEPN010000009.1, forward strand.
TCGGGGACGACCGTCGCACCGAGATCATGCTCGGCTTCGACGGCGACATGTCGATCGAGGACCTCATCCCCGAAGAGGAGATGGTCGTCACCATCACCCGCGGCGGGTACGTCAAGCGGACCCGGAGCGACAACTACCGCTCCCAGCACCGTGGCGGCCGCGGGGTCAAGGGCGCGCAGCTGCGTGCCGACGACATCGTCGAGCACTTCTTCGTCACGACGACGCACCACTGGCTGCTGTTCCTCACCGACCAGGGCCGGGTCTACCGGGCCAAGGCGTACGAGCTGCAGGAAGGCGGCCGCGACGCCAAGGGTCAGCACGTGGCGAACCTGCTCGCGATGCAGCCGGACGAGCAGATCCAGCAGGTCCTCGACATCCGTGACTACGAGGCGGCGCAGTACCTCGTGCTCGCCACGGCGCACGGGCTCGTGAAGAAGACCGCGCTCACCGAGTACGACACGAACCGCACGGGCGGGATCATCGCGATCAACCTCCGCGACGGCGACACCCTCGTGCAGGCGCTGCTCGTCGACGAGCACGACGACCTCCTGCTCGTTTCGAAGCACGGCATGTCGCTCCGGTTCACCGCGACGAACGACACCCTGCGGCCGATGGGTCGATCGACGTCGGGCGTGAAGGGCATGTCCTTCCGCGAGGGTGACTCGCTCCTCGCGGCGCGGGTCGTGTCGGACGACGGGTACGTCTGGGTCATGACCGAGGGCGGGTACGCCAAGCGCACCTCCGTCGACCAGTACCGCGTGCAGGGCCGTGGTGGCCTGGGCATCAAGGTCGCCAAGCTGGCCGCCGACCGCGGGGACCTTGTGGGGGCTCTCATCGTCGGTGAGGACGACGAGGTGCTCGTCGTGCTGCAATCGGGCAAGGTGGTAAGGTCTGCCGTGTCCGAGGTGCCCGCCAAGGGTCGCGACACGATGGGTGTGGTCTTCGCGAGGTTCGCGGAGAACGACCGGATCATCGCGGTGGCCCGGAACACAGAGCGGAACCTGGACGACCAGGACGACGCCGAGATCGAGCCCGCGGGCCCGGTGGAGACGGTCAGCCCTGCTGAAGCGGCGGACGACCCCACCGACCCGGAGCCCATCGACCCCGAGGTCGGAGAGGACCAGTCAACCAATGAGTAGTGTCGCCGAGAAGCTCCAGAAGAAGGCGAAGCGACCCGTCGGCACCCGCCAGGTGCGGCTGCGGCTGGTCTACGTCGACTTCTGGTCGATGGTGAAGCTCAGCTTCCTCATCGCCCTGGCCGGGTCGATCGTGATCGTCGTCGCCACCGCACTGGTCTGGGTGATCCTGAACCAGACGGGCGTCTTCACCCAGATCGACGCGCTGCTGAAGGACGTCACCGGGCAGAACAACTACTCGATCATGGACCAGTTCTCGCTGGGGCAGGTGCTCGGGTTCTCGATCGTGGTGGGCATCCTCAACGTGGTCGTCGGCACCGTGCTCGGCGCGATCGTGAGCGTGCTCTACAACCTCAGTGTCCGGATCACCGGCGGCCTGCTCGTCGGCTTCACGAACAACTGACACACCCGGGCCGGACGGGTCCGCCGCTCGATTTCGTTCTCCGGGATCGGTACGGTAGGCTTTCATCCGGTCTGAGGGGCTATAGCTCAGGCGGTTAGAGCGCTTCGCTGATAACGAAGAGGTCCAAGGTTCAAGTCCTTGTAGCCCCACCATCTCCCTCCGACACCAGTACGCTGGCTGTCACGGGGCCTTAGCTCAGTTGGTAGAGCGCCTGCTTTGCAAGCAGGATGTCAGGAGTTCGATTCTCCTAGGCTCCACTCCGTGTCTCTGCGCGGCGGTCTGATCGCGCGACGACTTCTGCGCTGCGGTCCTGGTCGCGGGACGACTTCTGCGTGGCGGTCCTGGTCGCGCAACGTGCCGCTCATGTTCCGCTTCGACGGCATGTCCTGCGACGGCAACGCACGCACGCGGCATGTCGTGCGACCTCAGCCTTCTTCGGGGGATCCGCGCGCAGCTCAGGGACGACGAAGGGCCCCGGCGCATCGCCGGGGCCCTTCGTACGAACCGGGGAGGTCAGGCGGCGGGCTTCTTCTCCGCCGTGTCAGCGTCGTCGGCGACCCAGAGGTCGTCGTCCGCGCGGAGCGTCTGGTAGGCGGCGTACGCGGCACCCGCGACGGCGACGACACCGACCACGATCAGCGCGACACCGCCGAAGCCGATGCCCTTCTTCTTCTGCGCGGCGGCCGGGACGTACTTGCCCGCGGCCTTCTTCGCCTTCTTGCCCTTCTTCTGGGCGTCCTTCACGATCTTCTGGACCCGCGGGTCCTTCGCGAGGTCGACCACGCTCAGCACCGAACCGGCGGTGGACACGAGGCCCGGCACCACCTCGGACTGGAAGCGGTGCGAGGCGTTCTGCGCAGCACTCGTCGCAGCGTGCACACCCGTGGCGACAGCCGGCCGGATGCCGTTGTCGATCGCGTTCTGCACTCGCGGTGCGATGTCCTTGCGGGCGGCGTCCGCGGCGTTGGACCGGGCCTCCGCCAAGATCGCGTTCGCGTGCTCGAGGACCTTGCGCTGCTCGCCGAGGAGCGAGGCGGTCTGGCCCTTGAGCTTCTTGATCTGCTTCCGACGCTTGCGCGGGATCTCGATCGTCGTCATCTGGTACCTCCATCGGATCGGCGTGGGTCCCATCCTGCCACCCGAGTCCCTGACAGGTCACGGAGTCGCAGCTGTGGGATCCGTCTGACCGTCAGCAGTACATGCGAGAATCGGAACATGTCTCTGCACACCGCTGTCGCAACGATCCACACGAACAAGGGCGACATCCGCGTCAACCTGTTCGGCAACCACGCTCCCAAGACCGTCAAGAACTTCGTCGACCTCGCCACGGGCAAGCAGGAGTGGACGCACCCCGGTACCGGCAAGGTGTCGACCGACAAGCTGTACGACGGTGTGATCTTCCACCGCATCATCAAGGACTTCATGATCCAGGGCGGTGACCCGCTCGGTCAGGGAATCGGCGGCCCGGGCTACCGCTTCGACGACGAGATCCACCCGGAGCTCACCTTCCAGAACCCGTACATCTTCGCGATGGCCAACGCCGGCATCCAGGGCGGCAAGGGCACGAACGGCTCGCAGTTCTTCATCACCACGGTGGCGACGCCGTGGCTGCAGGGCAAGCACACGATCTTCGGTGAGGTCGCGGACGACGAGTCGCGCGCCGTCGTCGACGCGATCGAGGGCGTGCCGACCGATGGCCGCGACAAGCCCCTCGAGGACGTCGTCATCCAGAGCATCGACGTCGAGGACGTCTGAGCCACCACGTGACCGACCAGGCGTACAACCCGACCAACTTCTGCTACCGGCACCCCGACCGGCAGAGCTTCATCCTCTGCCAGCGGTGCGGCCGGACGATCTGCACCGAGTGCCAGACGCCGGCGGCGGTCGGGGTGCACTGCCCTGAGTGCGTGCGTGAGCAGCGCGCACAGTTCTCGGCGAACCGTCGGGCGTCCGGAGCCCCCAGTGGGATCACGGTCGCCCGGCGGCGCTTCGCCATGCTCGACCAGAAGGCCACCGTCATCATCATCGCCGTCTCGGTGGTGATCTGGTTGCTGGACCAGGTGACCGGTGGGTTCTTCACGAACTTGCTGGCCTACTGGACGCCGCTGATCGGCAGTCAGCCGTGGCGCCTGGTCACCGGCCTCTTCGTGCACTCCTCGATCCTCCACATCGGGTTCAACATGTTCGCGGTGTTCGTCTTCGGGCGGATCCTCGAGAACCTGCTCGGTTCGTGGCGATTCCTGGCGCTGTACTTCCTGGCCGGCCTCGGCGGGGACCTCGCCGTCTCGCTGCTGACGCCGGGCACACCCGTGGTCGGAGCGTCCGGTGCGATCTTCGGATTGTTCGCGGCGTTCTTCGTCATCCAGCGCAGCCTCGGGTACAACGCCGTCCAGCTCCTCATCGTGATGGGCCTGAACCTGATCGTCGGGTTCCTGCCCGGCTCGCAGATCTCGTGGCAGGCGCACCTCGGCGGGATCGTCCTCGGCTTCGTCACCGGGTTCGTGTTCGCACGGACGCGGAGCATCCGGCGGCGGGGTCTGCAGATCGGGCTCCTGGCTGCCGAAGCCGTCGTCCTCATCGCTGGGATCTACGCCGCGTACTCCGGCCTCGCCGTCGGCGTCTGGAGCTGACACCGGAGCACTCCCCACAACGCCCCGTCGCTCTCGAGCGGCGGGGTGTTCTTCGTTAGCGGCCGCCCGTCCACAGGAGAACGGCCGAGTTATCCCCAGGTGTGGACAACCCGGTGAGTTACACGGGTGTGATTATCCCCACTGTGGATTGGGCTGTGGATAACTCCGGGACGAGTATGTGGATGAGCGTGTGAAGAGTGTGGACAGCTGTGGAAAACCCGTTGTCAGCTGGGGAGAGTTCCGGAGCGCGGCCGATGGGCTGTGGAGAACGACGACGCCCGCCGCACCGGAGTGGCGCGACGGGCGTCGAGGGAGCAGAAGAGCCGGGCTACCGCCAGCGCGTGGTCATGAGGAAGCCGACGAACATGATGCCGAAGCCGATGAGGATGTTCCACGACCCGAGGGACGGCACGGGCAGCGTGGTGTTCGACACGTAGAAGACGATCACCCAGGCGAGCCCGATGAGCATGAAGCCGAACATGACCGGCTTGAACCAGACGGGGTTCGGCTGATCCCCCGCGGTGTCGACCGAGTCGGCTCGGGTCCTCCGGGCGGGCTTGGTGCGGTCCTTGTCCTTGGCCATGGCCGGTATCCTACCGTGACCACGTGTGTGGGAGGACTCTCAGCCCGCCGCACACATCCCCCACGAGTACGGTGAACCGACCATGACCAAGATCCTCGTCGTCGACAACTACGACAGCTTCGTCTACACGCTGAACGGCTACGTCCAGCAGCTCGGTGCTGACACCGACGTGGTCCGGAACGACGCCTTCCCCGAGTCGGAGATCGCCGACCGGATCGCCGAGTACGACGGCGTGCTGCTGTCGCCCGGCCCCGGGACTCCTGCTGAAGCCGGCGTGTCCATCGCCACCGTCCACGCGGCGATCGCCGCCGACAAGCCCCTGCTCGGCGTGTGCCTCGGGCACCAGGCCATCGCCGAAGCCCTCGGCGCGACGGTCACCCACGCCGAGGAACTCATGCACGGCAAGACGTCACAGGTCGACCACGACGACAGCGTGCTCTTCACGGGCGTCCCCCATCCCTTCACCGCGACGCGGTACCACTCCCTCGCCATCGTCGACGGCACCGTCCCTGACGAACTCGCCGTGACGGCACGTACCGGCGGGGGCGTCATCATGGGCGTCGAGCACCGCGACCACCCCGTGTACGGCGTGCAGTTCCACCCGGAGTCCGTGCTGACCGAGGGTGGTTACCGCATGGTCGGCAACTGGCTCGAGACGACGGGCCTCGCCGGCGCCGCGGAGCGCGCGGCGGGTCTCAACCCGCTCATCGCGGCACCGCGTTCCTGATCCCGGCGGAGCGGAGGCCGGCGCTGGGCCGGTGAACCGGCCTTGGCGCGCACCACGCGCCTCCTGGCCCACCCTCCGTGCGACCGGCCGGCACCCTGGAGGCGCGTGGCGGCTCGGTCAGTGACCGTGGTGGTCCGACCCACCCGAGTTGCTGTTGTCGCCACTGCTGCCGCCGGAAGCCGGCGGCGTGGCCGGGGACGAGGGCTGGTTCGAACCCGCGCAGTACGTCAGCACGACCGTGCTGCCCTGAGCGATGTCGCCTTCCGGAGCGCTCTGTTGCGTCACCGTTCCGCCCGTGCACGAGTAGGACGGTGACGGCGTGACCGTGAGCCCGAGCCCGGCGAGGGTGGCGTTCGCGGTCGAGAACGGCTGCTGCGTGACGTTCGGCAGCTGCACCTTGCCGTTCGAGACGGTGAGGTTCACCACGGTGCCCTTGGTGTGCTGCGACGACGCGGCCGGGTCGGAACTCATGACCGTGCCCTCGGGGACGTCCGGGGAGTAGTCGGAGTTGATCGCTCCCACCGCGAAGCCGGCGGTCTGGAGTGCCTTCTCGGCGGCGTCCTGCGTCTGCCCGGCGAGGTCGGGGACGGCCAGCTGCTGTGGCCCGAGCGACACGACGACCCGGATGTTCTGCTTCCGGCCGACGTTCGTGCCGGAGCCGGGTTCGGTACGGATCACCATGCCCCGGTCGACGTCGTCGGAGTTCTCCTCCACCTTGACCGGGACGAGATCACGCTTGTCCAACGCCGCGGCAGCGGAGTCGTAGGTGGCACCCACCACGTTCGGCACGCTCACCGACGACGTGACGGGGGGCTTGCCGGGTCCGAGGTTGGCGACGAAGAAGACGACGGCGACGATGACGGCCGCGGTCAGGAGGATCCCAACCCAGATCCACGCCACGGGCGGGCGGTTCTGGGTGCGCTGCGGTCGGTGCTCGGCGGTGTCGTCGTCGAGTTCGCGGAACGCGACCGCCGGGTTCGAGGTGGTGCGCGGGTTGACGCCGAACAGGACCGTCGACGCGTCGTGCGCGGCCTGCTGCTGGAGCTTGCGGGTGGACGCCGGCACGCGTCCGGCCGCCGCCTGCTGGAGCTCCGTGCGGAACTCGGCAGCGTTCTGGTACCGACGCGTCCGGTCCTTGACGAGGGCGTGGAGCGTCACCGCGTCGAGCGCCGGTGAGACCGCGGGCGAGATGGTCGACGGGGCGACCGGCTGCTCGCTGACGTGCTGGTACGCGACCGCCACCGGGGAGTCGCCGATGAACGGAGGACGTCCGGTCAGGAGTTCGAAGAGCACCACGCCGGTGGAGTAGACGTCCGTGCGGGCGTCGACGGTCTCGCCGCGCGCCTGCTCCGGGGAGAAGTACGACGCGGTGCCGAGGATCGACGTCGTCTGCGCGACCGTGGCCGAGGTGTCGGTGATCGCGCGGGCGATGCCGAAGTCCATGACCTTGACCTGGCCGGAGTGCGTGACCATGACGTTCGCGGGCTTGATGTCGCGGTGCACGACGCCCGCTCGGTGCGAGTACTCGAGTGCGGTGAGGATGCCCTCGGTGATCCGCACGGCTTCGTCGGGCGCGACCGGGCCGTCGCCGATGATGTCGGAGAGCGGACGGCCCTCGACGCACTCCATCACGATGAAGGGCACCTGCACCTCGGCGCCGGAGGTCTCGGTGACGGTCTCCTCGCCGGCGTCGTAGACGCGGACGATCGTCGGGTGCGCCATGCGCGCGGCCGCCTGGGCTTCCTGCCGGAAGCGGGTGCGGAAGGCGGGGTCGTTCGCGAGGCTCGGCTTCAACAGCTTCACCGCGACCTTGCGCCCGAGCCGCGTGTCGTTGCCCAGGTGCACAGTGGCCATGCCGCCACGACCGATGACGTCACCGATCTCGTAGCGGTTGGCGAGGAGGGTGATCCCCGCGGTCACACCTTCTGGCACGTACTCCTCCGAATGTCCGTCCGGGCCAGTGTACGGCAGGCGTTGCTGGTGAGACGCTGGCGACGGGGGCTCGGACCGAACCGTTACGCAACGGTGTCGCGAGCCCCCGTGCGGGGGTCAGTCCTGGGGGCCCTGGCTCGGGTTGGTGCCCGCCGTCGGGTTGTCGGACGGCTGGTCGGAAGCCTGCCACGGGTCGCTGGTGGCCGGGTCCGACGCCGCCGAGGCCGCCAGGTTGCCGCAGGTCACGGTGTAGCTCAGCGTCGCCGACTTGCCCACGGCGTCGATCTGCACGGTGACCGAGCGGTGGTCGGCGTCGAGCGTCCCCGAGGTCTTGCTCGAGGTGTCCTTGCCGCCCGTGATCGTGTACGCGTACGACGCGACGGTGTAGCCCGTCGGGCACGTCGCCGCGGCCCACGTGAAGGTGACCTGGCCGGCGTCGGACACCGTGCCCGGCGTGGCCGAGTTGGGCTGGTTCACCGTCGGCTGCTCGGTGTACCGCTGCAGCACGACGACCGACCCGACCGCCAGACTGCCGGTGGGGCTGACCGACTGCACGGTGTTCGCCTTGTCCGCGCTCGGGGCCGGATCGCCGTCCTGCACCTGGGGCGTCAGGCCTGCCTGGGACAGCTTCGCCGAGGCGTCGCTGACCGAGAGCCCGACGTAGTCGGCGGCGTTGACGAGGACCCGGGTCTCGGTGGGCGACGTGCTCGGGGTCGGGGTGTCCGACGGGGTGGACTTGACCGTCGAGCGCGTCGGACTCGGCGCCGGTGCACTGTTGCCGGTGAGGGCGAACGCAGCGATGAGGGCGGCGATGACCAGGACGGCGATGCCACCGACCAGCCACCAGATCCACGCCCGGCGCTTCTTCGGTTCGTCGTCCTCGTCGTCGATCGGCGACCCCGGGGTGCGCGGTCCGCCGGTCACGGCTCCGGCCTGCGTGCCGATGAGCGCGGTGGCGGCGTCGTTCCCCTGGGCCTGCGGCGGGTTGAACGCCACGGTGCCGTCCGCCGCCGCGATGGCGGGCACCGCGACGGTGGCCGCGGCGACGTCACCACGACGGAGTGCCTGGGCCGCGCGGGCCAGGTTCGCCGCGGTCGCGGGTCGGTCGGCCGGCTTCTTCGCGATGCACGACATCACGAGGGCGGACACCGGCTCCGGGACGTCCGACGGGAGCGCCGGGGGCTGCTCGTTGATGTGCGCCATCGCGATCGCGACCTGCGACTCGCCCGTGAACGGACGACGTCCGGCCAGGCACTCGTACGCCACGATGCCGAGGGAGTAGATGTCCGTCGACGGCGACGCCGGGTGCCCGCTCGCCTGCTCCGGCGACAGGTACTGCACGGTGCCCATGACCTGACCGGTCGCGGTGAGCGGGACCTGGTCGGCGATGCGTGCGATGCCGAAGTCGGTGATCTTGACCCGGCCGTCCGGGGTGATGAGCAGGTTGCCCGGCTTGATGTCACGGTGCACCAGCCCCACGGCGTGCGCTGCCTGCAGGGCGTTCGCGGTCTGCGCGACGATGTCGAGGACCTTGTCGACCGGCAGCGTGTGCTCGCGCTCGATCATGGTCGAGAGCGCCTCGCCGGGGACGAGCTCCATCACGAGGTAGGCGCTGCCGTCCTCCTCGCCGTAGTCGAACACGTTGGCGATGCCCTCGTGGTTGACGAGCGCAGCGTGACGGGCCTCGGCGCGGAAGCGCTCGAGGAAACCCGGGTCACCGAGGTACTCGTCCTTGAGGATCTTGAGTGCGACGGTCCGGCCGATGACGAGGTCGGTGGCCTGCCACACCTCACCCATGCCGCCGATCGCGACGCGGGACGAGAGCTGGTACCGCCCACCGAAGGTGAGTCCGCTGGTGGGTCTCATTTGTTCAGCACCGCCTCCATGACTTTCTTCGCGACCGGAGCCGCGACCGTGTTGCCGACTCCGGACTGCCCGAGTCCGCCGCCGTTCCCGACGACGACCGCGACGGCCACCTCGGGGTCCTTCGCCGGGGCGAAGCCCGTGAACCAGAGTGTGTAGGGATCGCCCGTGCCGCCCTCGGCCGTGCCCGTCTTCCCTGCGACGTCGACACCGTCGATCTTGGCATTCGTGCCGGTCCCGGAGCTGACGACGCTCTGCATGGCCTCGGTGAGGTCACTCGACTCGGACGGCGACAGCGGGTCGCTGTACTGCTTCGGGGAGAAGGACTCGACCGTCTTCAGGTCGCTCGTGGTGATCGAGTCGACGAGCGACGGCTGCATGACCTTGCCACCGTTCGCGATGCCGGCGGAGACCATCGCGATCTGCAGCGGCGAGACGCGGACGCTCGCCTGACCGAACGAACTGAGCATGAGCTGCGCGGTCGAGTCGACGTCCGGGTACTGGCTCGCCGTCGCCCGCATCGGCACCTCGATCGCGTCCCCGAACCCGTACTTGTCCGCCATGCTCTTGATCGCGTCGTAGCCGAGCTTCTGCCCGAGTTCGGCGAAGGGGATGTTGCACGAGTACTGGATCGCCGTGCGGAGCTTGACCTTGTCCCCGCCGCCGCAGGAGCCGCCCTCGGCGTTGTTGATGAACGTGCTTGTGCCCGGCAGCTGCAGGCGCGACGGGTTCGGGAACTCCGAGTCGAGGTTGTACTTGCCGCCCTCGAGCGCTGCCGACGCGACGATGAGCTTGAAGACCGAGCCCGGCGTGTAGAGGTCGCCGCCGATCGCCCGGTTCTGCAGTGGCTTCGCGGCGTTCGACTCGAGCGCCTTGTACTGCGCGATGACGTCCTTGGTGTCGTGGGACGTCAGCGTGTTCGGGTCGTAGCCCGGCTTCGACACCATCGCGAGGATCTTGCCGGTCTTCGGTTGGATCGCGACGACCGCTCCGGTGTTGTTCCCGAGTGCGTCGTACGCGGCCTTCTGGACGTCCGGGTCGATCGTCAGGTTCACGTTGTCGCCCTGGACGTCCTGGCCGGTGAGGATCGCGTTGAGGTTCTGGAAGAACGAGGCGTCCGAGTTGCCGGACAGCACGGTGTTCTCGGCGCTCTCGATCCCCGAGTTGCCCTGCCCGATCGTGAAGTACCCGGTCACCGCGGAGTAGAGGTCGCCGTTCGTGTACTTCCGCTGGTACTGGTACTGGTCGTCCACCGGGGTGGACTCGGCGATCGGGCTGCCGTTGACCAGGATCGCGCCGCGCTTCGTCGAGTAACTGGCGAGGATGGTTCGGGAGTTCCGGGAGTCGGCGCGGAGCGAGTCTGCCGAGAAGAACTGGATCGAGGTCGTCGACACGAAGAGCGCGACGAACATGAGCACGATGACGGTGGAGACACCGCGGAGCTGACGGTTCACCGGCTGCGCTCCTTCCTGGTCGTACCGCGACCGCGTGCGGCGGGGACGGCGCCCTGCTGCACGCGCTGTTCGGGCGGGATGGCATCGGTCAGGCGCAGCAGCATCGCGGCGATGATCCAGTTCGCGATGAGGGACGAACCACCCGCGGCCATGAACGGCGTGGTGAGTCCGGTGACCGGGATGACGCGGGTGATGCCGCCGACGACGACGAACACCTGCAGGGCGATGACGAAGCCGAAACCGACGCCGAGCAGCTTGCCGAAGTCGTCCTGCGCCATGAACCCGACCCGCAGGCCCCGGGACGCCAGGATGATGAACAGGGCCAGGATCGCGAAGACGCCGATGAGCCCGAGTTCCTCGCCGAGCGACGCGATGATGTAGTCCGCGTTCGCGACGGGGGTGATGTACGGGCGCCCCTGACCGAGCCCCGTCCCGGTGATCCCGCCGTTCGCGAACCCGAAGAGCCCCTGCACGAGCTGGTAGCTGCCCTGGGTCTGGCGGGCGAAGATCTCCTGGTTGAACGGGTCGAGCCACTGCTCGAAGCGTCCGTGCACGTAGACGAGCGCATTGGCCGCGATGACCGCGCCGCCGACGAAGAGCACGAGCCCGATCAGGACCCAGCTGAGCCGGCCGGTCGCGACGTAGAGCATCACGAGGAACAGCCCGAAGTACAGCAGCGCCGTGCCGAGGTCGCGCTGGAACACGAGCACGCTCATCGCCGCGCCCCACATCACGAGGATCGGGCCGAGGTCGCGAGCGCGGGGGAACGTCATCCCGAGGACCTTGCGCCCGACGATCGACAGCGAGTCACGGGCGGTGACGAGGTACCCGGCGAAGAACAGCGCCATGGTGATCTTCGCGAGTTCGCCGGGCTGGAACGAGAACGGCCCGATCTTGATCCACACCCGGGCCCCGCCGACGTTCTCGCCGATGCCGGGCAACATCGGGAGCAGCAACAGCGCGATCGTCAGGAACATGAAGATGTACCGGTAGCGCTGCAGGAAGCGGTGGTTCCGGACGACGGAGACCGTGATGATCGCCAGGACCATCGCGAGCATGGTCCAGACGATCTGCTTCACGCCGATCGCCGACCACCCGGTCAGGCCGTTGTGGATGTCGATCCGGTAGATCTCGGCGATGCCGATGCCGTTCAACGCGAGCGCCACCGGCAGGACGAACGGGTCGGCGTTCTTCGCGACGATGCGGAGCACCACGTGCATCACGAGCGCGAGGCCGAGGATCCCCGACCCCACCCAGAGCACGGACGTGTCGAACACGCGCCCCTTCGTGCCGAGCTGGACGAGCACCATCGCCCCGGCGCAGATGCCACACGCGATGACGAGGAGCACCAGCTCGAGGTTCCGGGCACGCGCCGGCTCACGCAGCTTGATGGTGATGGCCTGCGTGAAGGACTGGGCGGTCGCGCTGCTCATCGCTTCGCTCCGGGCGACGACGAGGGCGAGCCGGTCGCGGTGGGCGACGGCGACCCGCCGTCACCGCCCGTGCCGGCTTGGTCCTGCCCGGTCTCGGCGGCCTTGCGCAGTCGGTCGACGATGGCGCGCGCATCGTCGAGGGACTGCGCGTTGATCGTCGACCGGACGTTCTCGCGTGTGTAGTCGGGCAGCGACGACACCGAGATGTCGGTGTCCTCGTAGACGTCGGACAGCGCGATCGGTCCGATCGACTGCTGGACGCCCTTGTAGATCGCGACGGTGCCGCGGTCGGTGCCGACGTAGTAGTGGTCCTGGATGATCCGCCAGCCGAGGAACACGGCACCGACGAGGGCGGCGATCGCCACGACGAGGGCGACCGTCCACGAGATGCGGCGGCGGATCCGGCGGCGGCGGTCCTCGGCGATGAGCTCGGCGAAGAACTGGTCGGACTCGGGCTCGAAGTGGGAGTCCTCGGGGGCCGTCGTGACCTTGAGCGGGTGGAGCAGGATCGTGGGGAGGCGGATCGGCTTGCGGCCGGTCGACGCCTCGAAGGTCAGCGGTGCTGCGGCCGAGCCGACGGTGGTGGCCGCGTCGTCGTCGTCCTCGGGCTCGGTGTCCGTGACGTCCATCACGACGACCGTGACGTTGTCGGGAGCGCCGTGATCGAGCGTCTCCTTCACGAGCCGCTGCGTGACCTGGTTGGCGTCCATGTTCGACGCGAGCGCGTGCCGGATGCGCTCCTCGGCGAGGTACGACGAGAGTCCGTCGGAGCAGAGCAACCAACGGTCACCCGGCTTGATGTCCATGATGGCCGTGTCCACCTCGGGTGCCGCGTCCACGTCGCCGAGGACGCGCATGAGCACGGAACGCCGAGGGTGTACGGCCGCTTCCTCCGGCGTGATGCGGCCGCTGTCCACGAGTCGCTGCACGAACGTGTGGTCGGACGTGATCTGCTGCAGCTCGCCGTCGCGGTGCAGGTAGATCCGGGAGTCGCCGATGTGCGCGATGGCGACCTGGTCGCCGACCCGGATCATCGCGGACACCGTGGTGCCCATGCCCGTGAGTTCCTGGTGCTCGAAGACCGTCTCGGTGATGAGCTGGTTCGCCGCGATGAGCGCCGACTGCAGCGCGAACTCGGCGTCGTGCGCGGACGGGAACTCGCGGTCGACCTCGCGGATGCGACGGATCGCGATCGCCGAGGCCACGTCACCGCCGGCGTGCCCGCCCATGCCGTCCGCGACCGCGAACAGGTGCTGGCCGGCGTAGCCGGAGTCCTGGTTGTTCGCGCGGATGCGCCCGACGTGGGACACAGCGGCGCTCAGCGTGCGAGCCGTCATCCGGGGTTACCGCCGCAGCTCGAACGTCGTCGTCCCGATCGTGATCGGCGTCCGCTCCGCGACGGTCACGGGAGCGGTCACCTTCTGACCGTTGACGAACGTGCCGTTCGTGGACTCGAGGTCGGTGAGGAGCCAGCCGTCGGCCCGAAGGTCGAGGCGGGCGTGGTTGGTCGAGGTGTAGTCGTCGCGGATGACCACGTTCGACTCGCTGGAGCGCCCGATCGTGATCGGTCCGCCGCCGAGCGGCATCTCCATGCCCTCGCGCGAGCCCTCGGTGATGACGAGGCGGGTCGCGACCGGCGTGGCGGGCTGCTGCGCGCCTCCTGGCTGTCCGATGAGGTCGGTGAACGCGCTCGCCGACGTCGCGGACGGCGCCGCTGCCGGGACCGCTGGGGTGGTCGGGCCGGAGGCGCCGGCCTTCGGGTCGGTCGGGATGGTGCGCACGCGCTGGCCGAACAGGTCGCTCCGCAGGGCGAAGACGATCACGAACACGAACAGCCACAGCACCGCGAGGAACGCGAAGCGCAGGACGAGCAGGGTCAGCCCTGTGGTCACCTGGCACCTCCGTCGTTCTCGGGGATCACCCGGAACACCATACGGGTACGACCGATCTCGATCGTGGAATCCGGCTCGACGATGGCCTGCTGGAAGCGCTCGCCGTTCAGTTTCGACCCGTTCGTGGACCCGAGGTCGTTGGCCTGGGCGTGCTTGCCGTCCCAGATCACCTCGACGTGCTTCCGGCTCGTGCCGGTGTCCGCGACGGTGATGTCCGCGTCCGTCCCCCGGCCGATCACCGTGCGCCCGCGGCGCAGCTTGTGCCGCTGTGATCCGATGTCGAGCACGGCGATCCAGTCGACGTCGCGCTGCACGGTCGTCGAGTCGATCTGCAGGATGCCCGTCGAGAGCGTGCCGTCCTGTCGGAGGCGGATCGTGACGGGCCCGGAGAAGGAGTAGTTCTGCGCGACGGCGTGTTGCTGCACCCGCTGGGACAGTTCGTCGATGAGCGGACGGCCGACGTCGTTCATGCGCGTGAAGTCCGGCGGAGCGAGCCGCACCGTGAACTCGTTCGGCACGAGGATGCGCTCGCGGGACACGACGGCGGCCTTCGTGTCGAGTTCCCGGCGGAGGGCGCTCGAGATCTCGACGGGCTGCACGCCGGAGCGGAAGGTCTTCGCGAACGCACCGTTCACGGCGCGCTCCAGCCCTCGCTCGAAGCTGTCCAACAGGCCCATGGGTCTCCAGTGTTCTCGGTCGTCGACCACTGCATGGTAGTGGGTGGCGTCTGGCAGCGTCTGTGCATGGTAGTGTTCCAGGGCTGGCGCGAGTGGCGGAATTGGTAGACGCGCACGGTTCAGGTCCGTGTGCTGGAAACGGCGTGGGGGTTCAAGTCCCCCCTCGCGCACCAGGCAAGACGAAGAGGCCCCCGGAGGAATCCGGGGGCCTCTCCGCGTTCGGGCGACGGTCGAGCCGGGGTCAGTCCTGGTCGGGCCTGGAGGCGCGGCTCGGCTCCGTCGGGTCGACGCGCCGGAAGAACGGACGCGCGCTGGGCACGAAGAGCAGCACGGCTGCGGCGACCGAGATCGCGATCAACACCAGGGAGACGCCGCCCTCGGTGATGCTCAGCACGGCACGCAGGGCGGCGACCGCGACGAGGACGATGCGGGCGACGGCCGATCCGCGGAGCAGCAGCACCACCGCCGCGGCGACCACGGCCCAGACCACGAACGACAGCACGACGACGAGGACGCCGCCGATCCCGGTGAGGCCGTCGGACGTCGAGACGAGGACGGTGGCGAGCACGCCCACCACCAGCCAGATCGCCCAGAGCACGATCGCGACGGTGACCGCGCGTGGCCGTCGTGCTCGGCGGAGGTCGTCGGTCGTCGTCATGTGCTCCCCGTCCCGCTGCTCACGGCGTGCTGCTGCCGTGGTCCCGAGCGTACCGATCGGTCCGCGGGCGGTCAGGACGTGGTGAGCGCGTCGTCGTCGACGTGGACCGACCGCGCGATGGTCGTGCGGACCAGGGCCTCGCGGGTGGCCCGGTCGAGGTAGTCCACGAGGGCGTACCCGTTGGTGGCGTCGACGAGCGCGAACAGCAGGCGACCGACCGCGTCGGGGTCCTCGGCGCGCATGACGCCGGCGCGGACACCGTCGCGGACCACCTCGGTCGCCAGTGCCTGCCAGTCGTCCATGACCCCACGTGCTGCGGCCGCGAGCCCGGGGTTGGTCCGTCCGATGCTCCAGGCGTCCGCCCAGAGGGTCGCGACGTCGTCGCGTGCGGGGTCCGCGATGCAGGCGAGGAGCGTCCGGAGGCGGGCGACCGGGTCCGGTTCGGTGGCGACGATCGCCCGGACCTCGTCGACCTCGGCGCTCGCGACGGTGCGGAAGGTGTCGCCGACGAGGTCGTCCATGCTCGGTCGGTAGTGCGCGACGAGGGACGGTGCCACCCCGACGGCCGCGGCGACGCCGCGGAGCGTGACGGCCGCGAGTCCGTCCGCGCGGGCGACGGCGATCGCCGCGGCGGCGATCTGCGCCTCGCGCTCGGCCGGACTGCGGCGCCGGCGGGCCGGTGTCGTCGGCACGACTCCAGGGTAGGTGCCGTTCACGCGTCCTCGACGACGAACGCCGCCCACAGGTCGGCCCGGGTCGCGAACACCGACAGGTCCCGCTCGAGCAGCCGGCCGGCGTGCTCGACACGGGCTCGGGCGGTGTGCCGGTGGATGCCGAGTGCCTGCGCGGTCCGGTCGTACTCGCAGTTCTGCGCGAGCCACTCCCGGACGGTGCGGGTGAGCTCCGTGCCCGCGGTGCGGTCGTGCTCGAGGATCGGGGCGAGGAACGCCCGGGCCACGGCGCCGGCGTCGACGTCCACGTGGGCGAGGTGCGCGAGGACGCCTTCGCGGGCGAGGTCGCCGAACTCGGTCGTGCCCGGCCGTCCTTCCCGCCGGCGGTCGAGCGCCTGCACCGCCTCAGTCCGCGCGCGGCCGAAGTACCGGTAGGAGGCGCCGTCGGAGAGCCCGGCGTGCAGGTCGTACCGTGCGACGAGTTCCTCCACGATCCCGGTGTCGTCGGCACCGACGCAGAGGAACAGTGCGTCGTCGACGGCGAAGAAGAGGTGTCCCGGGCGGTCCTGGACCCACAGCTCGAGCAGGTCGACGACGGTGTCGATGTCCTGGTCGGGCACGTCGACCGCGGCGATGCGGACCGGCTCGGCGGGGAGCGGTCCCCAGACCTCGCGCGAGGTCGAGTCGACGACGGCGGGGTCGCCGACGGAGAGCATGGTGAGCAGGCCGGTGCGCAGGAGACCACGTGCTCGCGCGAGTTCGCGGTTCTGCTGCAGCGCGAGACCGGCGAGGGCGATCACGGAGGTGACGACCTCCCGGCCGGCGCGGTCGAGGGCGCCACCGTTGGCGATGGCGAGGACACCGATGAGGTGCCCACCGCTGCCGAGGGTCTGCAACGTGAACCCGGTGCCGTGCTCGGTCGTCACCGGCAGGCTGGCCCGTTGCCCCGCACGCAGCAGGCGCAGCGACTCGCTGCGGAGCAGCTCCAGGTCCCCCGAGGGGACCCCGTCGTCCGGGTGGACACGGTCGAGCCGTCCGGAGACGTCGAACAGCCCCACCCACCCGTCGAGCTGCCGGGACAGCTCCGCGATCGTGGCGCCGAGCCCGTCCGGGCGCATGGCGGCGAGGGAGATCGCGCGCTGCGCGGCGAGGGCCCAGGCGTTCCGGGCGTTGGCCTCGCGCGCGACGGCGTCGGCGTTCGCCTGGGCGACGGCGATGAACGAGGTCTCGTACGGCACCTCGAACAGCAGCAGGCCGAGTCGCTCGCACGCGTCGACGAGCTGGGACGGTGTGCCCGCGCGCACCACCTCGGTGCCGAACCCGAGCGCCACGACCCCTCGCCGCCGCAACCGTGTGACGTAGTCCGTGGCGACCGCGTCGGTCACCTCGGTGTCGACCCCGAACTGGGTGCCCGTCGTGAGGAGGCCCTGCCCGCCGGTCAGGAACGGCGTCGGGTCCTCGAGGTCCGAGCTGTGCAGCCACGACAGCGGTTCGTCGAGCGCTGCGGCGTCGGTGCCGGTGAGCAGTCGGAGGTGCAGGTCGGCGCGGTGCAGCAGGGATCGGAGGGTCGCGGCCATGGAGGCACCCTATCCGCAGAGTCGATCAGCGACGGGATCGATGTACACGGTGGACAGTGGGGGGCGTCCTCGGACGCTCCTACCATCGCGGCATGTCCTCCACCGCTGCACCCTCGATCAGCGCCGCTGCCGGCGGCCCTGCGCTGCCCCAGGAACGACGGCTCGTCACGGCCGTGCCCGGCCCGCGCTCCCGCGAGCTGTTCGAACGGAAGACCGCCGCCGTGGCGTCCGGCGTCGGTGTCGCCGTCCCCATCGCGGTCGTCGCGGCGGGGGGCGGTGTCGTCGTCGACGCCGACGGCAACTCCCTCGTCGACCTCGGCTCCGGCATCGCCGTCACGAGCGTCGGCAACGCCCATCCCGGTGTGGTCGCCGCCGTGCAGGACCAGGTCGCCGCGTTCACGCACACGTGCTTCACGATCGCCGCCTACGACGGGTACGTGGCCGTGGCGGAAGCCCTGAACCGGCTCACGCCCGGGGACCACGAGAAGCGGACCGCGCTGTTCAACTCGGGTGCCGAAGCGGTCGAGAACGCCGTGAAGATCGCCCGGAAGCACACCGGACGGCAGGCGGTGGTGGTGTTCGACCACGCGTACCACGGGCGCACCAACCTGACGATGGCGCTCACCGCGAAGAACCAGCCGTACAAGAACGGCTTCGGTCCGTTCGCCCCCGAGGTCTACCGCGTCCCGATGTCGTACCCGTACCGCGACGGGCTGTCCGGCCCCGAGGCGGCGAAGCGCGCGATCTCCCAGATCGAGAAGCAGGTGGGCGCCGAGAACACCGCCGCCGTGCTCATCGAGCCGATCCAGGGCGAGGGCGGCTTCGTCGAGCCCGCCCCGGGCTTCCTCGCGGCCCTGTCCGAGTGGACGACGGCGAACGGCGTCGTCTTCATCGCGGACGAGGTGCAGACCGGGTTCGCGCGGACGGGCGCGATGTTCGCGAGTGAGCACGAGGGCATCGTGCCCGACGTCGTCACCACCGCGAAGGGGATGGCCGGAGGCCTCCCGCTCTCCGCCGTGACCGGCCGCGCCGAGATCATGGACTCCGTGCACGCCGGCGGCCTCGGCGGCACCTACGGCGGGAACCCCGTCGCGTGCGCCGCGGCGCTCGCCGCGATCGAGGCGTTCGAGCACGACGGACTGGTCGACCGCGCCGCCGCGATCGGCGACCTGCTGCTCGGTCGTCTCCGCCAGGCGCAGGCGAGCGACCCGCGCATCGGCGACGTCCGTGGTCGCGGGGCGATGGTCGCGATCGAGCTCGTCGACCCCGCCACCGGTGAGCCGGACGCCGCGCTCACGGGCAGCGTCGTCCGGTACGCCTACGAGCACGGCGTGATCGCGCTCACCGCGGGCACCTACGGCAACGTCGTGCGCTTCCTGCCCCCGCTCGCGATCAGCGACGAGCTGCTCCGCGAGGGACTCGACATCGTGCTGGAAGGACTGGCCGCCGCATGAGCACCACGACCCCGACGGCCCTGGGAGCGACCGCCTGGCCCACCGTCCCGGACGCGACCGGACCAGCCGCCGAGCAGGCGGTGCTCGACCGGGTCCCCACGGGCCTCCTGATCGACGGGACCTGGCAGCCGGCCAGTGTCGACGTGACCTTCCCCGTCGTCGACCCGGCCACGGGCGAGACGCTCCTCCGCGTCGCGGATGCAACCCCCGAAGACGGTCTCCGTGCCCTCACCGCCGCGGATGCGGCCCGTGCGGGGTGGGCGACCACCCCACCCCGTCAGCGCGCCGAGGTGCTGCGCCGGGCATTCGACCTGCTGCAGGAACGCCGGGAGGAGTTCGCGCTCCTCATGACGCTCGAGATGGGCAAGCCCCTCGCCGAGGCCCGTGGCGAGGTGACGTACGGCGGCGAGTTCCTCCGCTGGTTCTCCGAGGAGGCCGTGCGCATCGGCGGCTCGTACGGCCCGAACCCCGAGGGCTCCGGCCGGGCGATCGTCTCCCACAAGGCGGTCGGACCCGCGTTCCTCATCACCCCGTGGAACTTCCCGCTCGCGATGGCCACCCGCAAGATCGCGCCCGCGCTCGCCGCCGGGTGCACCGTCGTGGTGAAGCCCGCCGAGCTCACCCCGCTGACCACGCTGCTGTTCGCGGACCTGTTGCTCGAGGCGGGCGTCCCGGCGGGCGTCGTCAACGTCGTCCCCACCACGCACGCCGCGGCCCTCTCCGAGCCGCTGATCGCCGACCCGCGCCTGCGGAAGCTCTCCTTCACGGGTTCTACCCCGGTCGGCCGGACCCTCCTGCGCCAGGCGGCCGGGAACGTGCTCCGCACCAGCATGGAACTCGGCGGCAACGCCCCGTTCCTCGTGTTCGAGGACGCCGACCTCGACCTCGCCGTCGAGGGTGCGATGCTCGCCAAGTTCCGGAACACCGGTCAGGCCTGCACGGCGGCGAACCGGTTCCTCGTGCACGAGGACCTCGCCGACGAGTTCGCCCGGCGGATCACCGAGCGCGTCGCAGCGATGCCGGTCGGACGCGGGACCGAGGACGGCGTCGCGATCGGTCCGCTCATCGACTCCCGCGCGGTCGACAAGGCCCACCGGCTCGTCACCGACGCGCTCGACCGCGGTGCCACGCTCCGGACCGGCGGCCACCCCGTCGACGGGCCGGGCACGTTCTACGCGCCGACGGTCCTCACGGACGTGCAGCCCGACAGCGACCTGCTGCGGGACGAGATCTTCGGCCCGGTCCTGGCGATCCGGACCTTCCGAACCGAGGACGAGGCCGTGACGGCGGCGAACGACACCGAGTACGGTCTCGTCGGCTACGCCTTCACCGAGGACCCGGCCCGCGGACAGCGGCTCATGGAGCGGCTCGAGACGGGCATGCTGGGACTCAACACCGGCGTCGTCTCGAACGCGTCGGCGCCGTTCGGCGGCGTGAAGCAGTCCGGCCTCGGGCGCGAGGGCGGCGGCGAGGGCATCGCCGAGTACCTCGAGACCATGTACACGCTGACCCCGGACCCGTTCCGCAGCACGAGCACCACGACAGGAGCAGCACGATGATCGAGAGAGACGTCGTCGTCATCGGAGCCGGCGTGACCGGCCTGACCGCCGCGAACCGGCTGGTCGCCGAGGGCCGGACCGTCGCCGTGCTCGAGGCCCGCGACCGGGTCGGCGGTCGCACCTGGACGAACGACATCGAGGGCGTCACGCTCGAGATCGGCGGCCAGTGGGTGTCACCGGACCAGACCGCGCTGCTCGAGACCCTCGACGAACTCGGGCTCGAGACGTACGACCGCTACCGCGAGGGCTCCAGCGTCTACATCGACGAGCACGGCACCCGCACCGAGTACACGGGCGACATCTTCCCGCTGCCGGAGGCCACCGCGGCCGAGATCGAACGCCTCGTGGCGGTCGTGGACGAGTACGTCGCGAAGGTCGATCCGGCACGCCCGTGGGAGACCGAGGGAGCGGCAGCCCTCGACGAGACCTCGTTCCGTGCGTGGCTGCACACCCTCAGCAACGACCGGGTCGCGACCGACAACGTCGAGCTGTTCATCGCCGGCGCGATGCTGACCAAGCCCGCCCACGCCTTCTCGGCGCTGCAGGCCCTCCTCATGGCGGCGTCCGCCGGGAGCTTCTCGAACCTCGTCGACGCGGACTTCATCCTCGACAAGCGCGTCGTCGGCGGCATGCAGCAGGTCTCCGAACGGCTCGCGGCACGGCTCGGCGACGACGTCCACCTCGACGCGCCCGTGCGGACGCTCCGCTGGGACGACGAGGGCGTGGTCGCACTCGCCGACGGCGGCATCGAGGTCCGGGCCCGGCAGGCGCTCGTCGCCGTCCCGCCGCCCCTCTACTCGCGCATCTCGTACGAGCCGCCGCTGCCGCGCCGCCAGCACCAGCTGCACCAGCACCTGTCGATGGGCTTCGTGATCAAGGTGCACGCCGTCTACGACCGCCCGTTCTGGCGCGAGGCCGGGCTGTCCGGCACCGCGTTCAGCCCGTACGAGCTCGTGCACGAGGCGTACGACAACACCTCGTTCGGCAAGGAGCAGGGCACGCTCGTCGGATTCGTGTCCGACGTGCACGCCGACGACGTCTTCACGCTGTCCGCGGAGGAGCGCAAGGCCCGGGTCCTCGCCTCGCTCGCGCACTACTACGGCGACGAGGCGCTCCGGCCCGTCGTCTACTACGAGAGCGACTGGGGCACCGAGGAGTGGACCCGCGGCGCCTACGCGGCGAGCTTCGACCTCGGCGGTCTCGTCCGCTACGGCGCCGACCAGCGCGCTGCCGTGGGTCCGATCCGGTTCGCGTCGAGCGACCTGGCCGGGCACGGGTACCAGCACGTCGACGGAGCGGTCCGGATGGGCCGTGCAGCGGCCGCGGAGATCCTCGCTGCCCTGCCACAGCCGGCGGTGCAGTAGCGCCCGAGCACGGTGGACGCCAGGCGCGGTGCGATCCGGCACCGCGCCTGGCGTCCTGTGTGTGCCCGGCTCGGCCGCGCGTACCGTCGCGGCCATGAGCGACACCACACCCAACGGGACGAACGAGCCGACCGACGACGAACGGCAGTACACCGAGGACCTGCCCGACGGTTCGTCCACCGGTGACGCGACCGAGGACCCGGAGCAGGACAGCGACCGCGACTCGGGCGGCGAGCCGGTCGACCCGCAGCAGTAGCGGATCCGCCGAGGCGGCGGTCAGTCGCTCGCGCGGATCGGCTCCCCGGTCTCCGGGTCCCAGCCGACGACGCGGGGCGCCTGGGCCCCGGCCGCCCGTGGCACCCGCGGCGGGAAGAACCCGCGCGCCGCGGGGAGGTACGGCAGCGCCGCCGCGACCCCCGCGAGCACCGCGATCAGCGTGTGGAGGCCGTACGGCGGGGCGAAGCCGCCGATCACGGTGAGTGCGCCGAGCACCGCCATCCAGAACCGCGCGCGGCCAGAGCCGCGACCGACGCGGAACGCGCCGAACACGAACCACGCCAGGAACGCCAGGCCGACGAGGCCGGGCAGGACCATCCACGGGCCGTCGGCCGACACGCTGCGTGCGATCTGCACGGACGACGACACGAGCTGGAACGCGAACAACGCCAGCCAGAGCACGACGGCGGCCGTCACGACGGCGGGGCGGGGGCGTGGAGCACCTGTGGTCACGTCGTGATCCTACGGCCGGGCTCAGCCGGCGGCGATCACGCGCTCCGCTGCTGTCCGGGCCGCCGCGGCCCAGGGGCGGGAGGGGTCCGCCTGCGCACTCGCCATCGCGCCGTCGTAGAGCAGGCAGAGCTGCAGCGCCGTCCCTCCGGCGTCCGTGCTGCCGGCTTCGGCGAGCAACGACTCGAACAGTTCCCGTACCCAGGTGCGGTGTTCGAGGGTGACCACGTGCGTCGAGTGCCCGGCGCCGTACTCTGCCTCGACGTTGATGAACGGACAGCCGCGGTACCCCGGTTCCGCGAACCACTCCCCGAGCAGGTCGAAGACGGCCAGGATCCGCTCCCGCGCAGCGTCGCCGCGGCCGGGGAGCTCCTCGGCGACGTGCTCCTGCCATGACCGACTGCGCCCGCGGAGGTAGCCGAGCACGAGGTCGTCCTTCGTCCGGAAGTGCGCGTAGAGACTCGCTTTCGAGATCCCCGCTTCAGCGGCCACCTGGTCCACCCCCACGGCGTGGATGCCCTGCTCGTAGAAGAGCCGGTCGGCTGTCGCGACGGCGCGCTCGTACGCGGGACGTCGACGGGTGCGAGGTTCGGAGCTGTCGGGCACGGATTGACATTACTGCACTGATCTGTACAGTTACCAGCGTCAAACCAAACCGATCTGTTCAGTTAGGACATCGACCATGACCAAGACCGCACTCGTCACCGGTTCCACCAGCGGCATCGGGCGCGCCGCCGCCGAGCAGCTCGCCGCCCGGGGGCTGCACGTCGTCGTCTCGGGCCGCAACACCGAACGCGGGCAGGACGTGGTCCGTGCCATCCGCTCCGCAGGAGGGAGCGCCGACTTCGTGCGGGCAGACCTGGGGGACGCGTCGAGCGCGCGGGAACTCGCCAGCGAGGCACTCCGGCTCGGCGGCGGTCGGGTCGACGTGCTCGTGAACAGCGCTGGCATCTTCCCGTTCGGGGCCACCGCCGACACCACACCCGAGGGGTTCGACGATGTCTTCGACGTCAACGTGAAGGCGCCTTACTTCCTCGTCGCTGCACTCGCGCCCGGGATGGCCGAGCGCGGTGATGGTGCGATCGTGAACGTCACGACGATGGTCGCCGAGTTCGGCGCCGCTGGCATGGGTCTGTACGGCTCCACTAAGGCAGCACTCGTCCTGCTGACGAAGTCGTGGGCGGCGGAGTTCGGCCCGTCGGGCGTCCGCGTGAACGCCGTGAGCCCGGGGCCGACGCGCACCGAGGGGACCGCGGCGATGGGGGAGGGCCTCGACCAGCTCGCCGCGGCCGGCCCCGCAGGCCGTCCGGGCACGGCCGACGAGGTCGCCGAGGCGATCGTGTTCCTCGCGACCGACGCCGCGTCGTTCGTGCACGGGGCGGTGCTGCCGGTCGACGGCGGGCGCATCGCCGTCTGACGCGACGACGGAACGGACGGGAGGCGCGGTGCCGGGCCGCACCGCGCCTCCCGTCCGGCGGTCGTCAGCCGATGCGGATCAGCTTCTTGTTGACGAACTCGTCGGCCCCCAACGGGCCGAGTTCGCGGCCGAAGCCGCTCGCCTTGACCCCGCCGAACGGCAGCTCCGGGCTGTCCGCGCCGACGATGTTCACGTAGACCATGCCGGCCTCGATGCGGTCCGCGACGCGGAGCGCCTGGTCGGCGTCGGTCGTGAACAGGTACGAACCGAGGCCGTACGGGGTGTCGTTGGCGATGGCGACGGCGGCGTCCTCGTCGGCGACGCGGTACACGGCGGCGACCGGACCGAAGAACTCCTCGCGGTACGCGTCGTTGTCGGGCGTGACCCCGGTCAGCACGGTCGGCGTGAAGGCGTTGCCCCGGCGCTCGCCGCCGGTGACGACGGTCGCTCCCTGGGCGGTGGCGGCGGCGAGCTGCTCCTGCAGACGGTCGGCGGCGGCCGGCGACGAGAGCGGACCGAGTTCCGCGCCCGGCGTCGTCGGGTCGGTCGGGGAGACCGCTGCCATCGCCGCGGTGAACTTCGACAGGAAGTCGTCGTAGAGGTGGTCCGCGACGAGGAAGCGCTTCGCCGCGTTGCAGACCTGTCCGTTGCCCTCGAGCCGGGTGGCGACGGCGGACTCGACCACGGCGTCGAGGTCGTCCGTGGACAGCAGGATGAAGGGGTCGGACCCGCCGAGCTCGAGGACGACCTTCGTGAGGTTCCGACCGGCGACCTCGGCGACCGCGGCACCCGCGCGCGCGGAGCCCGTGAGGGAGACGCCCTGCACGCGCGGGTCGGCGATGACGTCGGCGGCCTGGTCGTTCGTGGCGAAGACGTTCGTGTAGGCGCCCTCGGGGAAACCGGCGTCGTGGAAGACCGCCTCGATCGCGAGCGCCGACTCGGGGCACTGCGGGGCGTGCTTCAGCAGGACGGTGTTCCCGATGAGCAGGTTCGGGCCGGCGAAGCGGGCGATCTGGTACGCGGGGAAGTTCCACGGCATGATGCCGAGCAGGACGCCGATCGAGGACTTCCGGATGAAGGCACTGCCCTCGCTGCCCTCGGCCAGCGTGATGGGCTGGTCGGCGAGGAACTCCTCGGCGTGGTCGGCGTAGTAGTCGTAGATGTCCGCGCAGAAGTCGACCTCGCCGACCGCCTGGTCGATCGGCTTCGCCATCTCGCGCACGATCGTCGCGGCGAGGTCGTCCCGCCGCTCCCGGTACAGCTCGGCGACGCGGTGGAGCAGGGCGGCGCGGTCCGCGACGGTGCTGGTCCGCGACCACTCGGCGTGGGTGCGGTCCGCGCTGTCGATCGCGGCCCGCAGCTCCTCGTCGGTGATGGTGGGGAAGGTGCGGAGCACCTCGCCCGTGGTGGGGTCGGTGACGGCGTAGTCGGTCATGCGGTCCTCTCAGAGCTGGTCGGTCAGCTGCTTGTTCACGCCCGTCACGGGCTGGTTCTCGTCGAAGCCCCTCGGCTGGATCCGGAAGCCCTTCGTGATGACGAGCAGGTACACGAAGCCGATCGCAGCCCAGACGCAGCCGGCGATGAGGGCGTCGGCGTGCAGCTGCGTCCAGAGAACACCCGTCAGGAGCATCGCGACACCGGGCATCAGGATGTAGGTGAACCGGTCGCGGGCGGTGTGCCGACGGCCCTCGCGCCAGGCGAAGTGCACGATGACCGTCAGGTTGACGAACGTGAACGCGATGAGCGCGCCGAAGTTGATGTACGACGAGATCGTGTCGAGCGAGAACGTCATCGCGAGGAGCGTGACGAGGCCGACGATGATGACGTTCGGGATGGGCGTGCGGGTGCGGGGGCTGACGTAGCCGAACACCTTCTTCGGCAGGACGTTGTTCCGACCCATCACGAGCAGCATGCGGGCGACGCTCGCGTGCGACGCGAGTCCGGACGCCAGCGCGGCGACGAACCCGGCGGCCACGAGGATCGCCTGGAAGACCTTGCCGCCGACGAGCAGGCCGATCTGGGGCAGCGGGTCGTCGGTGAACTCGCCGAACGGGGCGTTCGTCGGGAAGCGGAGCTGGGCGAAGTAGGCCGAGACGAGGAAGATGAGGCCGCCGATGAGCACGGTCAGCAGGATCGCCTTCGGCATGGTCCGGACGGACTTCGCCTCCTCGGTGTACATCGTGACCGCGTCGAAGCCGATGAACGAGAAGCAGACCACGGTCGCACCGGTCAGGAGCGCCGACATCGTCACGCCGTCGTGCACGAACGGTTCCGTGCTGACGATGGTGCCCGCTCCGGCGCCGCGGACGAGCTCGATGACGGCGAAGACCACGAACGCGATCATCGCGAGGATCGCCCCGATGAGCAGCACCATGTTGAGGTTGGACGTGCCGCGCATCGACAGGCAGATGACCGTCGTGACGAACACCGTGTAGACGACGACCGTCACCCACGCGGGCAGGGACGGGAACACCTGCTCGAGGTAGAGCCGGATGATGAGCGCGTTCACCATCGGCAGCAGCAGGTAGTCCAGGAGTGACGCCCAGCCGACCATGAACCCGGCGTTCGGGTGGATCGACTCCCGCACGTACGTGTAGGCGGAGCCGGCGGCCGGGTAGACGCGGACCATCTTCCCGTAGCTGACGGCCGTGAGGAGCATGATCACGAGCGCGATGACGTAGGCGCTCGGCACGGCCCCCTTCGTCTGGCCCGAGACGATGCCGAACGTGTCGAACACGACGGTCGGGGTCATGTAGCCGAGCCCGAGGCCGACGATCGCCCAGAGCCCGAGACTCCGCTTCAGCGAGCCGCCCCGCGCGGACGTGGGCGTCGGGGTGAGGACGGTGGGTGATGCCATGGGGAGTTCCCTCCTGCGCGCGACCTGGGCCGCGGGGCCGGGGTCCGCGCGGCACTGCGCGGACCGTGTCGGGTGGACCGGTGCGCCGACCCTACCGATGCCGTTGGCATACCGAGACCCGCCACCGGGTACACGATCGCGGACGTCGGTGTACGTGGTGGCGATTGCCGCGGATGCCACCGGTCCTGGCTGTGGGCAGCCCCGGAGGACGCTCAGCCCGTCCGGCCGTCCCGCAGCTGGTTCGCGGCCCCGCTCCCTACGCTCACGTCGGCGCGATCGGCGCCGTCACCCCCGTCGCACCTCGGCGGGCCGGACGAGGAGGACCGATGACCCGGACCCGCGGGAGCCGCAGCGGCCGTGGAGCACTGCTCGCCACTGCACTCGTGGCGGCGCTGGCGGTCGGCGGAGCCGGAGGGTGGACAGCTGCCCGGATCCGGTCCGCACCCGAGCCGTCGG
Organism: Curtobacterium sp. 22159; assembly: GCF_052045775.1. Taxonomy (NCBI): domain Bacteria; kingdom Bacillati; phylum Actinomycetota; class Actinomycetes; order Micrococcales; family Microbacteriaceae; genus Curtobacterium; species Curtobacterium sp. 22159. The sequence goes on from NZ_JBQEPN010000009.1 coordinate 67,356, forward strand.
CCGCGTCCACAGCTGCTCCGACCGCCGCGTCACCGCAGCCGGCGAGGACCACACCCCCCGTGGTGACGTCCCCCGAGGGGATCCCCGCGGCGGAGGCTCCCGGGACGGCCCCGGGGCCGACGGTCGACGACCTCGCCGGCACGTGGACCGCGCCGGCGGGCATGCCGACCGCGGGACGACTGCTCCGCGTGACGATCCCCGCCACCCGGTCGCACTTCACCGCCCGCCCCGCGCTGCTCTACCTGCCCCCGGCCGCACTGACCGCGGACCCGCCACCGCTGCCCGTCGACGTCCTGCTGTCCGGCCAGTCCGTCGGCGCCGGGCCGGACGACGTCGAGTCGGGCGGACACATCGAGCAGACGATGGACGCCCTGGCCGCCCTCGACCGGGGTCTCGCACCGATCGTCGTCGTGCCCGACCAACTCGGCCCCCGCTCGGCGAACCCGATGTGCGTGGACGGAGCGCTCGGCAACAGCCGCAGCTACCTGACCGAGGACGTCCCGGCGTGGGTCACGACGCACCTCCGGGTGCAGACGGGACCGTCGGCGTGGACCATCGGCGGGTTCTCGCAGGGCGGGACCTGCGCGATCCAGCTCGGAGCGGGCGACCCCGCCCGGTTCGGCAACCTCGTCGACGTCTCCGGCGAGGAGGGTCCCACCCTCGGCACCCCCGCACGCACGATCGCCGCCGGGTTCGCCGGGAACCGCGCCGCCTGGGCCGCAGCCCAGCCCGCCGCCGTCTTGCACGCCCACACTCCGTACCGGGCGTCGAACGCGTTCTTCGCCGCTGGCGCGCTCGACCGGGCGTACGGTCCGGTGATGCCGCGGATGGCCGCACTGGCGCGGGCGGCGGGCATGCACGTCGCGACCTGGGTGGTGCCGGGCGGACGGCACAACTGGACGACCGCGGGTGCCGCGCTCGCTGCGGGGCTCGCGTGGCTCCAGCCCCGCATCGGTCTGGCGCCCCCGGCCGGCTAGCGTCCGGTCGTCGGCTGCTGCTGGGTGATGCAGTGCAGGCCGCCGCCGCGAGCGAACACCTCGCGGGCGTCGACGGTGCGCACCTCACGTCCCGGGTAGACGTCCGCCAGGATGCCGCGGGCCCGGTCGTCCGCGGCCGGCTCGCCGAACCCGCACGCGACCACGGCGCCGTTCACCACGACGTGGTTGACGTAGTTCCAGTCGACCGGGCCGCCGTCGTCGGTCAGCGTCGTCGGTGCGGGCAGCTCCACGATCGTCGCGTCGGTCGCCGCCTCGAGCGCCCGGCGGATGATCGGCATCACGAGGTGGTCCGGGTGGGCCGGGTCCGGCTGCGCGTGCAGGAGGACGGTGTCCGGCGTCCCGCTGAAGGTGGCGACCATGTCGACGTGTCCACGGGTGCCGAGGCCGTCGTAGTCCCGCGTGAGTCCGCGGGGGAGCCAGACCACGTCGGTGGCCCCGATCGTCCGCGCGAGTTCCTCCTCGACGCGGGGTCGGTCGGCGTAGGGGTTCCGTCGGGGGTCGAGCTGCACGGTCTCGGTGACGAGGACCGTACCGGTGTCGTCGACGTGGATCGCCCCACCCTCGTTGACGAGCAGCGACGGGATGCGCTCGGCCCCGGCGGCGGCCGCCACCGTCGCGCCGATCTCCGCGTCCCGTGTCCAGGTCGACCAGGAGTTGGCGCCCCAGCCGTTGAAGATCCAGTCCACCGCGCCGAGCGCCCCTGACGCGTCGTCCACGACGAAGGTCGGACCGATGTCCCGCATCCAGAAGTCGTCGAGCGGGGCCTCGAGCACCTCGACGCTGCCGGCGAGGAGCCGGTCGGCGTCCGCGCGTGCGACCGGGTCCACGACGACGGTCACCGGCTGGTACTCGCTGATCGTGTTGGCGGTCGTCGCCCAGGCCCGCCGCGCCGCCTCGGCGCTCGCCGCGTCGTCCCCGAGGGTGGCGCCCGGTCGGGGGAAGGCCATCCAGGTGCGCTCCTGCGGGGCCGTCTCCGCCGGCATCCGCCAGGTCACGACCGCACCGCCGTGGCGTCGGTGTCGAGGTCCGCGATGGAGGCGCGGATCGCCTCGCGCGCGCCGTACCCGTCGCGCACGGGGTCGACCTCCTGCACCAGGGCGCCGTAGAGGTCGGGCCGTCGGGTCAGGTAGAACGGGAAGAGCCGGAGCCACTCCACCCGGGCGTCGAGGTCGAGGTCGGCGACGAGCACCGCGTCGGCGTCCCGCGGTGCCTCGACGAGCACCCGGCCGAACGGGTCGGAGATGAACGAGGACCCGTAGAAGGTGATGTCGCCCTCGTTCCCCCAGCGGTTCGGCACCACCATGAACTGACCGGCCGTGATCCCGTTCGCGACGATCACCTGCCGCCAGATGCCGGCGGTGTCGAAGTCGGGGAAGGTCGGCTCGGACCCGATGGCGGTCGGGTACGCGAGGACCTCCGACCCGGCGATCCCGTACGAGCGGGCGACCTCGGGGAACCACTCGTCCCAGCAGGTCGGCAGGCCCACGCGAGCGCCGAGTCCGGCGGGTTCGTACACGGGGAACGCGTCGTCGTCGGCGCCCGGGCGGAAGTAGGTGTCCTCGTAGTACCCGGCGCTGATCGGGATGTGGGTCTTGCGGGTACGGCCGACGAGGGTGCCGTCCGGGGCGACGAGCACGGCGGTGTTGTAGCCGCGCGGGTCGTCCGGTCGGTCGTCCTCGGCGGGACGTTCGTACAGCGACGCGTGCACGAAGACACCGTGCTGCCGCGCCCGCTCCCGCGCGAACGTGATCGTCGGTCCGTCCTCGAGCGACTCGGCCTGCTCCTTCGGTGCGGGTCCGGCCGGGGTGTCGCCCGGGTAGCGCGACAGTGTGAGCTCCGGTAGGAACACCGCGGTGGCGCCGGCCGCCGCGGCTGCGGTGATGCCGTCGGCGAGGGTGCGCCGGTGCTCCGCCGGGTCCTCGTGCCACCGGGTCTGCACGAGGGCGACCCGGACGGAGCGACGGTCGGTGCCCGTGTCCTGGTGGAGCGGCGAGGGGAGGTGCGCGGCGGTGATGACGTCCATGCCGACATTGTTGATCACATGATCAACACGCACAACCCCTCGTCGCTGCTCCTCTGGCTCAGTTGTACGAGGCGAGCCGGTTCGGGGCGGTGTTGCCCGCCGGTGTCGGCACGGCCCCGCCAACGCCGTTGATGACGCTCGAGATGGTGCCCGTGTCCCCGAGCGACACCGTGACGAGCCCGTGCGCGCGCACGCCGGCGGTCTGCGGGACCTCGAAGGCGCGGTCCGCGTGGACCGACGGGTTCGTGTTGAAGAAGCAGTAGACCCCGCCACCCCAGATCTCGTGGCTCGTCACGTTCGCGGCGACCTTGTACGCGGCGTACCCGGCACCGGTCGGACTCTGCCACGAGGCGTTGTCCGGCACGTCGTACGGCATCTCGTTCTGGAAGAAGATCGTCTTCCCGTTGTTCCCGTTCCACTGCACTTCGTACTTCTGGTAGTGCTCGACGAAGAGGCCGGTGGCGAGCACGTCGTTGCCGTTGACCTCGACGCCGGTCGCTCCCGTGTTGACCGTCCACCCCGTGGCGGCCCCGCCGTGGTCCGCGCGCCACGCCCAGATGTGGTCGACCAGGGTGTCGTCGGCGTTCACCTGCAGGGTGGTCGAGGCCTTCCCCTGGATGCTCGACCCGACGCGGAAGAACACGTCCTGGATGCTCTGCGGGTCGGCGGCGTGGTCGACGTGCGAGCCGGAGACTCCCAGTCGTACGAGCTGCGCGCTGTTCTGCGTGCCGGCGTCCACGACGAGGTTCGACACGTTCACCCCGGCCACGTCGTTCGAGGTCAGCACGGCGTTGCCCCGGGTGGGGACGAGCGTCGGGAACCCGATGCCCGTCACGACGGTGTCGGCCCGCGTGACGTTGATCGCTGCGTCGAGCTGGTACGTGCCCGGCGTGATGAACAGGTTCAGGCCCTGGGACAGTGCCGCGTTGATCGTCGCGGCGGAGTCACCGGGATGTGCGACGTAGAAGTTCCGCATCGGGATGTCGGTCCCGCTCGTGTTCGGCCACGTGACACCGGACGAGTTCTGCCGGAGCGACGGGACGAACACGTGGTACTTGTTCGACGAGTCGACGTACAGGTACGGCTTCTCGCGGGTCGTCGGCGTGGTGGCGAGCGTCGTGTAGCTCTTCGAGAAGTCGTTCGCCGGGGCGCCGTTCACCCCCGAGAACGTCATGTTCCAGTTGCCGCCCTGCCACGACCCGATGGCGGAGTTCCGCGTGTACCACTGCTGCTGCGAACCGCTCGTGACGGTCCCGTCGACCTTGCTGTCGGCGATGTAGCCACCGGAGGAGTAGCCCTGCCCGCCGTCCTGGTTCGACGGACCCATGGTGAGGTTGCCCTTGATGTGCACCCGTCGCATCGGCGCCGCCTGGGACACCGCCCACCGGTCGGTGCCGCCCTCGGGGACGATCGCGAGGTTCTCCACCGACCGCCAGAAGTTCTGGGTCGCGTTCTTCTCGTCCCCGGCGTTCCAGCCGGAGTCGACGTTCACCGCGCCGTTGATCGTGACGTCGTCCGGGTTCTTCCCGAGGCCCTGGACCGCGGTGTAGAAGCCGAGGTTCGCCCAGACGCGCCCGTACGTCCCCGGCTTGAACAGGAACGCGTACCGCTGGGACCCGAACTGCGCCGTCGTGCTCCGGAGCTGACTGTTGAACGCGGCGTCGACGTCGGCCTGGATGGTCGACGCCGGGACCGATGGATCGTAGATCTTGACGTTGCTCCCGAAGTCCGGGGTGTCGCTCGTCGTGACCGCCTGCGCGGAGATCCCCGGGACCAGTGCCCCCACGACCCCCAGGCTCACGGCCGCCGCGAGCAGTGTGCTCATCCGTCGTTGCATGATGCTCGATTCGTCCTCGTACGGCGACGTTGCCGTACGAGGACCGACGGTAGACCTGATCGGGCGCTCAGACAGTCGGCGGAACGACCGACGGACACGTCCCCCGAGCGAGGGTCGATCAGCTGATGATGTTCACCGCGCGGGAGATCACCAGGGCCAGCAGGATGAACCCGCCGAGGGACTGGTACGCCATGATCATCTTCGCCCGGACGCTCATCGGCATCGTGTCGGTCGGGCTGAAGGCCATCATGTTCGTCAGTGCCACGTAGAGGTAGTCGAGGTACACCGGTCGCCAGGACGCGGTCTTCTCGTCGGTCTCCTGCGGGAACTGGAAGTCGCCCTCGGCGTGCGAGAAGAGCTCCGGGCGACGCCGGGCCACCGGGCCGCCCCGGTCGAGCTCCCAGTAGACGAGACCGAACGCGATGATGCTGCTCACCCACACCTGCAGCGCGGTGAGCAGCACCGCGCCGCCGTTCGCGTGTCCGGTGAGCAGCTCGACGATCGTCCGGACGACGGTCAGCTGGTTCGCGACGGTCAGCAGGATCGCCAGGGAGAACGACAACCACCGCGACCAGGTGGTCTCACGGGTGAGCCGCCTGGGGTTGAAGACGATGAGCGGGACGAGGAGCAGGACGCCGATCGACGGCACGACCCAGGACGGGAAGAACAGCACCTGTTCGGGCAGGAGCAGGCTGAGCGCGAGGTTCACGAGCACGGCGATCGCGACCGGCGCCCGGTGCTCGTGCTGGGGACGCGTCCTCGTCGTGCTCACGGCCCGAGTGTAGGGCGAGGGCCGCGGCGGCACGCTCGACCGCGCGGTTCAGTCCACCAGGTCGGCGGCCACGACCGGGCGACCGAGGACGCGCGACGCCGCCCGCAACCCGGACAGCAGGGCGCCGTGCACGGTCGCGGGGTCGTCGCCCCAGGTGGCCTCGCCGGCGAGCTGCACGGGGCCGACCGGGGTGGCGAGGAGGTCGTGGTCGTCCGGGGACGCACCGACGTGCAGGTACGAGTACGACCCCCGGGCGAAGGGATCGGCCGCCCACCGTGTCATCCTGACGGCCTCGGGGTCGGGCACGGCGTCCCCGAACATCCGCCGGAGTGCCGCGAGCGCCTCCTCGACCACCATGCCGTCGGGGAGCTCCTCGATCCGGCGGGCACCGTGCCCGCCGAGCAGTGCGGCCAGCACGGGCTCGCCGGTGACCCGGGACATGTCGTACCAGGAGTGCCAGTCGACGCCGGCGGAGCCCTGCTGCCGGATCACCCAGTCGTCGCCCCAGAACCGGGTGGGGAAGCGGAGGAACACCTTGTCGTAGACGCCCATCCCGAGCCGCCCCACGGCCCCGAGGACTTCCGCCGACAACGGTGGTTCGAACACGACGTCACCGGCCTGCAGCACACCGAGCGGCACCGTGACGATCGCCTGCCCCGCGCGCACCGAGGCCCCGTCATCGAGCCGGACGACGACCCCGCCGTCGGTCGTGGTCACGGAGCGCACGACGCTGCCGAGCCGGACGTCGAGGCCGTCGGCCAGGGCGGTGGCGTACTGGCCGTACCCCCGCGGGAACACGACCTCGTCGCCGGGGACGTGCTCCTCGTCGAGCCCGTGCGCGTCGAGCACCGTGACGGGCGCCCCGCAGAGGTCCTCCGACCGGTGCGCGGTGTACTCGCGGACCCGGACGGCCCGGTCGCCCTCGATCCCGAGACCACGGAGCGTCGTGTCGACCGCCGCGGCGTAGGTCGAGGGTGGCGGGGCGTGCTCGACGACGGCGGGCAGCGCCGCGTCGAGGGCGTGCAGGTCCGCCTCGAAGGCCGCCACGGCCGTCGGCGCGACGCGACGTCCGGTCGGGTCGTGCCAGGCGATCGGGCGGCCGTCGAACTGGAAGCTGCCGACGGTGAACTCGACCGTGTCGATGCCGAGGGCCGACGCCAGCTCCCAGAGCGGGTTGCCGTCGATGCCGTGGATCCAGGACGCTCCGAGGTCGACGGGCACGCCGAGCGCCGTGTCGGTCCAGGTGCGACCGCCGATGCGGTCCCGCGCCTCGAGCACCACCACGGTCCGGCCGGCGCGTGCCAGCGCCCGGGCGGCGGCCAGTCCGGCGACGCCGGCCCCCACGACGACGACGTCAGCGGGAGCAGCGGGAGCAGCAGCGGGAGCCATCAGTGTCCTCCGGTCAGTGGTGCCGTGATCCGTGCGGCGAGGCTCGGGCGGCCGGTCAGCGCCTCCTCGCGGTCGGCGAGGTCGGTGGCGACGAGTCCGGCGTTGGCACCGAGGAAGCGCAGGGGTTCGGGTTCCCAGTCGGGCGAACGGTGGTTCACCCAGGGGAGTGCCGTGCGGGGCGAGACCACGCCGCGCACGAGGTCGGCGAGCGTCCGTCCCGCCAGGTTCGTCGTGGACAGTCCGTCGCCGACGTAGCCGCCGGCGGTCCCCACGTGTCCGTCCCACGTGACGGAGGCACACCAGTCGCGAGGCACTCCGAGCGGTCCGCCCCAGGTGTGCGTGACGGGGGCGTCGGCCACGGCGGGGAACAGGTCGACGAGCGCCGAGCGCAGGTGGGCGAACACCCGCGGCACCCGGTCGTACCCGGGCCTGATGGCGGACCCCCAGTGGTAGCGGGCGCCGCGACCGCCGAACGCGAGCCGGTCGTCGGCGGTGCGCTGCCCGTACACGAGCAGGTGCCGGTAGTCCGAGAACGTCTGCCCGTGGTCGAGCCCGATCCGGTCCCACACCGCCGCAGGCAGGGGCGCCGTCGCGATCATCAGCGAGTACAGCGGCAGGACGCGCCGCCGCGTCTGCGCGAGTTGCGCTCCGTACCCCTCCACCGCGACCACGACGGCACCGGCCGTCACGGTGCCGCGCGAGGTGACGACGCGGCCGTGGTCCCAGGACGAGGCGGGCGTGTGCTCCGCGATCCGGACGCCCCGCGCCTCCAGGGCAGCCGCGAGGCCGCGGACCAGTGCTGCCGGCTGGACCCGCGCGCAGTCCGGTGTCCACGCGACGCCTGCCGAGCCGGCGGCGTCGCCCGGGCGTGCCTCGCGCCACGTCATCGCGTCGCCCCACTCGGCGGACGACGCCACCTCGTCCAGCGCAGCGCGTTCCTGCACCGCGGAGCGGGCGTACAGGACGGTGCCGCCCTTCACGTAGTCGCAGTCGACGTCCGCCTCCGCTGCTGCGCGTCCGACCTCGTCCACGGTGTCGCGCATCGCCGCCCGCAGGGCGAGGGCCGCGTCGCGTCCATACTGCTCGGCGATCGACGCCGCGGACCGCGGGAACAGGGCGGAGCACCAGCCGCCGTTCCGGCCGGACGCGCCGAAGCCGGCGATCTCGCGTTCCACGACGACGATCTGGAGGCGCGGGTCGGCCTGGTGCAGGTACCACGCGGTCCAGAGACCGGTGAGTCCGGCACCGACGATGCACACGTCCGCCGTGGTGTCGCCGTCGAGCGGGGGCCGGGGCGTCAGGTCGTCGCGTCCGGTGGAGACGAGCTGGTCGAGCCAGAACGAGACGCCCCGGTAGGCGCTCATGTCAGATCTTCGTCCAGGCCTCGGACAGGACGCTCCGCAGGATGGAGGTGATCTCGCGGAACTCCGGCTGCCCGATGGTCAGCGGCGGGGCGAGCTGCACGACGGGGTCGCCGCGGTCGTCGGCGCGGCAGTACAGGCCCGCGTCGAAGAGTGCCTTCGACAGGAACCCGCGCAGCAGGCGCTCGGACTCGTCGTCGTCGAAGGTCGTCTTCGTCGCCTTGTCCTTGACGAGTTCGATGCCGTAGAAGTACCCGTCGCCGCGGACGTCGCCGACGATCGGCAGGTCGCGCAGGGTGTCGAGTTCGGCTCGGAAGAGCGGGGCGTTCTGCTGCACGTTCTGGAGCAGCCCCTCCTCCTCGAAGATGTCGAGGTTCTCCATGGCGACGGCGGCGGAGACCGGGTGACCGCCGAACGTGTAGCCGTGGTAGAAGGTCGTGTCGCCGTGCGAGAACGGTTCGAACAGCTTGTCGCTGATGATCGTCGCGCCGATGGGGGAGTACCCGGAGGTCATCGCCTTCGCGCACGTGATCATGTCGGGCACGAAGTCGTACGTGTCGCACGCGAACATGGTCCCGATGCGGCCGAACGCGCAGATGACCTCGTCCGAGACGAGCAGGACGTCGTACTCGTCGCAGATCTCGCGGACCCGCTGGAAGTACCCGGGCGGCGGGGTGAAGCAGCCGCCGGAGTTCTGCACCGGCTCGAGGAACACCGCGGCGACCGTGTCGGGTCCCTCGAACTCGATCATCTCGCGGATGCGCTCAGCCGCCCAGGAGCCGAACTCCTCCTCGGTCTCGCCGCCGAAGCCCATCTCGGCCGCCCGGTAGTAGTTGGTGTTCGGGACGCGGAAGCCGCCGGGCGCGAGGGGTTCGAACATCTGCTTCATCGCGGGGATGCCCGTGATCGCCAGTGCTCCCTGCGGGGTGCCGTGGTAGGCCACCGCCCGCGAGATCACCTTGTGCTTCATCGGCTTGCCGCGGAGCTTCCAGTAGTACTTCGCGAGCTTGAACGCGGTCTCGACGGCCTCGCCGCCGCCCGTCGAGAAGAACACCTTGTTGAGGTCGCCGGGGGCGTGGTCGGCGAGGCGGTCGGCGAGCTCGATGGCGGCGGGGTGGGCGTAGGACCAGATCGGGAAGAACGAGAGCGTCTCCGCCTGCTTCGCGGCCATCTCGGCCAGGCGCTTCCGACCGTGGCCGGCGGCGACGACGAACAGGCCGGACAGCCCGTCGATGTACTCCTTGCCGTGGCTGTCGTACACGTGGTGCCCCTGGCCGCGGACCATGATCGGCACGTCGGCACCGGCCTGGTTCGCGCCGTGCCGAGCGAAGTGCATCCACAGGTGGTCGCGGGACTTCTGCTGCAGGTCGGCGTCGTCGACCGCAGCGAACGGGTCGTACGAGCCGAGTCGTGTGGTCTGGTCGGAGATGGTCATCGCGTTCCCCAGTCGTAGAGCTGTTTGCGGAGTTGCAGGTAGACGAAGGTCTCGGTGGCGGTGACACCCGGGATGGCCCGGATGGTGCCGTTGAGCAGTTCGATGAGGTCGTCGTCGTCCTCGCAGACGACCTCCACCATGAGGTCGAAGCTGCCGGCCGTCATCACGAGGTAGTCGACCGACGGCAGCTTCTCGAGTTCGTCGGCGACCGTGCGGGTGTCGCCGTTCACGCGGATGCCGATCATCGCCTGGCGGTGGAACCCGAGCTGCAGGGGATCCGTGACCGCGACGATCTGCATGACGCCGGTCTCGGTGAGCTTCTGCACCCGCTGTCGGACCGCCGCCTCGCTGAGACCGACCGCCTTGCCGATCTCGCCGTACGGGCGGCGACCGTCGGCCTGGAGTTGCTCGATGATCCGCTTCGACGTGTCGTCGATCGGTCCCGGACGTCGTGGTGCTGCCGCCATGCCGCACAGCATGGCAGCGGCATCACCGGGAATGCAAGGGATTCCGTTGTGAACGTCGTGTTTCACGACGATTTCCGTTGTTACGGTTCTTCCGAACCAGCAGATTCCGTGCAAGTATCGCCGCCATGCTGGACATCGACACAGCCACGCACACCCTGCGGAACTTCGTCGGGGGCGAGCACGTCGACGCCCGCGGCGACCGCACCATGGACCTCGTCGACCCGACCGACGAGCACGTGTACGGCACCTCGCCGGTGTCCACCGCCGACGACGTGGACGCCGCCTTCGCCGCTGCGGACGCCGCGTTCGACTCCTGGCGTCGCACCACGCCCGGCGAACGCCAGCTCGCACTGTTCCGGATCGCCGACGCCCTCGAACAGCGTGCGGACGAGTTCGCCGACCTCGAGTCCCTCGACACCGGCAAGCCGCGCGCCACGCTCGTCGAGGACGAGATCCTGCTGTCGGTCGACCAGATCCGCTTCTTCGCCGGGGCAGCCCGCAACCTCGAGGGTCGGGGCGCAGGGGAGTACCTGGCCGACCACACGTCCTTCGTCCGGCGGGAACCGATCGGCGTCGTCGCTCAGGTCACCCCCTGGAACTACCCGCTCAACATGGCGGTGTGGAAGTTCGCCCCGGCGCTCGCCGCGGGGAACACGACCGTGCTGAAGCCGAGCGACACCACCCCGCTGTCGACCCTGCTGCTCGCCGAGGTCGCCGCGGAGTTCCTGCCGGCGGGCGTGCTCAACGTCGTACTGGGGGACCGCACGACGGGTGCCGCGATGATCGACCACCCCACCCCGCAGATGGTCTCCGTCACCGGCTCGGTCCGCGCCGGCACCGAGGTCGCACGCGCGGCCGCCGGCGACCTCAAGCGCACCCACCTGGAGCTCGGCGGCAAGGCACCCGTGATCGTGTTCGACGACGCGGACATCCCGTCCGCCGTCGCCGGGATCGTGGCCGCCGGCTTCTTCAACGCCGGACAGGACTGCACCGCCGCGACGCGGGTGCTCGTCCAGGACGGCATCCACGACGAGTTCGTGGCGGCGCTCGCCACAGCGGCGCGCGAGACCGCGACCACCGGGCCGGGAGCGGCCGACCCGTACTTCGGGCCCGTCAACAACGCCGGGCAGCTCGCCCAGGTGCGGTCGTTCCTCGAGGACCTGCCGGACCACGCGACGATCGAGCTCGGCGGTCGTCGAGCGGGCGCCGTCGGGTACCACCACGAGGCGACGATCGTCTCCGGCCTCCGTCAGGACGACCGGATCGTGCAGCAGGAGGTCTTCGGACCCGTGCAGACCGTCCAGCGGTTCGGCACCGAGGCCGATGCCCTGCGTGCGGCGAACGGGGTCGCGTACGGCCTGGCGAGTTCGGTGTGGACGACCGACCACGCCAGGGCGATGCGCTTCGCCCGCGACCTCGACTTCGGCTGCGTGTGGATCAACACGCACATCCCGATCGTCGCCGAGATGCCGCACGGCGGCTTCAAGCACTCCGGCTACGGCAAGGACCTGTCCCAGTACGGGTTCGACGACTACACCCGCATCAAGCACGTCATGTCCTACATCGGCTGACCAGCCGGACCCGACCCGAAACCCAGGAGGCACCATGGCAACGACCGGCACCTTCGCCGAGTCCGGGGCGGATCTCCGGCTCGACCGGATCACGAAGTCCTTCCCCGGACACACCGCGGTCGACGCGCTCGACCTCACCGTCCCCGCCGGCTCGTTCTTCGCCCTGCTCGGGCCGTCCGGCTGCGGCAAGACCACGACCCTCCGGCTGGTCGCCGGACTCGAGGAGCCGACCAGCGGCACGATCACGATCGGCGGCCGGGACGTCACCGACACGAAGCCGTACCAGCGCCCGGTCAACACGGTCTTCCAGAACTACGCGCTCTTCCCGCACATGAGCGTGCTCGACAACGTCGCGTTCGGGCTGAAGCGCCGCCGCATCCCCGACCCCATGACGAAGGCGCGTGAGGCGCTCCGGCTCGTCGAGCTCGAGGGCTCGGCGTCGAAGCGTCCCACGCAGCTGTCCGGCGGGATGCAGCAGCGCGTCGCCCTCGCCCGGGCGATCGTGAACCGGCCCGCACTGCTGCTCCTCGACGAACCGCTCGGCGCCCTCGACCTGAAGCTCCGCCACCAGATGCAGCTCGAGCTCAAGACCATCCAGGCCGAGGTGGGCCTGACCTTCCTGCACGTGACCCACGACCAGGAGGAGGCGATGACGATGGCCGACACGGTCGCCGTCATGAACGGGGGTCGCATCGAGCAGATGGGGAGCCCCCAGGACCTCTACGAGCTGCCCCGCACCGCCTTCGTCGCGAACTTCCTCGGGCAGTCGAACCTGCTGGAGGGCGAGGTCCGCGGCACCGACGGTGGGCTCCTCGTCGTCGCGACCCCGGCCGGCACCCTCGCCGTGCCCTCCGCACGGGCGGTCGCGACCTCCGGCCGCGTGGTCGTGGGCGTCCGCCCCGAGAAGCTCAAGATCCGCACCGTCGAGCCGGCCCCCGAGGCAGGACGCAACATCCTCGGCCCGGGACGTGTCGTCGACGTCTCCTTCTCCGGTGTCAGCACCCAGTACCTCGTCGACGTCCCGGGCGCGGGACGGGTCTCCGTCTTCGCGCAGAACTCGAAGGGCGGACCCCGGATCGCGACCGGCACCGAGGTGTGGCTCACGTGGGGCGTCGACCACGGGTTCGGCCTGGAGGCGCACCCCGCGTCCGACGCGGCCGTCACCGCCGGAGCCGACCCGCGCCTCCAGTCCGCACCCGCCACCGCGGGAGCGGTCGCGTGAGCAGCCGTCCCGACCTGGTGCGGGGCCTGACGTCCGCGCGCATCAGCCGACGCGGCCTGCTCGCCGGCGGAGGGGCCGCCGCGCTCACGGCGTTGCTCGCCGGCTGCAGCATCAAGGGCTCTGCGGCGTCGCTCGCCGAGCACCCGGTCGACTGGGAGCGCTTCTGGGCGGACGCGAAGGCGACCAAGGAGCTGAAGTTCGCGAACTGGCCGCTCTACATCGACTCCGACCACGGCAAGTCCGAGTCCTTGGAGCTGTTCCGGCAGGAGACCGGGATCGCGGTCGACTACCAGGCGGTGATCCAGGACAACGCGACGTTCTACGCGACGGTCTCCCCGATCCTCCGGGCGCAGGGTTCCACCGGCTACGACCTCGTCGTGATGACGAACGGGTACGAACTCACCGAGATGATCAAGAACGGGTTCGTGTGCGAGCTCGACCACTCGCGGCTGCCGAACTTCGCGAAGTACGCCAGTGACTCCGTGAAGGACCCGACGTACGACCCGGGCAACAAGCACTCCGTGGTGTGGCAGACCGGGTTCACCGGGCTCGCCTACAACCCGAAGTACGTCGACCGCGAGATCACGTCGTTCCAGGACCTCCTCGACCCGGCCTTCCGTGGTCGGGTCGGCCTGATGAGCGACAACACCGAACTCGGCTCGCTCGGGCTCCTCGCGAACGGGATCGACCCCGAGACGTCGACACCGGCGGACTGGCGCACGGCGCAGGCGTGGCTGCGGAAGCTCCGGCCGAGCGTCACCGGCTTCTACGACCAGAGCTACATCAACAAGCTCGAGAACGGTGACACCTGGATCACGCAGGCGTGGTCGGGAGACGTGTTCCAGGCGCAGCAGTCCGGGTTCGAGCACCTGGAGTTCGTCACACCGGAGGAGGGCCAGATGATGTGGCACGACAACCTCATGATCCCGCGGCAGGCGGCGAACCCGGTCTCGGCGCTGGCGTGGATGGACTTCTACTACACGCCGAAGATCGCCGGGATCGTCGAGGACTACGTCAACTACGTCTGCCCCGTCCCCGGAGCCGAGGCCTACGTGCGGGACGAACTCGACGACCCGACGGTCGCCGACAGCCCGCTCGTGTTCCCGTCCCAGGACGTCCTCGAACGCTCGCACGAGTTCCGGGTCTTCCGGAACTACGACGAGTACTCGGAGTGGAACGGCCTCTTCAACGCGGTGGTGCAGTCGTGACCGCCGTCGGTGCCGCCCGGGTCGCCGGCCTCGGAGCCGGACCCGGTGCCGGCCCCGCTCCCGTGCGCCGGGGGCGTCGTCGCAGCACCCCGTTCCTGCTCGCCCTGGTCGGCACGGCGTACCTGTGCGTGTTCTTCGTCATCCCGCTCGTCTCGGGGCTCGTCGTGTCGCTCATGTCGGGCAACCCGGACGACGGGTACACGTTCACGTGGAACTTCGGGATCTACTCGTCGCTCTTCGTCGACCCGCAGGTGCCGTACCTCACCTTCCTGCTCCGATCGCTCTGGTACGGAGCCGCGGCCACGGTCGTCACCATCATCGTCGGTTACCCGGTCGCGTACTTCATCGCGTTCTGGGTCTCGCCGCGGTGGAAGAACCCCCTGCTCATGCTCGTCTTCGTGAGCTTCCTGGTGTCGTTCGTCATCCGGACGGACATGTGGGCGTTCGTGCTCGCCTCGCAGGGGCCGGTCGTCACGACACTGCAGGCGATCGGCCTCGTCGGGAAGGACTTCCACATCCTGGGCACCGGCGGCGCGGTGGTCTTCGGCGACGCGTACAACGACCTGGCCTTCATGGTGCTGCCCGTCTACGCAGCGCTCGAACGGATCGACCCGCGGCTCGGTGAGGCCGCGCACGACCTCTACGCGGGGAAGGCCCGGGCGTTCTGGCACACGACCCTGCCGCTGTCCCGCTCGGGCATCTTCGCCGGGGTGCTGCTCGTGTTCATCGACTGCGTGGGCGACCCGGTGAACTCCGCACTGCTCGGCGGGACGAACACGTACACGATCGGGCAGGCGATCCAGGACGCCTACTCCGGCAACCAGCAGTACAACGTCGCCGCCGCGCTCTCGACCGTGCTCATGGTGGTGCTCGGCATCATCCTCTTCATCTACGCCCGCGTGTCCGGCACCGACGACCTCGAGGACCTCGTATGACCGCCGTCGCACCGCCCCGCTCGTCCGCAGCCCCCGCGTCGCCGGCGACCGCCCCCGC
This sequence comes from Curtobacterium sp. 22159, assembly GCF_052045775.1. Lineage (NCBI taxonomy): Bacteria > Bacillati > Actinomycetota > Actinomycetes > Micrococcales > Microbacteriaceae > Curtobacterium > Curtobacterium sp. 22159. The sequence goes on from NZ_JBQEPN010000009.1 coordinate 82,632, forward strand.
CGTCCGTCGGCGCGGGGTGAACCGACGAGGGCCCTGGCTCGCGATCGTCTACTGGGTGGTCATCGCGATCACCCTCGTGCCGATCGTGTACATGATCGTGTACTCGTTCAACGACGCCCCGACGAACCGGCTGTCGTTCGCGTGGAACGGCTTCACGACGTACTGGTACGCCAACCTCGTGAACGTGTCCGGGCTCGGGTCGGCCTTCGCCACGTCCGTCGTCGTGGCACTGCTCGCCGCCGTCGTCTCGGTCGCGATCGGCCTGCCGCTGGCCCTCGCGCTCGAGCGGTACCGGTTCCCCGGGCGCGGTGCCGTGAACGCGGTCGTGTTCGCGGACATCGCGGCGCCGTCCATCGTCGTGGGATCGGCATCGCTGTCGTTCTTCCTGTCGATCGGGCTCGGCACCGGCTTCCTCACGGTGCTCATCACCCACGTGGCGTTCGACGTCGCGTACGTGGTCGTGGTGCTCCGGGCACGCATCGCCGGGTCGTCCCGGGCGCTCGAGGAGGCGGCGGGCGACCTCGGCGCGACCCCGTTCCAGGCGTTCCGGCTCGTCACCCTTCCGCTGTTGGCACCGGGCATGCTCGCCGCAGGGCTGCTGGCCCTGGCGATGTCGATCGACGACTACGTGATCACCTCGTTCGTCGCCGGACCCTCGGTCACGTTCCCGCTGTTCGTGTACGGGGCCGCCAAGGCCGGGATGCCGCCGCAGGTCCTCTGCTTCGGCACCCTGGTGTTCGCGGTGGGGCTGCTCGTCGCCCTGCTCAACGGTGCGCTGAACCGCCGGCTGGCGCGGACGCGGGGGTGAGCCGTTGATCCGCAGAACGCCGCGACGAGGCGTTCTCGGACGATCCGATCCGGAGTTTTTGCGTCAACGCGTTTGACGCTCCTACCGTCACATCAATCGATTGACGAGCCGCGTCGATCGATCGACGCGAGGGAGCGACATGCTGACGATGAAGGACATCGCCGCACAGGCGGGCGTGTCCGTGTCGTCCGTCTCGCTCGTCCTCAACGACCGCGACACCGGCCGCGTGAACCCCGAGTCCGCGCGTCGCATCCGTGAGCTCGCCGAGACGTTCGGCTACGTCCCGAACCACCTCGCCCGGTCCCTGAAGTCCAAGCAGACGCAGACCATCGGACTGGTGTCCGACCGGGTCGCGACCGTGCCCTTCTCGAGCGCGATGCTCGCCGGGGCGCAGGAGGCCGCCTGGCGCAGCGGGTACGTCCTCATGCTCGTGGACACCGGCGGGAACGAGGAGATGCAGACGACGGCGGTGCAGTCGCTGCTGCAGCGGAACGTCGACGGACTGATCGTCGCGGCCACGTACCACCGCACCGTCGAACCGCCGAAGGTCCCGTCGACGACCCCCGTCGTGCTGCTCGACGGTCGACCGGAGGGTGCCGACGGCGACCCGGGCACGACCGCGGACTTCGTCGTCCCGGACGAGGAGCGCGGTGCGTACGACGCCGTCCGACACCTGATCGATGCCGGGCACCGGCGGATCGGCTTCTGCACCGTCGCCGCCTACCCGATCGCGGACGCCCTGCGCACCCGCGGGTACCGTCGCGCCCTGGCCGAAGCGGGTCTCGCGGCGGATCCCGCGCTGATGGTGACCGCCGTGGACGCTGCGACGGCGTGCGCCATCGACCCGGCACGTGCTCTGCTCGACCGTCCCGGGACCGAACGGCCCACCGCCGTCTTCTGCTTCGGCGACCAGATCGCCATGGGCTTCTACCAGGTGGCGCGGTCCCTCGGTCTGCGGGTGCCGACGGACCTCTCGATCGTCGGGTTCGACAACCAGGAGTTCGTCGCCGAAGCGCTCGATCCGGGACTCACGACCGTGCAGCTGCCCCACCGTGCCATGGGCGAGTGGGCGGTCGACCGCGTGCTGCAACGGATCGACGGCCGAACGGCACCCCGGGCCGAACCGATCGGCCACCGCATGCACTGCCCCATCGTCGTGCGGAGCTCGGTTGCTCCGCCCCGCGACCCGCCCTGATCCCGGGTCGACCCCTCCCCATCCCATCCCGACGCGCCGTGCCCGAGCACGACGCGGTGGTCGAGTGCGCCCTCGGGCCGTCGTCCACGGAACACCAGCAAAGGAGCTGCACCATGCACCGCACCACGCGTAGACGGACCCTCCGGACCGTCGCGATCGCTTCGATCGCCCTCGCGGCCGCCGCCCTCACGGGCTGCAGTGCCGGATCCCAGTCGGACGCCAAGACGTTCACGATCATGCAGTACGAGGACCCGAGCACCCCGCAGGGACAGGGGTGGAAGACCGCACTCCAGATCTTCCGGAAGAAGCACCCCGACGTCGACGTGAAGTTCCAGACGACGAGCTTCGACGGCTTCCGGAAGAACGCGAAGCTCGTCCTCGGCGGCAACAAGGTCCCCGACGTCGTCGAGTTCAACAAGGGCAACGCCGACGGTGGACAGCTCGCCAGCCAAGGCCTCCTCGAGAACCTCGACGATGCCGTGAAGCGGTACCACTGGGACGACAAGGTGTCCGGCGCCATGCAGTCGTTCGCCAAGTACGACGAGCAGGGCAAGGCCGGGTCCGGTGACTGGTACGGGATCCCGAACGTGGGCGAGTACGTCACCTTCTACTACAACAAGGACAAGTTCCGGCAGGCCGGCATCAGCGGCGAGCCGAAGACGATGGCCGAGTTCACCGCCGACCTCCAGAAGCTCAAGGACGCCGGGATCACGCCGATCTCGTCGTCCGCGGCGGTGAACCAGGGCTTCAACCAGATGTGGATCTGGTACTCGCTGGTGGCTGCGGCAGCCGATCGGAAGCAGATCGACGACTTCATGTTCCTGAAGGGGAAGGTCGACTTCTCGAAGGACCCGTGGAAGACTGGGACGAAGGAGTTCCAGGACTGGATCGACAAGGGCTACGTCGGCTCCGATCTGGGCGGCCTGAACTTCGAGCAGGCGAACGTCAACTTCCTCAGCGGCAAGACCGGCATGCTCATCTGGAACAACGGGGTGTTCTCCCGGATCAAGGACCAGGCGTCCTTCGACTGGGGGTCCTTCACGCTCCCCGGTGCCGCGATGACGATGGGCTCCTCGGGTCACCTGTGGGGCGTCCCGGCGAAGTCCGGCAACAAGGACCTCGCCTACGACTGGATCAACACGACGCTCAGCGCGAAGGTGCAGAACCAGATCGGGAGCCTCGGCGGCCTGCCCCTGGCCGGGGACACGGCGAAGATCTCGGACCCCGTCACCAAGGCGTACACCCAGCGCTTCGATGAGGTGGTGCAGGACGACACCCTCGCCTTCTACCCGGACTACCCGGTGCCCGGATTCCTCGACTTCATCCAGAACAACATGTCGGCGATGTCCAACCGCAACGAGACCGCGGACGAGTACCTGACCAAGCTGCAGGCCTTCTACGACGACGGCAAGAAGACCGTCGACCAGGGCTGACCCGACAACGAGGGGACGGGCGCCCGACGGCGCCCGTCCCGTCAGGAGATCCGACATGACGACAACCGCGCTCCGGCGCCGACGCCAACACTCCTACTGGTGGTACCTCCTGCCGATGAGCATCGGCACGCTCGCCATCGTGCTCGTACCGTTCGCGATGAACGTCTGGTACAGCCTCTTCCAGTGGAAGGGCGGTCTCGCCCCGATGCGATGGGCCGGCCTGGGGAACTACGCGGAGCTGCTCGGTGACGCGCAGTTCTGGCTGGCCTTCAAGAACTCCGTGTTCATGATCGTGGGCATCGTGGTGGTCCCCACGCTCATCGGGCTCGTCCTCGCGGCGATGCTCTTCGACCACATCGGTCGCGAGTTCGGGACGAAGGTCGCCGCGACCCTCCGCGCCGTCTACTACCTCCCGCAGATCCTGCCGATCGCGGTCGCGGGCTTCGTCTGGAGCTGGGTCCTCGCGACCCAGAACGGACTGCTCAACAGCGTCTTCGCCGCACTGGGGAACACCGATCCACCGGACTGGCTCGGCAATCCGGACATCGCGATCTACGCCGTGATGCTCGTGCTCGTCTGGTTGCAGATCGGGTACCCGGTCGTCGTGTTCATGGCCGCGCTGCAGCGCGTGGACCCGGAACTCTACGAGGCTGCCTCACTCGACGGTGCGGGCTGGTGGCGCCGGTTCACGGCGATCACGCTGCCGCAGATCCGTCCGGAGGTCTTCGTCGTGGTGATCACCGCCACCGTCGGGGCCCTCAAGGTCTTCGCACCGATCCTCATCCTGACCGGGGGCGGCCCCGAGGGCTCCACGGTCGTGCCGTCGTACTACTCGTACCGGAACTTCTTCGAGCTGTCGAAGGTCGGCTACGGGTCCGCGATCGCCACCGTGATGTCCATCGTCATCTTCGTCATCGCCGGGGTCCTGATGTGGCTCCAGCGGCGCGACACCGAAGGGGAGAACGCCTGATGAGCACCGCAACGACCGAGCCGGACCGGATCGCCGCGACGCCGGGCCCCGCTGCGCCCGCCGGCGTCCGCCAGACCCGGCGACGCCGACGGGGCGTGACGCGGTGGATCGTCCTCGCGATCGCCGTCGTGTTCGCGCTCCTGATGCTGGCGCCGCTGCTCCTCCTGGTGCTCAACGCCTTCAAGACGGGCGCGGACTACTCGGCGCACGGGCCCCTGGCGCTCCCGGAGCGGTTCAGCATCGAGGCCTTCCAGCAGTACCTGTCGCTCGTGGACTACCCGCGGGCGCTGGTGAACTCGATCGTGATCGCCGGACTCGTCGCCGTGCTCGGGACGGCCCTGGCCCTCGTGACGAGCTACGCGCTCGGCATCGGGAGGATCCGCGGACGCACCTGGATCCTCGCCGTGTTCCTGCTGGCCACGATGCTGCCGCAGGAGTCGCTCATCTACCCGCTCTTCTACGGCGCGCAGGCGACCGGGCTGTTCAACACGATCTGGAGTGTCGTGATCGTGTTCACGGTGCTGCAGGCGGCCTTCGGCACCTACCTGTTGTCGAGCGTGATGAGCACCATCCCGCAGTCCCTGCTCGAGGCCGCCGCGCTGGACGGTGCCGGACGCTTCCGGATCCTGTGGTCCGTCGTCTTCCCGGTGCTCCGCCCGACCCTGTCCGTCCTGGTCGTGTTCTTCTTCGTCTGGACGTGGAACGAGTTCTACATCCCGCTCGTACTGCTCACGGACCAGTCCGCGCAGACGGTGCCGATCGCGCTCGCGACCCTGCAGGGACAGAACAGCATCAACCTCACGGCCCTGAACGCCGGCTCGCTGCTCTCCCTGCTGCCGACGCTGGTCTTCTTCCTGGTGTTCCAACGAACGCTCAGCCGTGGTGTCACCGTCGGCGCCGTGAAGTGAACCCGCCCGCAACCCCGACCACCCACCGATCGACCACGAACCCCGGAGGATCCATGCTCCCCACCCTGTCCGAACTCGCCCCGCCGCGCGGCGTCCGCTCCCGGTCGATCAACGCCGAGAACCCGACCGGCGCGTTCGGAGCCGCAGCCTCCGCGTCGTCGCACCTCGGGCCCGGCCGGAAGGGCAGTGCGTGGGGCTCGCTGCCGGCGGGCGGGACCCTGGAGCTCGTCGACATCGACGGACCGGGCGTCATCCGCCACATCTGGATCACGGTCACGGACCGCACGGAAGCCGGACCGTTCGTGCTCCGGGACCTGGTCCTCCGGGCGTACTGGGACGACGAGGACGAGCCGTCCGTCGAGGTGCCGCTCGGGGACTTCTTCTGCAACGGTTTCGCCACGAGGGCGCTCGTCACGTCGGAACCCATCACCGTCGCCCCGACCGGTGGTATGAACAGCTACTTCCCGATGCCGTTCCGGCAGCACGCCCGCATCACGCTCACGAGCGAGCACGGCGCGGACCTGGAGCACGTGTTCTTCCAGGTCGACCTGACCACGGGTGACGACATCGCCGCGGACACGCCGTACTTCCACGCGCAGTGGCGTCGGTCGAACGGGAGCACGGCGCTCGGCGAGGACCACGTCGTGCTCGACGGCGTCCGAGGTCGGGGCCGGTACGTCGGGACGTACGTCGCGCTCGCGTCGCTCCAGCGCTTCTGGTGGGGGGAGGGCGAGGTCAAGTTCTTCGTGGACGGCGACGACGAGCTCCCCTCGCTGTGCAGCACGGGGCTCGAGGACTACGCGGGAGGAGCGTGGGCCTTCCAGGACGAGCTCCGGGCCGACCCCGAACCCGTCCCGCTGACGTTCAATGCGCCGTACTTCGGCTACCCGTTCTGCAGCTCGCGTGACAGCACCGGCGCCTCGGAGTTCATCCACGCGGTGGCCCCGATGCACGCCCTGTACCGCTGGCACCTCCCCGACCCCATCTGGTTCGAGCAGGACCTGCGCGTCACCGTCCAGCAGATCGGCACGTGGGACCACGGCCTGTTCGAACGGTCCGACGACATCAGCACCGTCGCGTACTGGTACCAGTCGGAGCCGCACGCGCCGTTCCCGGTCCTGCCCTCGGCCTCGGAGCGGACCCCGCGGTGACCACTGGATCGGCCGCACGCAGGGGTGGTGCATGACCGGCGGCGTCCTCGTGGTCGGTGAGGCGCTGGTGGACGTCGTCGAGCGGCCGGACGGACGCACCGAGCACCCGGGCGGGGGTCCGATGAACGTCGCGGTGGGGATGGCGCGGCTCGGGGAACGGGTGCGCCTCGTCTGCACGCTGGGAGACGACACCCGGGGGCGGGCCGTGCGTTCGCACCTCGAGGCGAGCGGGGTCGTGGTCGACGCGACCCCGATCCCGCAGACCTCGACAGCGGTGGCGAGGATCGCCGGCACCGGAGCGGCATCGTACGAGTTCGACCTCGACTGGCGACCCGGACCCGTCACCGTGCCGGCGACGACCGCGCTCCTGCACGTCGGGTCGATCGGTGCCGTGCTGCGCCCGGGGTCCGACGCCGTCCTGGAGGCGGTGCGCAACCGGTCGTCCTCGACGCTCCTGTCCCTCGACCCGAACGTGCGTCCGTCGATCACCCCGGACCAGGACGTCGTCCGTGCTGCGCTGGATCCCCTCCTGGACGCGGCGGACGTCGTCAAGACGAGTGACGAGGACGCAGCCTGGCTCTGGCCGGGACTCGACGTGGACGCGGTGCTCGACGAGTTGTTGCGCCGCGACACCCGGCTGGCGGCGGTGACCCTGGGGGCAGCCGGGTGCGTCGTCGCGACCAGGGGTGCCCGGGTGCGGCTCCCGGCGCCGGCCGTCGACGTCGCCGACACCATCGGAGCCGGTGACTCCTTCATGTCGGGACTCGCCACGGCGGTGCTGCGGACACCGGAAGCGCTCGACACGGCGGACGGGCACGTCCTCGAACGGGTGGCGGACATCGCGCTGCGGAGTGCCGCGATCACCGTGACGCGGGTCGGCGCGGACCCGCCCACGTCCCAGGAGCTGTCGCTCGGCCCGGACCGCCGCTGACCCGGCCGCGCCCGGCCGCGCGGGGATCGCGCGGCCATGCGGTGATCGCGCGCCACGTGGGAACGCATGGCCGCGCGGGGTCGCCCCGTCACGCGGGGCAACGCGGACCGGTCGCGGCGCGCACGGTCGCAAGATGGACGCATGACGACCAGCGCCCGACCCGCCACCCCGACCCGACCCGGTGAGGTCGGCCTGACGAGCGTCACCGACGTGCAAGACGTCGTCGAACGGGCACGCGACCGGTACCTCGCCGCGGTCGTCGCCGACACGAGCGGGTGGTCCGACGGTGACCGCCGCCGGCTCGAGGACCTCGGGTTCCGCGGCGGTGACGCCCGCGGCGAGGCGGTCCGGACACTCGACCTGACGATCGCGGAGGACGGGACGCCGACCCGGCTGCTCGACAACCCGGCGCTCGCCTCGCTGAACAGCCACCACGCCCGGTTCGCCGAGCGTCGTGGGGAGGTCGCGCGGTACCTGCCGGACGTGTCCGTGTGGACCGGCGTGCCAGCACGTCCCACCCCGCAGGACTGGGACGACGTCCGGACGCTGCTCGGCACCGGCGCGGTGTTCGGTGTGGGGGCCGACGCCGTCCTGCCCGACGGGTGGCAGACGGTCGAGAGCGCCGGCGGGGTGCAGCTGACCGGCGAGGCCGTGCCGGGAGCGCCGGACCCCGAGGCGGTGGAGCTCACGCCCGAGGACGTCCCGGAGATCCTCGGGCTCATCGCCCGCACGAAGCCCGGGCCGTTCCTGCCACGGACGATCGAGCTCGGTCGGTACGTCGGCATCCGTCGCGACGGTCGCCTGGTCGCCATGGCCGGGGAACGGCTGCACCCGCCGGGGTGGACCGAGATCAGCGCGGTCTGCACCGACGAGCGGTTCCGCGGGCAGGGGTTCGGGCGTCGGCTCGTGCTCGACGTCGCGTACGGGATCCGACAGCGGGGGGAGACGCCGCTCATGCACGCCGCTGCGGGCAACACGGGCGCGATCGGGCTCTACCAGCACCTCGGGTTCCGGCTGCGGGAGCGCGGTGCGCCCCTGTTCGTGCAGGTGCCCTGACGCGCGGTGTCGGACGGGGCCGACCGCGCCATCACCCGACGGCCCTCAGACGCCGGCCACCGGGCGGAGCGCGTCGAGCTCGGCCGCCGGCGCACCGAGCACCAGGCGGGCGAGGGCATCCCCGAGGAGGGGACCCATCGTGAGGCCGGCCGCACCGTAGCCCGTGGCGACGAACAGCCGGTCGTGCCCGGGCACGGCGCCGACGACGGGCATCGAGTCGTCGGCGAGCGGGCGGAGCCCGACGCGGGTCTCGATCACCGTCGCGTCGGCGAGGCCCGGGGCGACGGACAGCGCATCACGGAGGACCTGCAGCTGCCCCGCGGCGGTGACGCGGGCGTCGAACCCGCTCCCGGTCTCGCGGGTGGCCCCGACGGCGACGCGGGACCCGTCGAACGCGACGAGGTAGTGGTGCGAGAGCGGGTGCACCGAGGGCCAGTGGGTGGTGTCCACGCCGGGGAGCGCGAGGTGGGTGATCTGCCCGCGCTGCGGTGCCACCGGGACCCGGAGCCCGAGCACACCGAGCAGGTCGTTGGTCCACGCGCCGCCCGCGACCACGACGGCGTCGGCGTCCCGCACGTCCTCGCCGCCCGGGCCGGTCAGCCGGACGCGGCCGTCACCGACGAGCGTCGCGTGCGCGGTCTCGGTCCGACCCCCGCGGCGCACCCCGGCCTCGACCAGCGCGTCCCGCACCGTCCGCCCGTCGACGCGACCGCCACCCTCGATCCAGAGCGCTTCGAGGCCGGCGGCGAGCGGCGGGAACAGCTCGCGGGCGCGTTCGCCGCTGACACGCTCGACACGACCGACGACGTCGGGCTCCGCCGCCCGACGTCGCTCGACCCGCGCTTCCGCCTGGTCGACCGCCGCGGGATCGGCGTTCACCACGAGCGCGCCGCTCCGCCGGTGGTCCGTGCGGGTGACGCCCGCTGCCGCCAGGTCCGCCAGGAGCTCGGGCAAGAACGCCGCTCCCCGCACGTACAGGTCGGCGAACGGTCCGTCCACGGCGGACGACCACGGTTGCAGGATCCCGGCGCCCGCCGCGGTCGCCTGACCGGGAGCGCCGTCGTCGACGAGCGTGACGTCGACGCCGCGTCGTGCCAGTGCGAAGAAGGTGGCGGCGCCGGCGATGCCGGACCCGATGACGACCGCAGAGCGTGGACCCATGCACCGATCCTGACGGTCGACGGCACGGATCGCCAACGAGCGCACCTGCCAGTTCGGGGGGTTGACCCCTCCGGACGCCGCTCCGCACACTGACTGGCGCCGCGCAGGGGCCGCGCGGATCAGGGAACCTCGGAGGAATCATCGTGCGGACGTCGTCCGCGACCGCAGGGGCGGTCGCACTCGGGATCGTGCTCACCGCGGTCGTCACCACGTCGGTCGGCGTCCAGCAGGCGGAGGCGGCACCGTCCTGTCACGGCGACGGGATCACCGTCGCCGCACTCGCGTCCGGTTGCGCCGTCGGGACGGGCACCGTGGTCCTGCCCGACGGTCGTCACGTCGCGGTCCCGCCGGTCGGGACCACCGTGACGGCGATGCCGGCAGCGGCGTCGGGAGCGACGGACCCCGGCGACGTCTCCGTCACGAACACCGGTCGGACCGGCGTCGCGGTGCTCGTGGACGACCACTGGGCCGGAGCACCCGCCGCCGTCCAGCACGAGCGGGCCGCACTGCAGCGTCGGACCCGCTCCGATGCGGCCGGATCGGGCGCGACGGCGGGCCGGGCGTCGGCGACGGCGGCCGCGAGTGCTCCGTCCAGCTGCTCCAGCCGGGCGTACACGAAGCTCGGGTTCCGGTGGACGGGACCCGTCGCGTGGAGCTACGACCCGGACGGCCAGAAGGTGTCAGGAGCGGCCGCGATCGCTGCCGGAGCGAACACCTGGACCGGGTCGATCTCCGCGTGCGGCAGGACCGTGGCGTCGTCGGCCGTGGCGCAGTACCGCGGCACGCTCAAGCAGGCGCCGGGCGTCACGGCGACGGGGGGCTGCGGCACCTCGAGCGGCTCGAACGTCTCGGGGTGGGGCGCGCTGCCGTCCGGGACGCTCGCGGTCACCTGCGTGTGGTCACGGTCGGGCGTCGCGGTCGAGGTCGACCAGCGGTACTCGACGTCGGTGACGTGGTCGGTCGCCTCGACCTGTTCGGGCGCCCGGTTCGACCTGCGTGGGGTCGCCACCCACGAGTGGGGGCACGCGTTCGGGCTCGGACACACCGCCCAGAACACCGGGCTCGTCATGAAGCCGGCGTCCACCACGTGCGAGACCGGGCAGCGCACCCTGGGGCTCGGGGACCTCATGGGCATCGACGCGCTGTACTGACCGGGCGGGATCGTCGATTCCGTAGGATCGGTCCATGTCGATCACGATGTCGGGCTTCGGGACCGAGCGCATCACGCAGCTCGGGCTGCGCGACCGGGTCTACGACCGGGTGCTCGAGGTGCTCATGGGGCACGACGTCGAACCCGGCATGCGGTTGTCCATCGACGGTCTCGCTCGGACGCTCGGGGTGTCGCCGACGCCGGTCCGCGAGGCGCTCGTCCAGCTCGAGCGAACCGGGCTCGTGACGCGCGAGGCGAACAAGGGGTACCGGGTCGCCCCGCCCCTCGCCGGGGACCAGCTCGAGGCGCTGTTCGACGCCCGGCTCATCGTCGAGAGCGGTGCCGTCGAGCTCGCCGCCCGCGGGGACGTCGACGCCCTGCGCTCCCGCCTGACCGCGGCGCTCGAGGAGCAGGCGGCCGTGGCGGCCGAGGTCGCGGCGGCCGGTGCCGACCACGCCTCCGAGGAGCTCATGGCCCGGTTCTTCCGGAGCGACTGGCAGTTCCACCAGCTCATCTTCGACGCGACGCGCAATCCGTTCCTCGAGGAGATGTCCGAGATCATCACCACCCGCGTGCACCGGATGCGGCAGATCGTCGAGGGCGGTGGTGACGACACGGCCCGTGCGGTGGCCGAGCACCGGGCGATCCTCGACGCCCTCGCCGACGGGCCGGCGGGCTCGGTCCGTGCGATGCGCGACCACCTCGAAGCGGTGCGGGTGCGGTCGCGGGCGGACGCGACACACACGGCCTGACGCTCGAGCGGTTGCAATTCGCGCTCGCATGGGTATATTTCCTATAGGAAAGAGGTTCAACGCCGAACCGACATGCGAAGGAGCATCCCGTGAGCACACCGCAGGACTGGGTCGACCAGGACTGGAACCCGGACACCTGGACGGCCGAGACGTGGCCGATCGCCACCTGCCTGCACGGGTTCCCGCAGGTCGGCCGCGACGGCGTGGCCTTCCACGACGCCGACCCGAGCGTCTGGGACGACGTGTTCTCCCAGATCGAGGCCGTCGGCTTCTCGCTCGCCGAGCTCGCCGACAGCCACATCCGGCCCGCCGACCTCGAACGGTCCCGCCGGGACGAGCTGTTCGCGATCGCCGCGGCGCACGGCGTCGGGATCCCGTCCGTGCACCTCCAGCGGAAGAGCGTCATCCAGCCCGGGCACGAGGAGGACAACCTCGCCTACGCCCACCGCACGATCGACGCTGCGGCCGAGTGGGGCATGCAGGTCTTCTCGACCGGGCTCCACCAGCCGTTCAACGAGGCCCAGCGGAAGGCGCTCTGGTTCTGGACCGCGCAGGGCCCGAAGGACCCGGACGACCCGGACGTGTGGAACGCCGCCGTCTCCCGGCTCCGCGAACTCGGCCAGCACGCCGCGAGCGTCGGCCTGCCGATGGCGCTCGAGCTGTACGAGGACACCTACCTCGGCACCGCCGACAGCGCCGTCCGGCTCGTCGAGGAGATCGGCCTGGACAACGTCGGTCTCAACGCCGACGTCGCGAACCTCGTCCGCCTGCACCGTCCGGTGGAGGACTGGAAGGAACTGTTCGCCAAGACGCTGCCGCACACCAACTACCTGCACGTGAAGAACTACACGCGGGACGAAGCCGGCGACGGGAGCTGGGCGACGAGTGCGCCGAGCACCATGGAGGCGGGTCTCATCAACTACCGCCAGGTCCTCCGCGACGCGGTCGCCGACGGGTTCCGCGGCATCGTCATGACCGAGCAGTACGGCGGGGACAGCCTCGGCGTCTGCGCCACGAACCAGCAGTACATCCGTTCCGTCCTCGCCACGTCGGTGGTCGGGACGACGAAGCAAGGAGTCAACCGATGAGCACCCTCGACATCGCCGTCGTCGGGTCCGGCTACATGGGCGGCGGGATCGCCCAGGTCCTCGCCCTCGCCGGCCACACCGTCCGGATCGCGGACGTCTCCGCCGAGGTCGCGGCCTCGAACCGAGCCCGGCTGATCACCGAGACGGAGCAGTTCGTCGCGGACGGTCTGTTCCCCGCGGACGCCGTCTCGCGTGTGGACGCCCACCTCAGCGCCGCCGCCTCCATCGAGGAAGCGGTCGCCCACGCCGACTTCATCGAGGAGGCCGTCCCCGAGAAGCTCGAGATCAAGCACGCGACGCTCCGACGGATCAGCGAGTCCGCCCGTCCGGACGCCGTGATCGGCTCGAACACCTCGACGATCCTCATCGAGTCCCTCGCCGAGGCCGTGGTCGGCCCGGAACGGTTCCTCGGCGTGCACTTCTCGAACCCGGCCCCCTTCATCCCCGGCGTCGAGCTCATCCCGCACCCGACGACGGACGAGCACGCGATCGAGGTCGGCGAAGCCGTCGTCGCGGCGACCGGCAAGCAGTCCGCCCGGGTGAAGGACTCCACCGGCTTCGTCCTCAACCGCCTGCAGTACGCCCTGTTCGAGGAGGCGACGAAGATCGCCGACGAGGGCATCGCCAGCCCCGACGACATCGACACGATCGTCCGGACCACCTTCGGCTTCCGTCTGCCGTTCTTCGGCCCGTTCGCCATCGCCGACATGGCCGGGCTCGACGTCTACGCGTTCTGCTTCGAGTCGCTGCAGACCCGCTGGCCCGAGCGCTTCGCCACACCGCCGTCGCTGCAGCAGCACGTCGACGCCGGCGAGCTCGGCACGAAGTCCGGCGCCGGCTACCTCGACGTCCCCGCCGACCGCACGCCGGAGCTCGTCGCCTACCGCAACCGGGCGTACGTCGCCATGCAGAAGCTCCTCGACGAGCTCGGCCCGGCCCCGATCCACTGACGCGACAGGAGACGACCATGAGCAACCAGGACCGGACCGTCGTCCTCACCGGGGCCGCCTCACCGCGGGGCATCGGCCGCGCCACCGCCCACCACCTCGCCGAACAGGGGTGGAACGTCGGCATCATCGACCTCGACCAGGCCGCGAGCGAGACCGTCGCCGCGGAGATCCGCGAGCAGCACGGCGTCCGTGCCGTCGGTGCCGGAGCGGACGTCGCGGACGAGTCGGCCGTCCGCGCGGCCTTCGACACCATCGAGGCGGGACTGCCGGACATCGCCGCGCTCGTGAACCTGGCGGGGGTCTCGTCGGCACACGCGTACCTCGACCTCCCCGTCGGCGAGTGGCACCGGGTGCTGAGCATCAACCTCGACGGCGTGCACTTCGCGAGCCTGCGTGCGGCGCAGTCCATGGTGCGGCACGGGTACGGGCGCATCGTGAACCTGTCGTCCGTCTCGGCCCAGCGCGGGGGCGGCACCTTCAGCAAGACGCCGTACTCGGTCGCCAAGGCCGGCGTGATCGGACTCACCCGTGGTCTCGCCCGCGAGCTCGGCCACCAGGGCGTCACGGTCAACGCGATCGCCCCCGGTCCGATCGACACCGACATCATGGGCGGGACGCTCTCCGAGGAGCGGAAGGCCGCGATGGCGGCCGACGGGGTGCTGCCCCGCATCGGCACGCCCCGCGACATCGCCGCCGCGATCGCCTACCTCATCAGCGAGGACGCCGGGTTCGTCACCGGGCAGACGCTGAACGTCGACGGCGGCCTCTACATGCACTAGCCGGTCCGCGCAGCCGGCACCGCCCGCCCGCCGCGCGCCGACCGCGAGAGCCGAGCCGCGCCTCCAGTCCGGAAGGCCGGCCCCGGCCACCCCTGAACCCTCACCATGATCGCGAAGGAGCGACCGTGTCCTCATCCGTCCCCGCCCTGGGGTCCACCCACGACCCAGCCCTGCGATCGGCGATCCGCAAGGCGACGACGCACCTCATGCCGATGCTCGTCATCCTCTACTTCGTCGCGTTCCTGGACCGCACGAACGTCGGGTTCGCCGAGGAAGCGCTGAGCGTCGACCGGAACATCTCCGACGCGGCCTTCGCGCTGGGCGCCGGGATCTTCTTCATCGGCTACGCGATCTTCGAGATCCCGTCGAACCTGCTGCTGAAGCGTTTCGGTGCGCGCTTCTGGCTCGCCCGCATCGCGATCACGTGGGGCATCGTCGCCGCACTGTTCTCGTCCACGACGAACGACACGATGTTCATCATCCTGCGCTTCGTCCTGGGCGTCACCGAGGCGGGCCTGTTCCCGGGCGTGATCATGTACCTCTCGGAGTGGTTCCCGAACAAGGTCCGCGTGCGGATGTTCGCGATCTTCTACCTCGCGCAGCCGTTCTCGCAGATGATCGGCGCCCCGCTCTCCGGCGGCCTCATCAGCTTCGGCGACCAGGCCACCCCGTTCCACGGCTGGCAGGTGATGTTCGCGGGCGAGGGCATCCTCGCGGTCCTGGCCGGCATCGCGGCGCTCGTGTTCCTGACGAACAGCCCCCAGCAGGCCCGGTGGCTCGAACCGGGGGAGAAGGACTCGCTCACCGCCGCGATGGCCCGCGAGGACACCGCACGCAGCGAGGACGGCCCGACGGGCATCTGGAAGGCGATGGCCAGCGGCCGCGTCTGGTACTTCACGATCATCTACTTCTGCCTCCAGGTCGCCGTGTACGGCACGACGTTCTACCTGCCGCAGCAGGTGTCGGCCCTCCTCGGGCAGGACGTCGGCTGGCAGGTCGGACTCGTCGCCGCGATCCCGTGGCTCGTCGGTCTCGTCGCCTGCTACCTCGTCGGGTCGCGCGCCGACACGGTCACCCGCCGCCGTCGCTGGGGCACCTGGTTCTACATCACCACGGGCCTGTCGATCCTCGGGTCGGCGTGGGCCGGGGCGAACGGGCAACCGGTGCTCGGCATCCTCTTCATCACCCTCGCGGTCGCGAGCTTCCTCGCGGTCGGACCGATCACGTGGGCGTACCCGACGGCGTTCCTCACCGGGGCCGCAGCGGCCGCGGGCATCGGCCTGATCAACTCGCTCGGCAACCTCGGCGGGTTCGTCGCACCGATCATGCGCACCGCGATCAACGAGGTCGTCCCGACGGAGAGCGGCGCGTTCGGCATCGTCTCGCTCGGGGTGCTGGCGTTCGTGGCCGGCCTGATGATCTTCTGCACGAAGTACTTCCGAGGCGCGAAGGCGGATGATCTGCTCGACACCTCGCACGTGGCGACGAAGGAGACGACACGATGACCAGGCTCTTCAACGACCCCGCGGACTTCGCGGACGAGGCGGCGGACGGCTTCGTCCTCGCGAACCAGCGCTGGGTGCGGCGGGTGCACGGTGGCGTGGCCCGCGCGACGACGAGCCCCGACGGGACCGTCGCGGTCGTGATCGGCGGTGGTTCCGGTCACTACCCGGCGTTCGGCGGTCTGGTCGGTCCGGGTCTCGCCGCCGGTGCGGCGATGGGCAACCTGTTCGCCAGCCCGTCCGCCCAGCAGGTCGCCGGGGTCGCCCGGGCCGCCGAGCACGGCGGCGGGGTGCTCTTCTCGTACGGCAACTACGCCGGCGACGTGCTCAACTTCGACGCGGCGGCGCGAGCGCTGGAGGAGGACGGCATCCCGGTGCGGACCGTCGTCGTCACGGACGACGTCGTGAGCGCACCCGCCGACCGTGCGGCCGAGCGTCGTGGCATCGCCGGTGACCTCTGCGTGTTCAAGATCGCCGGGGCCGCCGCCGAGGAGGGCCGCACGCTCGACGAGGTCACCGCCGTCGCGTCCCGCGCGAACGACCGCACGCGCTCCTTCGGGGTCGCGTTCTCCGGATGCTCCCTGCCCGGGGCGTCGGAACCCCTGTTCGAGGTCCCCGAGCGACGGATGGCGATCGGCATGGGCATCCACGGCGAACGCGGCATCGACGAGGCCGACGTGCCGACGGCGGACGGTCTCGCGTCCCTGCTGGTCTCGCGCCTGCTGGACGAGGTACCGACCGGCGTGGCGACGGCCGGCGCGCGCGTCGTGCCGATCCTCAACGGGCTCGGCAGCGTGAAGTACGAAGAGCTGTTCGTCGTCTACCGCTCGGTCGCGCGGCTGCTCGACGAGGCCGGCGTCGTCGTCGTCGAACCCGAGGTCGGCGAACTCGTCACGAGCTTCGACATGGCCGGGGTGTCGCTCACCCTGCTCTGGCTCGACGAGGAGCTCGAGCGCCTGTGGGCCGCCCCCGCCGACACCCCGGCCTTCCGCAAGGGCGGCGCCATCGCCACCGAGCGACTGCCGGAGTCCGAGCTGGAGGCGGCGCACGGGATCGAGGTCGGCACCGGGACGGCGGAGTCGCACGAGGTCGCCTCGCGGATCGCCGCGGCGCTCGCCGCCGCCCGCCGTGTGGTCGACGAGCACGTCGACGAGCTCGGCGAGATGGACGCGATCGCCGGTGACGGTGACCACGGCATCGGCATGCAGCGCGGTGTGCACGCGGCGGACGATGCGGCCCGGGAGGCGCTCGGTCGCGACGTCGGGGCCGGTGGCCTGCTCGCGGTCGCCGCGGACGCGTGGTCCGACAAGGCCGGCGGGACGTCCGGCGCTATCTGGGGAGCGGCCCTGGAGGCGCTGGGCCGCGTCGTCGGCGACGCGTCACGCCCGTCGTCGGCGCAGGTCGCGGAGGCGGTGCACGCCGCGACCTCGGCGGTGCTCGCGTTCGGGGCGGCGCCCGGCGACAAGACGATGGTGGACGCCCTCGTGCCCTTCGACGAGGCCTTCGGGTCCGCCGTGCGCGACGGTGCGTCCACCGCGGACGCCTGGCGCTCGGCCGCGTCCGCCGCCCGCGAGGCCGCTGACGCCACGGCGGACCTCGTGCCCCGGAAGGGCCGCGCCAAGACCCACGCCGAACAGGCGGTGGGGACGAGGGACCCGGGTGCGGTGTCCTTCGCGTTGATCGTCGAGACGGTGACCTCGGTCATCGAGGAAGGAGCAGCACGATGACGCTGCGTCTGGTGGTCGGTTCGGACGATGCCGGCTTCGAGTACAAGGAGGCGATCAAGCGCGACCTGTCCGACGACGACCGCGTCGCCTCCGTCCACGACGTCGGGGTCGACGCCGAGGGGCACACCGCCTACCCGCACATCGCCGTCGACGCGGCCCGGATGGTCGCGAACGGCGAGGCCGACCGCGCGATCCTCATCTGCGGCACGGGCCTCGGGGTGGCGATCAGCGCGAACAAGGTCCCAGGCATCCGCGCGGTGACCGCCCACGACAGTTACAGCGTCGAGCGGTCGGTGCTGTCGAACGACGCGCAGGTGCTCTGCATGGGGCAGCGGGTCGTGGGGCTCGAGCTCGCCCGCCGTCTCGCGAAGGAGTGGCTCGGCTACGAGTTCGACCCGTCGTCGGCCAGCGCCGAGAAGGTCGCCGCGATCTGCTCGTACGACGGCTCGTCGGCCGAGGGGATCGACGCGCCGTGACGCTCGTCGGGGTGTCGCTCAAGATGTACTTCTCGCACGCCCGGACGCGCGCGTGGTCCCGGGAGGTCGTGCACATCGCCGAGCGGCACCCCGCCGTGCGGTCCGGCGCCGCGCAGCTCTTCGTCGTCCCGACGTTCCCGGCACTCGTCCCGGTGCGGGAGGTGATCGGTGACGCCCCCGTGCTGCTCGGCGCGCAGGACCTCGCGTGGGCGGACGAGGGCGCGTACACCGGCGAGGTGTCGGGTGCCGAGCTCCGTGAGATCGGCGTCGACCTCGTCGAGATCGGCCACGCCGAACGGCGCTCCCTGTTCCACGAGACGGACGACGTCATCGCGCGGAAGGTGCTCGCGGCGTACCGCAACGGGCTGCGTCCGCTGCTCTGCGTCGGGGAGCCGACCCGCGCCTCCTGGACGGACGCCGTCGCGGAGGTGACGGCCCAGCTCGGACGAGCCCTGTCCGCGGCCACGGCGGCCGGCACCGCTGGTCCGCTCGTCGTGGCCTACGAACCGGTGTGGGCGATCGGGGCTCCCGCCCCCGCGCCCGACGGGCACGTCCTCGCCGTGCTGGACGGCATCGAGCGGTTCCTGGCGTCCCGACCCGAGCTCGCCGGCAGCGTCGCGATCTACGGCGGGAGCGCGGGACCCGGCCTCCTCACCCGGGGGCGTGGTCGGATCGGCGGCCTGTTCCTCGGACGGTTCGCGCACGACCCCGCCGCGGTCGCGGCCGTCCTCGACGAGGTCGCCGCGCTGGCCTAGGTCTCGTCGCGGGCACCCGCCAGGCCGTGGTCGTGGGCGTACACCACGAGCTGGACCCGATCGCGGAGCGCGAGCTTGCCGAGGATGCTCGAGATCTGCGTCTTCACCGTGGACTCGGTGACGAACTCCTTCGCCGCGATCTCCGCGTTCGAGAGCCCACGCGACGCCCAACCGAACACGATGCGCTCCCGGTCCGTCAGCGACTGGAACTCCGGCGGCTGGGGCGCCGGGGCGCGCTCGACGTCGGCACCGAACAGCTGCGACAGGTCGTTCGGCGCGATCACCGAGCTGCCCTCGTGCACGGCCCGCACCGCCGCGAACAGGAACGGCGGCGTCGTGTCCTTGAGCAGGAACCCGCTCGCACCGAGGCGGATGGCCGTCGCCGCTGCCGGGTCGAGCCCGAAGGTGGTGAGGACCACCACGCGCGGGAGCGGCCCCTCGACCGCGCCGGAGAACAGCCGCCGGACGGTCTCGACCCCGTCCATGCCGGCCATCCGCATGTCGAGGAGCACGACGTCCGGCCGCAATGCCGGGATGAGCGCGAGCGCCTCCGCGCCGTCGGACGCCTCGCCGACGACCACCATGTCGTCCTGTGCGTCGAGCACGACCCGGAGGCCGGCGCGGAACAGGGCCTGGTCGTCGGTGAGCAGGATGCGGATCGGATCGGTCATCGGATGGTCCCCCCATGGACGTCGAACGGGATACGGGCGCGTGCTGCGAACACGTCGTCCAGGACGGCGGCGTCGAACGACCCGCCGAGCGTGTCGAGCCGGGACTGCATCCCGGCGAGCCCACGGCCGGACCCGCGGGTGCTCGGGACCGGGCCGGTGCCGAGTGTCACGGGGCCGGTACCGACGACCCCGGTGGTCGCGGGCGCGGGGACGACGTTCTCGACCTCGAGCACGAGGTCCGCTGACCGCCAGGTCTCCCGCACCACGACCGGCATCCCCGGCGCGCCGTGACGGAGCGCGTTCGTGAGCATCTCCTGCAGGACGCGTCGGGCCGCGGTCCCGCTCGCGGGGCCGAGCGTCACCGGCGTCCCGCGCACCGCGTGGTCGACGTCGACGCCTGCCTCGCGGATGCCCTGCACGATCTCGTCGAGCGAGCCCGGGTCCGTCGAGTCGGTCGACCCGTCGATCTGCCCGAGCACCTGTCGGACCTCGACGAGTGAGCTCCGGGCGGTGCTGGCGATCGTCGCACTGACCTCGCGGATCCGCGCCTCGTCGGCGAGGAACGGCACGGAGTCGGCCTGCGCGATGATCACCGCGAGGGAGTGGCCGACGATGTCGTGCACGTCCCGCGCGATGTCCGCTCGGATGCGTTCCGACTCCGCCTCGTCGATGGCGCGGGTCGCGGTCGCCTCCGCCTCGGTGGCGACGGCCTCGGCACGGGAGGCCGCGGCCTCGGCGTCCGCGCGGCGTTCCGACTCGCGGTCACGGGACCGGAACGCACGGAGGGCCACGCCGCCCGCCCAGACCCCGAGGAGCGCCGTCACCGGAGCCGCCATCGCCAGGAAGGCCTGGTCACGAGGGCCGTTGATGAGCACGAGGAACCGGAAGCCCGTGAGCGCCAGGTACACGGTCGTCCCGATCCCGGCCACGAACGCCAGCAACCCGGAGAGGATGACCTCGGTCCGGGTGCCGACGACGGCCGCGGTCCCGATCACCACGAAGATCGCGAGGTCCACGAGGGAGGGGCGCTCGCCGCCGCCCACCTGGACGATGCCGAGCACGATCGCCATGAGCATCGCCGCCGACGGGGACACCCGTCGCAGCGCGATCGCACCGGCGGCCGCGAGGACGGCGAAGAAGCTCGCGTGCTCGAGTTCGAGGTCGATCGGGAGCAGGAACACGAACGCCGCGAAGACCGCCCAGGCCACGTCGACGACGATCGAAGCGGTGGCGAGCGGCCGGATGAACGTGCGCCGTTCCGTCACGGCACGATCATCGCACGGGGCCGCGGGACACGGCTCACGGGACGGGTGACATCGCGACGAGCGCGGCCGCGGTGACCGCGACGATCGCGGCGCAGAGCACCAGCGTGGTGATCGTGTGCTTCCTCGAGGACTCCATGACACCAGGTTCGCCGAACGCGGGCGCCGGCACATCGGACCAGGGGACGAGGGGCCTCGTCCCGTCGGGTGAAAGCGCTCACCCCTCGGAGCTGTCCCGGAGCAGCTCCGGGCACGTCCCACCCGGGGTCGTGCGGAGCTCGTAGTGCCACGCCTCGTTCGCGTAGACCTGGCACAGCCCGTACGCGCGGCCGTGCTCCTGCATCCACGCCATCGCGTCCCACTCCCCGACGTCCACCGCGCGCCCGGTGACGTGCGAGGACCGCTCCGGCGTGCTGACCCACCGGAGTGCCTCGGCCCGCGAGCCGTGGTCACGGATGCCCTCCTCGAGGAGTGCCCG
Source organism: Curtobacterium sp. 22159 (assembly GCF_052045775.1). Lineage (NCBI taxonomy): Bacteria > Bacillati > Actinomycetota > Actinomycetes > Micrococcales > Microbacteriaceae > Curtobacterium > Curtobacterium sp. 22159. The sequence goes on from NZ_JBQEPN010000009.1 coordinate 103,835, forward strand.
CTGGTACCGCGTGCTGCGCCAGCCGGACGTGATGCGCACCTCCACGTCGTCCGCGGCAGCGGCCTCGGTCGCCCGCTCCACGGCACGGCGGAGGTCGGGGTCCAGCCGCGAGACCGCCGGCCTGCCGCGCAACTGGTCGATGGCGGTGCTGTCGCTGACGTAGCCGTCCGCGCCGCTGACCGCCGTCCCGCCGACGTCGGCGGTCCCGCCGGAGGACGCGTCGTCGGGTGCGCCGGTCGAGATCGTCGTGCCGTCACCGGCAGGGGCGTCGCCGGGGATCGCGGCGGCTGCGCAGCCGGCGACGGTCAGCGTGGTGGCCGCCACGACGAGCGTGGCGAGGACGTGGAGGCGTGACTGGTGCATGCTCCCAGCGTGCGGACGCCGACGGTCCCGCACATCGCGCGCTGGACCGAAGCGTCTCGGTCGGGGGTGCCGACCTGCTCACCGTCGCGACGTGCCGCGGGGCGGACGGGAGGCGCGGTGNTGCCTGCCCGCACCGCGCCTCCCGTCCGCTCCGGGGTGGCGCCTCAGATCGTGATCGACCCGAGCACGCGGTGGGCGATCGAGATGGACTCCCCGGAGACCACGGAACGCGGTGACACGAGGAACGCGATGAGGTCCGCGATCTGCTCCGGGCTGGAGTCGCCGGGGCCGCCGCGCTGCACCTCCGCCTTCGGGGTGTCGGTCACCAGGCCGGGGTTGACGACGTTCACGGTGACGCCGGTGCCCGCGGACTCGTCCGCCAGGTTCTTCGCGATGACGCTCACCGCCGTGTTGCGCAAGGACGCCGTGATGTTCCCGGACAGGTACGCGTTCTGGCCGCTCACCACCACGACCCGGCCGAACCCGGCCGCACGCTGCACCGGGAGCACGGCGTTCGCCACGCGGAGGAACCCCAGGGCCTTGCCGTCGACGGCGGTGAGCACCTGTTCCGGGTCCGACTTCTTCGCCGGGTCCAGGGTGCCGGCACTCGGGGCGGCGGTCACGACCAGCGCGTCGATTCGCCCGTGGCGTTCCATGACGCGGGCGATGCCGGCGTCCACCGATGCCTGGTCGGCGGTGTCGATCGCGACCCCGTCCTCCGATCCGGCCGCGCTGCGGGAGGCGACGACGACGGTCGCCCCCTCCGCCCGGAGTCGGTCCGCGACTGCGGCGCCGATGTACCCCCGTCCACCGACGACGAGCGCGACACGGCCAGTGAGTTCGAGGTCCATGACGCCACGCTATGCCGTCCGCCCGGACTGCGTGATCCGGCCACCGGCGGCGCGTGATCCGTCCAGTCCGGACGGGCACCCAGTCGCAGCGGCCGACCATCTCCGGTGCACGCACGACCAAGCCACGACCAGGGGAGTGACATGAGCGAGCAGCAGCAGCCACCGGGGAGCGACCAGCAGCTCACACCGCAGGCCGACCACGGGGAGGAGTCCTACCGGGGGGCCGGCAAGCTGACCGGCCGACGGGCGGTGATCACCGGCGGGGACAGCGGCATCGGCAAGGCCGTCGCCATCGCCTTCGCCCGGGAAGGGGCGGACGTCCTCATCAGCTACCTCCCAGAGGAGGAGGACGACGCGCAGGACACGAAGCGCTGGATCGAGGAGGCCGGCCGGAAGGCGGTCCTGCTCCCCGGCGACGTCAGTGACCCGGCCTACTGCCGGAACGTGATCCAGACCGCCGTCGACGAACTCGGCGGACTGGACGTCCTCGTGAACAACGCGGCCTACCAGATGACGCACGAGACGCTCGAGGAGATCAGCGACGAGGAGTGGGACCACACCCTCGCGACGAACCTCAGCGCCTACTTCCACCTCGTGAAGGCCGCGCTGCCGCACCTCGGCCCGGGGTCGTCGATCATCGGGTCGAGCTCGGTGAACTCCGACAACCCGAAGCCCGACCTGGCGCCGTACGACGTCACGAAGGCGGGCGTCGCGAACCTCTCCGCAGCGCTCGCACAGCTGCTGGGCTCGCGGGGCATCCGGGTGAACAGCGTCGCGCCCGGGCCGATCTGGACACCCCTCATCCCGTCCACCATGCCGCCGGAGGAGGTCGAGCAGTTCGGCAAGCAGTCGCCGCTCGGACGCCCCGGGCAGCCGGCGGAACTCGCTCCCGTCTACGTCCTGCTCGCCAGCGACGACGGCAGCTACGTCTCCGGGGCGCGCGTCGCCGTGACCGGCGGCACCCCGATCCTCTGACCGAACGACCGAACCGAAACAGGAGAACGATTTGTACTTCCACAAGCAAGAGCTCCAGTTCAAGTCCACGCCCGACAAGCCCGACGCCGTCTACGCGCGGAAGCTGCAGGAGGTGCTCGGCGGTCAGTACGGTGAGATCTCCGTCGCCTTGCAGTACCAGTTCCAGGCGTGGAACATGCACATGCCCGGCAAGTACCGCGACCTCGTCTTCGGCATCGGCGCCGAGGAGATGGGGCACGTCGAGATGCTCGCGACGATGATCGCGCAGCTGCTCGAGAAGTCGCCGCTCGGCATCACCGAGGACGCGGTGCAGGACGACCCCACGGTCGCGGCCATCGTCGGCGGAACGGACGTGCAGCACGCCATCGTCGCCGGCGCCGGAGCGCGACCCGTCGACAGCAACGGGAACCCCTGGCAGGGCTCGTACATCACCGCCAGCGGCAACCTGCTCGCCGACTTCACGGCGAACGAGAACGCCGAGATGCAGGGACGTGTCCAGGCTGCGCGGCTCTACCACATGACGGACGACCACGGCGTGCGGGACCTGCTCGGCTTCCTCATCGCCCGTGACACCATGCACCAGAACATGTGGGCGTCGGCGGCTGCCGAACTCCGCGAGGCGGGGATCGAGGACTTCCCGGTGCCGAACAAGTTCCCGGAGTCGAAGCAGGCGAACGAGGTCGCGTACCAGTACCTCAACTTCTCCGACGGCGCGGAGGCCGGCAACGGCCCCTGGGCGAGCGGCCCCTCGTTCGACGGCAAGGGCGAGTACTCGTACCACGACGGCCCCACCACCTCGGTGCCGATGCCGCCGCCCACCCACCCGGACTCGCGCTTCTACGGCACCACCGAGCTGCCGAACATCGTCGAGAAGACCGCGGGCGTGGTGCAGGACAAGCTCAACAAGGAGTGACCGCACGACGACGGCGGGCGGTCGGACCTCGGTCCGGCCGCCCGCCGTCGTGTGTGTCTCCGGTGTGGGTACCGCTGGGCGTCAGCGCCCGGACCCGACGAGTTCGCGATCGTCGTCCGACGGGTCACGGTCCGGCTCCTGGTGGTCCACGTGGAACAACCCGGAGTACGCCCGCACCGCGCTCCACCCTGCGACCACCGCGATGGTGCCGACGACGCTCGACACCCACGGCAGGGCGAGCGAGTGCTCCCACGCGCCGGGCACGGTGACCCACGCGAGGAACGTCCCCGTCAACCCGCCGGTGAGCCCGAGGAGCATCGCGATCTGCCGGTCGAGGCTCGTCAGGGTGAGCGCGACCGTCACGGCGATGACCGCTGCGAGGGCGTTGAGGATCTCGAACAACGGCGAGCTCCTAGTCCCCGCCGTTGCCCGCGCCGACCGCCAGCTGCTCCTGGCCGCCGTTCACCGAGACCGCGATCTTCCGCGGCTTCGCGGACTCCTTGACCGGGATGGTGATGCTGAGCACGCCGTTGTCGTAGCCGGCCGTGATGCGCTCGGCGTCGAGCCCGTCGCCGAGCGTGAGCTGCCGGACGAACGTGCCGGGCTGCCGCTCACGCGTGATCCACTGCGAGCCCTCGGGGGCGCCGAGGGTGCGCTCCGCCCGGATGGTCAGGACCGAGCCGTCCACGTCGATGTCGACCGAGCCCGGGTCGATGCCCGGCAGGTCGACGTCGAGGACGTAGTGGTCGCCGGTGCGGTACAGGTCCATCGGCATCGAACGGGGTCCGGCGGAGCCGAGCAGGGAGCCGGCGAGACGGTCCAGCTCGCGGAACGGGTCGAAGTTCATCGTCATCGGAATCAACTCCTTCGTGTCTGTCATTGAGTCCCCTCGACTCAACTGTCTTCGTTTTAGCACTCGACCCTCAGGAGTGCCAAAAGATCGCTCGGAATCCGCTCGGAACCGGGCTCGGGCGACGGCGGTCAGTCCTCCCCAGTGGGTGGGGACGGAGTCGGTTCTGACAGCGACGCATCAAAGGGACGGCCCGCGCTCTGGCGCCGCTACGGTCTGGCCATGCGGGTCGGGGTCTACATCGACGGGTTCAATCTCTACTACGGAGCACGCAGCATCTGCGGGCGGTCCACTCCAGGCTGGCGATGGTTGGACCTCCGCGCACTGTCCGAGCGCGTACTCGCCGGGCCGGGTGCCTGCTGGGTCGACGACCCCGAAGTCGAACGCGTGGTGTACTGCACGGCGCGGGTGAACGGTGCGGACAACGTGGGCGGACAGCGAGACCAGGACACCTACCTCCGCGCACTGCACCGGCACGGGGCCGTCGACGAGGCCGCCATGGGCCAGTACGTGTCTCGCGTCGCGACCGCACCCTTGGCGACACCGGACCGGCGGGGACGCCCGCAACTCGCGCGCGCGAGCTGGCCGCTCCAGGTCCGTGACGACGAGGGCGTCGACGTGCCCGGGGCGACCTTCATGGCTTCGGTGGCACGTCGCGAGGAGAAGGGGTCAGACGTGAACGTCGCTTCGCACCTGCTCATCGACGTCCTGACGGGACGTGTTGACGCAGCGATCGTCATGAGCAACGACAGCGACCTCGAGTTCCCGATCCGGTTCGCTCGGGGGCACGTGCCGCTCGGACTCGTGAATCCGACGCCGGGGTACCCGGCGGGGAAGCTGAGCGGCGATCCCGGCGACGGGGTCGGAGGTCACTGGTGGTACCGGCTCAACGCGACGGACCTCCGTGCAGCGCAGCTACCAGAGCAGATCGACCACATCCGGAGACCCCGCGGCTGGTAGCGTGTACTCATACCGCTCGGCCCCTCTGGGGCCGAGTTTTCTTCTTCCGGCGATCAGTTCGACCGCCGTATGCGAGGGGTCGCAGCGGTGCGGACGCCGACGAGGACCGCGAGTACGGACCCGACCGTCAGGACCGCGCCGGCGACCGGGACGACCACCGGGCCACCCGACGGACCGGACGACAAGGCGGCGGAACCGATCAGCGGCGCGAGGGCGATCCCGACGTACATGGCCGTGGAGTACCAGGACAACGAGATCCCGGCTGCCTCGGGGCGGAGCTCCACGAGGAGGTGCTGCAGCGGCACGACCGCCGCGAACGCCACGACGCCGACGGCGAAGTACGTCAGGGCGGCACCGATCGGGGTGCCGTCCGTGGCGGAGAGCACGGCGAGCACGACCGCCTGCGCCGTCAGCGTCCCCACGAGCACGCGCGTGGTCCCGAGCCGGTCCACCAGGCGGCCGGCGACGAGGTTCCCCACGACGCCGCCCGCTCCGTAGACGAGGAGCAGGACGGCGAGCATGCCCGTGTCGGAGCCGACCGCCCGCGACGTGACCGCAGCGCTGAACAGGTACACGAGGTTGAACGCGGTCGTCAGGAGCACCGATCCGACGAGGGCCGCGCCGACGCCGGGACGCCGGAGGACGCCGAGCCGCTCGGTCATCCCGACCGCGGTACCGCTCGGGACGTTGCGCACGAGCACGAGGATCGCCGCGGCCACCGCGAAGGCGCCCACCGCCAGGACGGCCAGCGGGAGCCGCCATCCGCCGACGCCGGCGAGGGCCGTGCCTGCCGGTGAACCGACGGCCGTGGCGAACGTGAACCCGAGCGCGACCGTGCCGATCGCGCGGCCGCGTCGCTCCGCCGGCACCATGGTCGGCGCCGCGGCGGTGGCCGTCGGGACGAGTGCGGCGCCGCCGACGGCTGCCAGCGCTCGACCGACGTCGAACACGCCGACGCCGGACGCGGCGGCCGCGACGCCGGTGCCGACCCCGATCAGCACGAGGCCGGCCGCCATCAGGTGTGCGCGGTCGACGCGGGCGAGCAGGATCGAGACCGCGGGGGACCCGAGGGCGACGATGACGGCGTAGAGGGTGATGGACAGGCTGACCTGGGACTGGGGCGCCCCGAGCGAGCGGGCGATGTCGGGCAGGACGCCGGCGATGACGAAGGCGTTGGTGCCCACGACGAAGAGTCCGGCCGCGAGCACGCTCAGCCGGACGGTGGCCGAGCCGGAGTCGTACGATGGTTCGACGGATGTCATACGGTCAGCGTACGTCCTCCGTTCGATGATTGTCGAACTGTTTTTCGGAGGACGTGTGCCCGACTACCCCGTGCCGTCGATGGACGAGGTGCAGCTCGTCGACGTGATGCGCGCGCTCGCCGACCCGACGCGGCTCCGCATCGTGCAGATCCTCGCCGACGGGAAGCCTCGACCGAAGGCCGTCGAGCTGTGGGACGTAGACGTCACGAAGGCGACGATGTCGCACCACTTCCGGATCCTCCGCGAGGCCGGACTGACCCGGACGATCGTCGATGGCCGTTCGCACGCCATCCAGCTCCGGCGCGACGAACTCGACGCCCGGTTCCCAGGGCTGGTCGCGGCGGTCACCGGTGGAGGCGCCGGTCACTGAGCCGCCGGCGCCGGGGTGAATTACACGGAAGTAGTTCACGTGCTCGAACTGTTCGATGCGCGAACCGTACAGAACACGAATAGTTCGTTGCGCTGATCGTTCAGTTCGTGAAAGTCTTCTGATCGTCCGCAGGGGACAGCAAGGAAGCAGGAAGGCGGTATCGAAATGCACAGCACGTACACCGGGATGCCGCGACAAGCACGCCTCGGCGGGACGCACACCCGCGTCGGCCTGACCGACCCCGCCGTGATCGACGCGTACGTCGAGCGCCGCATCCAGGACCCGTCGCTGCTGTCGAGCCGCGCCGAGCCGTCCTACGCGGACTTCTTCACCGCACCCGCAGCGTAGGGTCCGGCCCACCCGACCCCGACCTCCAGGCAGAGAGAACACCTGACCAGATGCCGCTGACCGTCGTCCGCCGTGAGCACATGCACCTCTACGCCCGGGAGCCCCGGTCGCGTGCCGCGAAGAGCGCCGTCGACGCGCTCCTCCGGCTGCAGCACGCCGAGGAACAGCAGCTCGAGCAGGCCCGGTCCGAGAGCGGCCTCACCAAGAACGAGTTCCTCGCCGTCCGGTACATGCTCCAGGCGCACCGTGACGGACGTCCGATGGGGCCGAAGGACCTCGCCGTGATGCTCAACGTGTCCAACGCGTCCGTGACGAAGATCGTCGACGGACTCGTGGACAAGGGCGACTTCGTCCGCGCCCCGCACCCGACCGACCGCCGGGCCCAGGTGCTCGAGCCCACGGTGCAGGCAGCGGAGAAGATCGACGCGTCGTACGCCCGCTTCCACGAGGCCGTGGTCGAGGTGATGGACCACCTCTCCACCGAGGAGAACGACGTCCTCGCACGTTGTCTGTCGCAGATCACCGAGGCGCTCGCGGACGGTGCGCCCGTGCCGGTCGACGAGTACACGGTCGATCCGGACGGGATCGCGGAGCCGTACGACTCCTGATCCGACGGCCGGGTGGCGGGGTCGAGCCGCGCCTCCCGGAAAAAACCTTCCAGCGGTAAGTTGGGGGGATGACGCAGCCTGCCGACGACGAAGCGGCCGCACCGCGACGCGGTGGGTACCGGAAGGGTGCCGAGCGTCGGGCGCAGATCCTGGACGAGATGATCCGGATGGTCGCCGACCAGGGGGTGGACGCGTCCTCGCTCCGATCGGTCGCGGAGGCGCTCGGCATCACCCACGCCGCGCTCAGGCACTACTTCCCGAGTCGTGACGAACTGCTGCTCGCCGTCTACCGCGAGCACGAGGTGCGGGAACAGAGCGCTCCGGACCGCATGAAGTCGGCCATCGGGGACATGCGGGAGAGCGCCTCCCGGAACCGGGCGGTCCCAGGGCTCGTGCAGCTCTACACGACGCTCGCGGCCGACGCGGTGCAGGAGGGGCACCCGGCCACGCGGGAGTTCATGCGCGAGCGGTTCACCCGACTCCGAGCGGACCTCGCGACGCTGATCGAGGCGGACCAGGCCGCCGGACGGATCCGGGCGGACCTCGACCCCGCCGACCTCGCGAGCCTCAGCATCGCCGCGTCCGACGGCTTGCAGGTGCAGTGGCTGCTCGACCCGGACGCCGTCGACGGCGAGCGGGTGCTCCGCCTGCTCGAGCAGATCGTCCCTCCCGGCCGCTGACCCCGCCACCGTCAGCGGTCTGCCACACTCCAGGCATGAGCACGGAGCCAGCACCGGACGGCATGGTCCGTCCGCGGATCGGGATCGTCGGTGTCGGCCGCATGGGCTCCGCGGTCCTGCGCCGACTCCTCGGTACCGGGTGGACGGTCGCGGCGCACGACCTGGACCCCGGGCGCGACTCGGAGGTCACCCGGGCGGGAGGCCGGTGGTGTGGCGACCTCGTCGAGCTGGTGCGGTGGGCCGACGTCGTGCTCACCGTCCTGCCCGACGGCGACGTCGTGCGCGACGCACTGACGGGGGAGGTGCTCGCCGCTGCCGGGCCCGGAACGGTCTGGGTCGACCTGACCTCGGGAGCCCCCGACACGACACGGGCCCTCGCGGAGCGTGCCGCCGCGCAGGGGGTGCTGCTGCTCTCGGCGCCGATCGGGGGATCGCCCGACGACGCCCTGCACGGCCGGCTGCAGTTCTTCGCCGGTGGCCCGCCGGAGGCGCTCGTCGCTGCGCGTCCCGTGCTCGAGACGCTCGCCCGCCCGGGTGGGATCCGTGTCGTCGGCGAGGACGCGCCCGCGACGCAGACGGTGAAGCTGCTCGTGAACGCGCTCTGGTTCGCCTCCGCCGTCGCCACCGGCGAAGCGCTCCTCGTCGCACAGGCTGCGGGGATCGAACCCGGGCGGATGCAGGAACTCCTGTCCGGGACGGCCGGGGCGAGTGCTTTCTCCGACGACCACTTCGGCCGGTACCTCGGCGGCGACGACCTCGAGACCTTCGGCATCGACGGTGTCGTCACGGAGCTCCGGAACCTCCGGGCTGCTGCGGGTGACCTCCGCACGCCGGTGCTCGACACGTCCCTCCGACAGCACGAGGACGCCCTCGCGCACTTCGGGCCGGCGCTCGGTGAACTGCTCGGTGTCCGGCTCCTCGAAGAGCAGAACGAGCGGTCGCTCCGCGGCTGCTGACCCGGGCCGTCGTGGCGGAGGTGAGCCGCGCCTCCTGGCTCGTGCACGTGGAAGGGCCGGCCCCGACGGGACCGGCCCTCCCACGAAGTGAGGGACTACGCCGTGAGCACCGCGGCCGACGGATCGAAGTCCTCCGGCAGCGGCGGGATCGCGTCCACCGTCGACGTGATGTCCACCGCGGACCCCGACTCCGCCGCGTCGCGGATCCCCAGGAGCACGTCGAGGACGTGCAGCGCGACCGCACCCGAGGCGCGTTCCGGCCGGTCCTCGGCGATGGCCCGGGCGAGCTCGACGACGCCCGTGCCCCGGCCCCAGGTGGAGCCGACCGCCTCGAGCGTCTCGGGCTCCTCCTGGCCGTACCGCCAGAGCCGGGAGGCGCCCTCGAACGTGTTCGGGTCCGGCAGCGAGATCGTGCCGAGCGTGCCGTTGATCTCGACGAAGCCCATGCGCGGCAGGGCGTGCTGGAACGAGAACGTCGACTGCGCCGACTGGCCGCCGGCGAACTCGATCAGGGCCGCGTGGTGCGTGGGCACCTCGACCGGGAACGTCTCGCCGGCCCGGGGGCCGGAGGCGATGGTGCGGCGGTCGAGGGACTTCGACGACACGGCCTGCACGCGCGAGGCGGTGCCGAAGGCGTGCACGAGCGTCGTCACGTAGTACGGGCCCATGTCGAACAGGGGGCCGGCGCCGGTGGCGAACAGGAAGTCCGGGTTCGGGTGCCACGCCTCGGGTCCGGGGACGTGGAACAGCGTCGTGGCGGTGAGCGGCTCGCCGATGTCACCGCGGGCGATGGCGCGGAGCGCGGTCTGGATGCCCGCACCGAGCACGGTGTCCGGCGCGGTCGCGACGCGGAGCCCCTTGGCCTTCGCGGACGCCAGGACCGCGGCTGCCGAATCGTGGTCGGTCGCGATCGGCTTCTCGCTCCAGACGTGCTTCCCGGCGTCGATGATCTGCTGGTCGACCTCGGCGTGCGCGGCGGGGATCGTCAGGTTGATCACGATCGAGACGTCGTCACGGGCGAGGAGCTCCTCGACCGTGCCCGATGCGCCGACGCCGTACTCCGCCGCCTGGGCAGCGGCGCGGTCGAGCAGCACGTCGGCGACGAAGCGGACCTCGACATCGGCGAACTTCGTCAGGTTCTCGAGGTACTGCGTGGAGATGTTGCCGGCACCGATGATGCCGATCCCGACACGGGTCACTTGTCGTTGTCCCGGAGCCACGCGAGCGACTCGGCGATGCCCTCGAAGACGTCACCCTTGTACGCGTCGAACTCGACGACGCGGATGGCCTGCGGTGCGGCGGCGAGGATCGCGGGGACGTCCACGTCGCCCTGGCCGGCCGGGGTCTGGTTCTCGAACGCACGCTGGAGCGCCTCGGGCACGATGAGCGCGCTCTCGGACGAGGGCAGCGCGGTGCGGATGTCACCGTCGACCTTGCCGTCCTTGACGTGGATCGCGACGACGCGGTCGCCGAGGCTGCGCAGCACGGCGGGGGCATCGGCGCCGCCGACGGTCGCCCAGAAGGTGTCGACCTCGAGGACGGTCTCCGGCGAGAGCTGCGAGACGAAGAGCTCGTAGACGGTCTTCCCGTCGACCTTGTTCGTGAACTCCCACTGGTGGTTGTGGTAGCCGAACCGCAGGCCACGAGCGGCGGCCTCGGCGGTGAGGACGTTCACCCGCTCGGCGATCTTCGCCACGTCGTCGGCGGTCTGCCAGCGGTCCGTCGGGATGAACGGGTCGATGACGGTGGTGATGCCGAGGCGCTCCGCGGCGTCCCAGATCGGGGCGGTGTCCTCGGCGTCGATCACGGCGACGTGCCCGGACGGTGCGGCCAGGCCGGTGTCGGCGAAGGCCTTCTCGAGGTCTGCGGCGCGCTCGACGAACGCGTACGGCTCGACGTTCTCGTAGCCGATCTCGCGCACCCGGGCGATGGCCTTGTCGAGGTCTTCGGCGATGGCGTCGCGCAGCGAGTAGAGCTGCACAGAGGTGGTGGGCATTGCAGAGGCTCCTTCGGTCCTGTCTGGGTGTCGCGGCCCGTCGAGGAGGGAGGCTCCGCGGCGAGGTCGAGAACGACGCTACCCCAGAAACCACCCGGTGTGTAGTTTTGTGCGGTTCGTGACGGCCCACTTGTGGTGGCGGCGGTCGAAACGGTTCGATGGCGGCATGCAACGCACGCGGGTCGACGGGGACCGCACCGAACTCGCCGGGTGGCGGAACGCGATCATCGTGGCCTTCGCGATCGGCGGCGTGAGCCTGGCCGCATGGGGACCGCGTCTGCCCGAACTCCGCGCCGCGCTGGGCGTCGACGTCGGCACGATCGGGCTCATGCTCGGAGGCGTCACGGTCGGCTCGATCGGTGGCCTGCTCAGCGCGGCACCACTGCTGCGCCGGCTCGGCGGCCGACGTGCGCTCACCGCCGTGGTGGTGCTGGTGCCGGCGGCGATCGCCGTCGTCGGTCTGGCGGCAGCGCTCCACTCCGCCCCGCTCGCGGCGGTCGGGTTCGTCGTCGCCGGTGCGGGCATCGGCGCGCTCGACGTCATGGCGAACATCGAGGGCACGGCCATCGAGGCGCTCGCCGGACGCACGCTGCTCCCGTTGATGCACGCGGCCTGGTCGGGAGGCGCGGCCCTCGGCGCCGGGATCGCCGCCCTCTGCGCGTGGCTGGGCATCTCCCCGTCCGCCCAGCTGCTCGGCGAGGCCGTCGTCATCCTCGTCGTGGGCGTGGTCGCCCTGCGCGGCATCCCCGACGGCACCCGTGCCGAGGAACACGACGACACCCTGTCCACGGGACGACGTCTCCGGCAGTGGGCGAGGGGGTGGGCGGACGCCCGACTCCTGCTCATCGGGCTCGTGATGCTCGGCGTCGAACTCGGCGAGGGGTCCGCGAACAACTGGCTCGCCCTCGCCACCACCGACGGGCACGGGCAGACCGCGGCCGTCGGCGCCCTCTTCTTCACGGTGTTCGCGGTCTCCGAGGCCGCGACGCGGGTCTTCGCCGGACCCGTCGTCGACCGGCTCGGCCGGGTCAGCACCATCCGGTGGACCACGGCGCTGGGCATCGTCGGAGCGGTCCTGTTCATCGTCGGCGGCACGTGGTGGCTCACCCTCGTCGGCGTCGTGCTGTGGGCGGTCGGCGTCTCGATGGGGTTCCCGCTCGGCATGTCCGCGGCCGCCCAGAGCGGGCCGAACCCTGCCGCCCGGGTGAGCGTCGTCGCCTCGATCGGGTACTTCGCGAACTTCGCTGGCCCGCCGGTCGTCGGTGCGATCGCCGAGCGGGTCGGTGCGCTCGGTGCGCTGTGGCTCGTGGCCGTGTTGTTCGTCGCGGCGTTCGCCGCGTCGGGTTCGCTCCGACCGGTGGTGCGACGCGACTGACGACGGACAGGAGGCGCGGTGCCGGTCGCGGGGCGCGCCTCCCGGTCGGTCTGGATAGCGTGGACGGATGCTCCACGCCGACCAGCCGACCTGGGACCCACCTGCCGGACGCATCGCCGGCACCGCCGACGGGTCCGTCGCCCGTGCACTCGGGATCCCCTACGCCCAGGCGGAGCGGTTCGCGCCTCCCGAGCCGATGCCGACGTTCGACGAGGCGTACCCGGCGACCGCCCCCTCGCCCGTCGCTCCCCAGCCGGAGGCGACGTTCGTGGACCAACTGCTGCACCCGGTCGAGGGGCTCGTCGTCGACGAGCACTGCCAGCACCTGTCGATCACCGTGCCCGCGGACGTCGAGGCCGGCGAGCAGTTGCCCGTCATGGTGTGGATCCACGGCGGCTCGTACGTCATCGGTGGCGGCGACCTGCCGATCTACGACGCACGCGACCTCGTCACCGAGCAGCGCGTGGTGTTCGTCTCGGTGACCTTCCGGCTCGGCCTCCTCGGGTTCCTCGGCGACGGCGAGCGCGTCCCGGCGAACCTCGGGCTGCTCGACCTCGTCGAGGCGCTGCGCTGGGTCCGGACGAACATCGCCGCGTTCGGCGGCGACCCCGACCTCGTCACGGTGTTCGGACAGTCCGCCGGAGGTGACGCGGCGGCCCACCTCATGATCAGCGAGGGTGCAGCCGGGCTCTTCCGACGTGCGATCATCCAGAGCGCACCGCTCGGGCTCTCCCGCGGCCGGGCGAGGATGAACCGGGCGATGCTCCGGGCGATCGGCGTGGTGCACCCGGACACGCCGCTCGACGAGGTCCTCGAGCGGCAGGCGCTCGGGACGCGTGCCGCGGCACCGTTCGGCCTGCCCGGTGGGATGCCGTTCGGCACGCAGTACGGGTACGCGCCCCTGCCCGCCGAACGGGACACCGACCGTGCGTGGAGCGCTGTCGCACCGGACGTCGACGTCCTGATCGGGTCCGCCTCCGACGAGGCGGGCATGTACGTCCCGCTCGTCCCCGGCCTGCGCTCCGTCGCCCGGCTGCGTGCGGTCCGGCCGTTCCTGCGCTGGCTGCTCGTCCGGCCGCTGTCCGACGTGATCTACGGTCGCGACGTCCGGCGGTTCACCGAACGCCACCGGGCAGCGGGTGGGCGGGCGACCTCCTACCGACTGCACCGCGGCGTCACGACCGAGCCGACCGGAGCGGTGCACATGAGCGACCTGCCGCTGCTGCTCGGCGGTCACGACGCGTGGGCGGGTACCCGCTTCGTCCGGGAGCAGGACTGGCCCGAGGTCGAGCGGCGCGGGCGAGCGTTCCGGGCGATCTGGGCGGAGTTCGCACGCACCGGCAGGGTGACCGCCGCAGACGACGAGACACTGACGTTCGACCGGGATCCAGCCGCCGCTTGACGACCGTCGCGTGATGACCGTCGCCCCCAGAACTGGCGGTCGCGGGCCCTGCCGGCGCCGCGGAGAATCGAGCGCATGCCCGAGTCCGACGCCGACCTGCGCGCCCGTATCGTCACGAGCGCCATCGAGGCGTACCGCGCCGCCGACTTCCACTCGGTCGGACCCGCCGAGGTCGCCGCGCACGCCGGGGTCCCCGAGCTCGAGGTCCGACGGGTCTACCCGATGTGGGAGCTGCTCGTCGTCGCCGTGACCGACCGGTGGAACAACGGCAACCGCCGTGCGCTCTGGGGCATCGCCGAACGCTCCGGAGCGGTGGCGTACCTCCGGGCCCGACTCGAGGCAGGCCGTGACGAGCCCGCACTCGTGCGCCTCCGGGTCGCCCTGCTCAGCGCCGCGTCGAGCCCGGACCACCCCGCTGCCGGATGGTTCCGCGGCCAGTACACGCATTCGTTCCAGGACCTCACCCTCGCCCTCGCGCGGGACGTCGTCGCCGGGCGCGAACCCCGCGGCACCTCGCCCCGGCACGCCGCCGAGCAGCTCGTCGCGTTGTACGAGGGGCTGCAGCTCCAGTCGCTCCTGCGGGAGGACAGCGAACCGCTCGCCGGCTTCGACCGCGCGGTCGCCCGGATGCGCGCCGGGTGGGCGGCGGCAGCCGTCAGCGCCTGAGCGGCGGGGGCCGTCGGCGCCTGAGCGGCGGGGGCCGTCGGCGCCCGAGCGGCGTCCGGGAGGCGCGGCGCGGCTCTGCCACGGCACAGCGCGCACCTGGCATGGTCGGCTGATGGAGTACACGGACTACGACACCCGGCTCGCCGCCTACGGCGTGATCACGGACGGTGACCACGTGCTCCTCGCCAAGCTGCGCTTCCCCGAGGCCGGGACGTGGACGCTGCCGGGCGGCGGCGTCGAGTTCGACGAGACCGTGGAGCAGGCCGTCGTGCGGGAGATCCGGGAGGAGACGGGGTTCGAGGCCGCCGTCGGTGACCTGCTCGGCATCCGGCACCACATCGTCCCCGCCGAGCGGCGCATCCACGCCAACGGCCGGGCGATGAAGGCCGTGCAGGTCGTGTTCCGGGCGTCGATCACCGGCGGCGCGCTCCGCTCCGAGGAGGACGGGTCCACCGACGAGGCCGCGTGGGTGCCGGTCGCGGAGCTGCCGCACCACCGCCACGGGCTCATCGTCCCGATCGCCCTCGGCTGGGCGGGAGCGCTCTCCCGCTGACGGGATCAGCCCGGGACGAGCCGCACGAACGGCGCGGTCAGTCCTCGATGACGCTCAGGACGTTGCCGGACGGGTCGGTGAACCACGCGATGAGCGGACCGCCCTTCCGGTTCACGCCCTTCTCGTCGGTCATGCCCTCGTAGGGCAGGAACGACACGCCCTTGCCGGTGAGCTCCTCCACCGCGGCGTCGACGTCCGGCACCGGGAAGTTCAACACCGTGAACGATGCCGCCTCGTGCGCGGGCCCCTTCGGGTACACCAGCACACGGTGTCCACCGCCGAGGTGCAGGAAGAGCATGCCGTGGTCCTCGCTGACCTCGACCCCGAGGACGTCCTCGTAGAACGCCCTCGCCTCGGGCACGTCCCGCACCGAGAACCCGCTGAACGCCTTCGTCGCATCGACCATGCGGCAAGTGAACCACCCCCGCCGACGGTCGGTGCACTCTGCCAGGATGAACGCGTGCTCCCGCCCGAGATGTCCGTCGACGAAGCGGTCCAGCGTGCGATCGAGCTCGCCCGCGACGACCGCCGCACGGTGCTCGGCATCGCCGGGGCGCCGGGTGCGGGCAAGTCCACGCTCGCTCGGCGGGTGGTGACGGCGGTCGACGCAGCCCTGGGCCCCGGGACGGCCGTGCAGGTCCCGATGGACGGCTTCCACCTCGCCAACGCCGCACTCGACGCCCTCGGCCGGCACGACCGCAAGGGCGCGATCGACACGTTCGACGGCGACGGGTACGTGGCACTCGTGCGTCGCCTCGCCGACTCGGGCACCGACGGTCTCCCGCCCGACGGTCCGATCGTGTGGGCGCCGGACTTCGACCGGCGCGTCGACGAGCCCGTCGCCGGGAGCATCGCCGTCCCGCCGGCCACGAGGCTCGTGGTGAGCGAGGGCAACTACCTGCTCGACGACAGCGAGCCCTGGAACGTGCTGCCCGAACTGTTCGCCGAGACGTGGTTCTGCACGGTCGACGACGCGGTCCGGATCGATCGCCTCGTGGGTCGGCACATGCGGCACGGCCGCGACCACGAGGCGGCCCGCAGCTGGGCGGTCGAGGTCGACGGCGTGAACGCGGCGAGGGTCGCTGCCACGGTGAGCCGCGCCTCCAGGACCGTGCGGACCTGACCACCGACCGACGAGACGACCACGACAGGAGCGACCATGACCATCGCACTCACCGGCGCGACCGGACACATCGGGGGCGCGGTCGCGCGGGCGCTCGCCGACGGCGGCGTGCCGTTCCGCATGATCGTCCGGGACGCGGCCCGCGCGCCGCAACTCCCGGGCACACAGGTCGCCGTCGCGTCGTACGGTGACGCCGAGGCGAGCCGGGCGGCCCTCGAGGGCGTCGACCTCCTGCTCATGGTCTCGGGCGCGGAGGCCGTCGACCGCCTCGCCCAGCACCGTTCGTTCGTCGGCGCCGCAGCGACCGCCGGGGTCCGCCACGTGGTCTACACCTCGTTCGTGGGCGCTGCAGCCGACGCGACCTTCACGCTGGGGCGCGACCACTGGGCGACGGAGCAGGCGATCCGGGCGACCTCGATGGCGCACACGTTCCTCCGCGACTCCTTCTACCTGGACTTCGTCGAGGACCTCGTCGGCGAGGACGGGGTGATCCGCGGGCCGGCCGGCGACGGCGCGATGGCCGCCGTTGCCCGGGCGGACGTGGCGCGCGTCGCGACCGAGGTCCTCCGGAACCCCACGGCGCACCTGGACCGGACGTACGAGTTGACGGGTCCTGCGGCGATCACGCTGCGGGAAGCGGCGGCGACCGTGTCCGAGGTCCGCGGTCGTGAGGTCACGTACCACCCGGAGACCGTCGAGGAGGCGTACGCCTCGCGTGCGCGGTGGGACCCCGAACCGTGGCAGGCGGACGCCTGGGTGAGCACCTACACCGCCATCGCCGAGGGGGCGTTGGCACGCGTGACGGGGGACGTCGAGCGGGTCACCGGGCGTCGGCCGCTCTCCTTGCGCGAGGTGCTGGTCGACGGCTGACGCGGCGGCCGCTCGTCGGGCGAGTCGGCGACGCGCGTGCCGCGCCGCGTGTGCGCCGACGCCTGCGCCGCGCCGACGCCCGCGTGCGCCGCGCCGCCGTCAGGAGACGCGCCGCGCCGCGATCGTCCCGGCGATCCCGAGGGTGAGCACCGCGACGAGCACGACGAGCAACGGGGCCGTCCAGCCCCCGGTCGCCCCGTGCAGCGAACCGGCCACCAGCGGGCCCGCGGACCCGATGAGGTACCCACCGCCCTGCACGAACGCCGACATCCGACGGGCGTCGGCGTCGCTCGAGACGATCCGCACGATGACGATGAAGACCACCGTGATGCCGCCGCCCTGGGCCGCACCGCCGAGCACCGACCAGAGCAGCCACGCCTGGGGCGCGAACAGCAGCCCGAGCGGCATCGCGAGCCACAGGAACGCGACGAGGGCGATGATCGCCCGCGGACGCCACTTCGACGCGAGTACCGGGACCCCGAGCGCACCGACGACCGCGAGGATCTGGAACACCGACGAGCTCGCACCCGACGACGCCTTCGAGAAGCCGATGTCGTCGTGCAGCAGCGTGGGGATCCACGCCGTCAGCGCGTAGTACGAGAACGCCTGCCCACCGAACGCGAGCGTCAGCCCCCAGGTGATGAGGCGCCGCGCGGGCCGGACCGGCTCCGCGGGCTCCGCCGTGGGTGTGGGCTGCACGGTGCGGATCGCGCCGGTGTCGAGCACCTGGTCGATCGGACCGGTCACGGGCAGGGGTTCGGCCGGGCTGTCGGGCGACGGCCGGAACCAGGCGGCGCGACCGACCGCGAAGGTCCACGCGGCACCGGCGATCACCGCGAGGACGGCCCACACGGCGATCGCGACCGGCCAGCCCCACGCGGCGGCGATCGGAGCAGTGCCGAGCGACGTGATCATCGACCCGACGTTGAGCGCCGACGTGTACACGCCCGTGACGAGCCCGACGCGCTCGGGCGAGGTGTCGCGTCGGATCACGACGGGGATGACCACGTTGCCGATCGTGATGCCGATGCCGATCACCGCCGTGCCGACCAGCAGCGCCGCGGCGGAGGGCATCGACCGGACCACGGTGCCGGCGAGCACGATCACGAGCGACAGGGAGAGGGCCCGTTCGGGGTCGGCCTTGGCGATCACCCAGCTCGCGAACGGCGTCGCGAGGGCGAAGGACAGCACGGGGATCGTCGTGAGCAGCCCCGCGACCGTCGCGGAGAGACCGAGGTCGACGCGGACGTCCCCGATGACCGGAGCCGGTGCGACGATCGGGCCGCGGAGGTTCAGCGCGACCAGGACGATGGCCGCCGGCAGCACCCACGCAGCGCCGCGCAGGCCCCGACGCGCGAGGTCGTTCACGACGAGGGCAGCAGGATCGGCAACAGGTCGAGCGGCGTCGCGGCCTGCGCGATGGTGCCCGCGGCCTCGGCGGGCGAACCGTAGCCCCACTCGGCGAAGACGACGGGGACGCCGTGCACCGCCGCCCCCTCGACGTCGTGCACGCGGTCACCGACGAGGACCGGGCGGCTGGTGTCGAAGCCGCGGTCGCGCAGTCGGCGCAGCGCCTCCTCGACGACGTCGGCCTTGGACGACCGCACCTCGTCGTCGCTCGCACCGGTGATGATGTCGATGTCCCCGGTGAGGCCGTAGTGCTCAAGGATGTACGTCGCCGGCGTCTCGGGCTTGCTCGTCGCGGTCGAGATCGGCAGCCCGGCGTCGTGGAGGGTCCGGAGCACGACGTCGATCCCGGGGAACATGGCCGAGTCGAGGGCGCCGTGCGAGAAGTAGTGCTCGCGGTAGACGGCGAGCGTCCGTTCGGCCTGCTCGGCGTCCATCCCCAGGGCGGTGGTGAACGTGTCCATGATCGGGGGACCCACGAACGACATGAGCGTGGCGTGGTCCGGCACCGGGACGCCGACCTTGCGGAACGTGTAGGTGAGGCTCTCCAGGATGCCCGGCGCGGAGTCGCTGATGGTGCCGTCGAGGTCGAAGAGGATGGCGCTGAACGGGCTGGTCATGTCCTGCCCAGCCTAGCCGGACGGCTGTCGCGACCTCCCGGGGTGCCGGACGTGCGCGGAGTGCCGCACCGCGCCTCCCGTCAGAACAGGCGCGTGTGCCCGCCCTCGATGCCGCGCATGGCGTCGTAGTCGAGCACCAGGACGCGGATCCCGCGGTCCTCGGCGAGCGTCCGCGCCTGCGGGGCCACCGTCTGCGCGGCGAGCACTCCCTGCACCGGGCGCAGCAGCGGATCGCGGTTCATCAGCTCGAGGTACCGCGTCAGCTGCTCGACCGCGTCGATGTTGGCGTTGCGCTTCATCTCCACGGCGACGCTCGCGCCGGAGTGGTCCCGCGCGAGGATGTCGACGGGGCCGATCGCGGTCATGTACTCGCGGCGGACCAGGGTGTGGCCGTCGCCCAGCAGTTCGATCTGCTCGGCGAGGAGCTGCTGCAGGTGCGCCTCGACGCCGTCCTTCACGAGCCCGGGGTCGACGCCGAGGTCGTGGGTCTCGTCCGCGATGACCTCGTAGAGGCTCACGATGAGCTTGTCCCGCGTCTTCTTCTGCGTGACGGTCCAGACCTGGTTGATGCCGGCGCTCGCCTGCTCGTCGTCCGGCTCGGCGATCTCGATCGAGCAGGGCGGGCTCATCCAGTTGAGCGGCTTGTAGCTGCCGCCGTCGGAGTGGACGAGCAACGAGCCGTCGGCCTTGAGCATGAGGAGACGGGTCGCGAGCGGCAGGTGGGCCGACAGTCGACCGGCGTAGTCGACGGAGCAGCGGGCGATGACGAGACGCACCCGGGAAGCCTAACGGGAGTCGCGACCGCCCGAGGTGCCGCCCGCCGTGCGCGCCGTGTGCCCCGAGTGCGCCGATTCCGCCGTGTCCGCCGTGTCCGTCGTGTTCGCCGCGTCCGTCGTGTCGTCCTGGAGGCGCGGTGCACCCCCGTCCCGCTCCTCGCCAACCGGCGTGGCCGGTCGGGCGGCGGCGCCGCGCTCGCGGGCAGCACCAGACGCGAGTCCCGCCGCGATGATGAACGCGAACACGACCAACAGCGCGTGGAGCAGCCCGACGTGCTCGCCGAGGAACCCGATGAGCGGCGGCCCGGCGAGGAACGCCATGTACCCGATGGTGGCGACGGCGCTGACCCGGAGCGCGGCGCTGCGGGGGTCGTCGGCGGCGGCGGACATGCCCATCGGGAAGCCGAGGCTCGCGCCGAGACCCCAGAGCACCACGCCGACGATCGCGACCGGCACGCTCGGGACGAAGATCAGCAAGCCGAGCCCGACGACCGCCACGGCGGCGCTCGCCCGCAGCACGGGGACGCGTCCGAACCGGTCGATGAGCGGGCTGCCGGCAACCCGGCCGACGGTCATGGCTGCGAGGAAGACGGTCAGCACCGCGGAACCGGCGGCGTTGCCGAGTCCGTGGCCGTCGATCATCGCCAGCGGGAGCCAGTCGTTGGCCGACCCCTCCGCCAGGGCCATGCCGAGCACGATGACGCCGATGAGGATCGTCGACGGCTGCGCCCACACCTGCCAGCGCGTGACCTGCGTCGGCACCGGGCTGGTGTCGGTCGCGGTGTGCTCCCCGAACCGGTGCTCGTCGCCGAACCGGGTGACAGCGACGAGCATCGCGCCGCTGGTGACGACGACGAGCACGGTGAAGTGCCAGACGACCGGGACGTCGAGCGCCTCGGTCAGGGCGCCGAGGCCGGCGCCGGCGAGGGTGCCCACGCTGAACGCGGCGTGGAAGAGCGGCATGATCGTGCGGCCACCGGCCTTCTCGGCGGCGGCCCCGGAGACGTTCATCGACACGTCGCACAGTCCGTTGCCGAACCCGAACGCGATGAGCGCGATCCAGATGGCGACGAAGCCCCAGCCGAGGGTGACGGCGAGTCCGGCGAACACCATGCCGGCCGCGAGGCATACCGCGGCGACCTGGACGCCCCGACGAGCGCCGAGCTTCGCGACGATGTGCCCGGCGAAGGTCAGGCCGGCGATGGAGCCCACCGCCATGCCGAGCACGAGCATGCCCATCTCGAACGTGCTGGCGTGCAGGGAGTCGCGGACGCTCGGGATGCGCCCGAGCCACGTCGCCATGACGAGGCCCATCAGCGTGAAGACGACGAAGACCGAGGTGATCCAGGACCGTGTGGAGGGTGCGGTACGGAGTGTCGGCGTCGTCATCGTGGTCCCATCGAGCTGCGGTGCATGGAGCGTGTCGCGGTCGGGTCGAATCGATTCGACCGCTGTTTCGGGCTACGCTAACGGGCGATGGACGAACCGGCAACAGGACCCGGCGCGTCGCGGTCCGAGCCCTCCCGCGTCGACGCCGCGGACGGCCCGCGCCCCGAGGCGGCTGCTCGCCCGCCCCGGCCGACCCTCGCCGCCGTGGCACGGGCGGCGGGTGTGGCGCCGTCGACCGCCTCGCTCGCCTTCAGCGGCAGCGGTCCGGTGTCCGAGGACGCCCGGGCACGCGTCCTCGCGGCTGCTGCGGAGCTCGGTTACGGCGGCCCCGACCCGCGCGCCAGGTCCCTCCGTCGCGGTCGCTCGGGCGTCATCGGGGTCGTGATGGACGAACGGCTCAGCGATGCCTTCCGTGACCCGGTCAACGTGCTCACGCTCGACGGCATCGCCGAGGTCGCCGGAGCAGCGGGGGCATCCCTGTTGCTCGTCCGGAGCCCGCTCGACGACGAACGGGGAGCGGTGCCGCTCGTGGACGCGCCGATGGACGCCGTGGTCCTCGTCGGGTGCAACGTCCGCATCGACCCCGCGGTCGCCGTGCTCCGGCGCCGTCAGATCCCCGTCGTCGCGATCGAGGCCGACGACATCGAGGGTGCGGTGCCGATCCAGCTCGACAACCGCGAGGCCTCCCGGCGGGCCGCAGCCTTCCTCCGGGACCTCGGGCACGGTGCCGTCACGGTCGTGTCGCTGCCCCTCGACGGATCGCACCGCCGCGGACCCATCGACGCCGAGCGCGAGGCCGAGGGGATCGCGTTCACCTCGCTCGAACGCCTCCGCGGGGTGCGGGGCGTCTACCCGGACGCGGTCGCGATCGAGGCCGGCGGCAGCTCCGTGGAGGAAGGCCGGATCGCCGGCACGGCCCTCTTCGCCCCCGGGGGACCCCGACCTACCGCGGTCATCGCGCAGAGCGACGTCCTCGCCGTCGGGGTGATCTCGGCGGCACTCGACGCCGGACTCCGCGTGCCGGAGGACGTCAGCGTCGTCGGGTTCGACGGCATCACGGTTGACGACAGCCTGTTCCACCGCACCCGGATCCGACAGCTCACGACGCTCGTGCAGCCGTTCGTGCAGAAGGGTCAGGCGGCCGCGCGTGCGGCGCTCGCCATGCTCGAGGGCGGCGAACCACAGGCAGCGGCGTTCCGTTCAGAGCTGCGGATCGGCGACACGACCGGGCCGCCGCGCGCCGACTGACCCGCGGGCGCGGGCGGGCGGGGGCATCGGGAGCGGTGGCGGTCTCGGCGTGGCCGACTCGGTACGACATTGTCG
>NZ_JBQEPN010000009.1:126520-172495 GCF_052045775.1 Curtobacterium sp. 22159
CGTTGCGTGCGCGCGCGGACTGTTGCGTGCGCGCGGGGGCGACATCCCCGCTGTCGTACGACGTCGACGATGTCGTTCGGGGTCCGCGCGGGGCGGTGGCGCGGGCGGCACGGCGTGGCCGACTCGGTACGACATTGTCGCTGTCGTGCGACGTCGGCAAAGTCGTTGCGTGCGCGCGCGGACTGTTGCGTGCACGCGGGGGTGACATCTCCGCTGTCGTACGACGTCGACAACGTCGTTCGGAGTCCGCGCGGGCTGGCAGCGCGGGCCGGGCGCCGCCGCCGATGCCGCACCGGCCCGCCGGACCTGCACCGCGCCTCCCGTCCGTCAGCGCGCCAGGGCGACCTCGATCCACTCACGGCGGTGCGCACGGACCCCGAGGGTGACCGCACGGATGCCGATGTACCCGAACGCGAACGCAGCCCACAAGCCGGCGAGCGTCCCACCCGCCCACCACAGCAGCGGCAGGTAGACCACGAGGTTCACGCCGCCCGCGATCGCGAGGTACCGGGCGTCGCCAGCCCCGATGAGCACCCCGTCCAGCACGAACACGTACCCGGCGACCGGCATGCCGACCGCGATGAGGAGCAGGACCGTCGGCAGGGCCGAGCGCACCGCCGCCGAGTCGGAGAACACCGGGCCGAGCACCCCGCTGACGAGCAGCGTGAGCACCCCGAGCAGCACCCCGCCGACGATGCCGAGCACGACCAGGCGCCCGGTCACGAGTCGGACCCGCCCGGGGTCGCGGGCACCGAGCCCGTGGCCGACGAGCGCCTGCCCGGCGATCGCCAGGGCGTCCAACGCGAACGCCAACGTCGAGAACACGGTGAGGCCGACCTGCGTCGTGGCGAGCCCCGTCGTGCCGAGGGCGGTGGCCGACGTGACGGTCGCGAGCATCGCAACTCGCAGCGACGCGGTCCGCAGGAACAGCCACGCGCCGGAGCGCAGCGCGCGGACCACGCCGGAGGCCCCGGGACGGAGCGGTGCGCCCGACGAACGCGCGGCCCGCACCGCGATGGCGACGTACACGGCCGCCATCGTCCACTGCACGATGACCGTCCCGGCAGCGGAGCCCTCGACACCCCACCCCGCGCCGTAGATGAGCACGGCGTTGAGCAGCCCGTTCGCCACGAACCCGATCGTCGCCACGACGAGCGGCGTCCTCGTGTCCTGCAGCCCCCGGAGCAGACCCGTCGACGCCGTCACGACGAGGATCGCCGGCAGCCCGACGAGCGAGAGGAGGAGGTACGCGGTCGCCTGCGCGGACACCGCACCGGACGCCCCGAACGCGGACACGAGCGGTCCGGCGAGCGGCCATCCGGCGAGGGCCAGCACGACCCCGAGCGCCAGCGCGAGCCACATCCCGTCGATGCCGGCGTGCACGGCTCCTCGTCGATCCCCAGCACCGAGCGCACGGGCCACGGCCGGCGTGGTCGAGTAGGCGAGGAAGACGAGCAACCCGGTGACGGTCTGCAGCACCGCGCCCGCCAGGCCCACGGCGGCGAGGGAGGTCGCCCCGAGGTGGCCGACGAGCGCCGTGTCCGTCATGAGGAACAGCGGTTCGACGACGAGCGCCCCGAGGGCCGGCACGGCGAGCCGGACGATGTCCCGGTCGACGGACCTGGTCTCGGGGGAACGACGCACCGGGACATTCTCCCGGGGATACGCTCCGGTCGTGGACATCCTCGCCCTCGTGCCGGGAGCGGTCGGCATCGCGTCGAGCCCGTTGACCGTGGCCGCGATCGTGTTCCTGCTCGGGCAGCGGCGTGGTCACGGCTCTGCGGTCGCGTGCGCCGTGGGGTGGATCACGACGATCGTGGTGGCGCTGGTGGTCTCGGTGCTCCTCGGGGAGCGGCTGCCCGCGCCGTCGGACGACGGCGTACCGGTCCAGGCGATCGTGGCGCTGTGCGCGTCCGTCCTGCTCCTCGCCCTCGCGGTGTGGCAGTGGGTGCGGCGCACCCTGCCGGACGGCTCACCGGCGAGCACCCGGTGGGCGGACGCCATGGAGGCGGTGGGGCCCGCTCGGGCGTTCGGGCTCGGTGGGCTGCTGTTCCTCAGCCCGAAGCTGTTCGTGCTCGTCTTCGCCGCCGGCCTCGCGTTCGGCGACGCCGACCCGAGCGCCCCCGAGACCGTCGTCGCCGGGGCGCTGTTCGTGCTGGTGTCGGGGTCGACGGCACTCCTGCCGATCCTGCTCGCGGCGACGCTCGGGTCGCATGCGCGGCGCGCGCTGGACGGAATGCGGAGGTGGATCGCCCGGTGGGGGTCGCTGTCACTCGTGGCGGTGCTCGTCGTGCTGGCGGTGGTGCAGCTCGCCATCGGTCTGGCGGGCCTGCACGCAGCGGCGTGAGCGGCTGCCCGGAGGTCAGTCCCGGCGCGGCTCCGCAGGGATGCCACCCGTGGCGGCGTGGGCCTCGTCCGACACCGCGGGCGTCGGCTCGTCGGTGCCACGGGCACGGCCGACGAGGTCCATCAGGTGGTAGACCACGATCGCGGCGACCGTCCCGAGGATGATGCCGCCGAAGCTGGCCTCGCCGAACGAGAACGTGAAGTCGGCGATGCCGATGATGAGCGCGATGCCCGCTGTCAGCTGGTTCTTCGGCTTCGCGAAGTCGACGCGGTTCTCCACCCAGATCCGGATGCCGATCACACCGATCAGGCCGTACAGCGCCGTGGTCGCCCCGCCGAGCACCCCCGGCGGGACCGACGAGATGACCGCGCCGATCTTCGGGGAGAGCCCGAGGAGGACGGCGACGATCGCCGCGACCCAGTAGGCCGCCGTCGAGAACACCCGGGTGGCCGCCATCACGCCGATGTTCTCGCCGTAGGTCGTCGTCGCCGATCCGCCGCCGAGGCCGGCCAGGACGGTCGAGATGCCGTCGGCGAAGAGCGCACGCCCGGTGAGCGGGGTGAGGTCCCGCCCGGTCAGCTGGCCGACCCCCTTGACGTGTCCGACGTTCTCGGCGATGAGCGCGAGCACGACCGGCACGAACGCGAGGTAGATCGCGAACTGCGACGCGTCGAACGCCGGCGCGGTGAACTCCGGCAGTCCGATCCAGGCGGCTTTGCCGACCGCGTCGAACGACACCTCGCCGCCGATGAGCGCCGCGACGTAGCCGACGACGACGCCGATCACGATCGACAGCCGCCCGACGAGGCCCTTGAACAGGACGGTCACGAGGATGATCGCCGAGAGCGTGATCACGGCGACGACCGGTGCCTTCGTGAAGTTGTCGCGTGCGGCCGGGGCGAGGTTGAACCCGATGAGCGCCACGATCGCGCCGGAGACCACCGGGGGCATGAGCCGGTCGATCCACCCCGCGCCGGCGAGGTGCACCACGGCGCCGATGACCGCGAGGAGCGCGCCGACCACGATGATCCCGGAGAGCGCGAGCGGGATGCCGCCGATCTTCGTCGCGGCGGCGATCGGCGCGATGAACGCGAACGACGACCCGAGGTAGCTCGGCAGGCGGTTGCCGGTGACGAGCAGGAACAGGATGGTGCCGATGCCGCTGAAGAGCAGGGTCGTGGACGGCGGGAAGCCGGTCAGGAGCGGCACGAGGAAGGTCGCGCCGAACATCGCCACGACGTGCTGCACGCCCAGCCCGATCGTCCGGCCCCAGCTGAGTCGCTCGTCCGGTGCCACGATCGTCGTCGCGGAGACGGTGGCGCCGTCCCCGTGCAGCTTCCACGGAAGTCCCATGCGACGACCGTACCGGCAGCTGTCCACAGGTGACGGCGCCCGCCCTGCTCGATCATGGCGACGGTGGCTATCGTTGTCCGCATGACCGACGTCGCAAGCACCTCCGGGATCCACACCGACGAGCTGGACGCCACGGTCCGCCCGCAGGACGACCTGTACCGCCACGTGAACGGCTCGTGGATCGACGCCACGCCGATCCCCGACGACAAGGCCCGGTACGGCTCGTTCACGGTGCTGGCCGAGGAAGCCGAGCTCGCCGTGCGGGACATCATCGAGCGCTCGCAGCAGGCTGCCCCCGGTACCGAGGAGCGCAAGGTCGGCGACCTCTACACGTCCTTCACCGACGAAGCGCGGCTGGAAGCCCTCGGGACCGCCCCGATCGAGCCCCTGCTCGCCGAGATCGCGGCGATCGACTCCGTCGAGGGCGTCGTCCGCACGGTCGGCCGCTTCGAGCGCCTCGGGCTGCCGAGCTTCCTGCAGCTCTTCGTCGACAACGACCCGGGGGACCCCGAGTCCTACGTGGTGTTCCTCGAGCAGTCCGGTCTCGGGCTGCCCGACGAGTCCTACTACCGCGAAGAGCGGTTCGCCGACATCCGGACGAAGTACCGCGAGTTCGTCGCGGCGATGTTCCCGCTCGCCGGGTTCGCCGACGGTGGTTCGCGCACGGACAACGTCATCGCGCTCGAGACCGCCCTCGCCGCGCAGCACTGGGACAACGTCACCACGCGGGACAGCCAGAAGACATACAACAAGCTGCCGTGGGCCGAGGTCGCGGCGTTGGCCCCCGACATCCGGCTCGAGCACTGGTGGGAAGCGATCGACGCCCCCGCCGGGGCCTTCGCGACCGTCGTCGTCCGTGAGCCCTCCTTCGTGACCGGCCTCGCCCGGCTGCTGCGCGACGAGCCGTTGGAGATGTGGAAGGACTGGCTGCGCTGGCAGGTGATCCGCGCCTCCGCGGCCTACCTGACGAGCGCGTTCTCGGCGACCAACTTCTCGTTCTACGGCACCGCCCTCACCGGCGCTCCGAAGCAGCGCGAGCGCTGGAAGCGCGGCGTCTCCCTGGTCGAGGGGGCGATGGGCGAGGCCGTCGGTCGCGTCTACGTGCAGGAGCACTTCGACGAGACCTCCAAGGCGGCCATGGACGACCTCGTCGCCAACCTGGTCGAGGCGTACCGGCAGAGCATCACGGCCCTCGACTGGATGACCGACGAGACCCGTGCGCGTGCCCTCGACAAGCTCGACAAGTTCACGCCGAAGATCGGGTACCCGGTGAAGTGGCGGGACTACTCGGCGCTCCAGGTCTCGGCGGACGACCTCATCGGCAACGTCCGGGCGATCGCGAGCTTCCAGGTCGACCGCGAGCTCGGCAAGATCGGGAAGCCGATCGACCGCGACGAGTGGTTCATGACCCCGCAGACCATCAACGCGTACTACAACCCGGGCTTCAACGAGATCGTGTTCCCTGCGGCGATCCTGCAGTTCCCGTTCTTCGACGCCACGCGCGACCCCGCCGCGAACTACGGTGCGATCGGCGCCGTGATCGGGCACGAGATCGGCCACGGCTTCGACGACCAGGGCTCGCAGTACGACGGTGACGGCCGGCTCGAGAACTGGTGGTCCGAGGCGGACCGCACGGCGTTCGAGGACCGTACGAAGGCGCTCATCGCCCAGTACGACGCGCTGGTCCCCACCGAGGTGCCGGACGGACACGTCAACGGCGCGCTCACCATCGGCGAGAACATCGGTGACCTCGGCGGTCTGTCGATCGCCTGGAAGGCCTACCTCATCTCCCTCGACGGCCAGGAGCCGCCGGTGGTCGACGGACTGACGGGCGCGGAGCGGTTCTTCCTGAGCTGGGCGCAGGCCTGGCGGATGGCGATCCGTCCCGAGGAAGCCGCACGCCTGCTGAGCATCGACCCGCACTCGCCGAACGAGTTCCGGTGCAACCAGGTCGTCCGGAACATCGACGTCTGGTACGACACCTTCGGGGTGACCGAGCAGGACGCGATGTACCTCGACCCGGCCGAGCGCGTCTCGATCTGGTGATGGCCGAGCCGGACGCGGCTCCGTCCTCGGAGCCCGGAGCGGCTCGGCGGTCGCGTCGACGTCAGCACGCCGGCGGCGCCGAGGGTCGCGCGCGCGGTCGGCACCGTGGCGGTGCGGACGACCGCTTCGCGTCGACCCTGGAGGCGCTGGGCACCATCGCCCGTGACGGTGCGTCCGTCAGTGCCTCCGTCATCGACACCTCCAGCGGCAAGGCCCTGCTGGCGGTGGACGACCGGCTCGTCCAGCCGGTCGCGAGCCTCGGGCGGGTGCTGCTCCTCGTCGAGGTCGCGGCGCGGCTCGAGGACGGCGGGCTGCACGGGGACCGACTGCAACGGATGGCCCGGGACACCGCGACCGGCGCCGGGC
Source organism: Curtobacterium sp. 22159 (assembly GCF_052045775.1). Taxonomy (NCBI): domain Bacteria; kingdom Bacillati; phylum Actinomycetota; class Actinomycetes; order Micrococcales; family Microbacteriaceae; genus Curtobacterium; species Curtobacterium sp. 22159. Next base: position 132,633 of record NZ_JBQEPN010000009.1, read on the forward strand.
TCTGGCAGTTCCTGCAGGAGCCGACCATGCAGGTGTCCGACCTCGCGACCCTGGTGGGCGCGACCGCCGACGCCTGGGCCATGAATGCGCTCGTGTCGACCGTCGGGATCGACGCCGTCCGTGAGCGTGCGGAGTCCCTGGGGATCGAGCGCACCGCACTCATCGACCGCGTCCGGGACCGCCGTGGTCCGGACGACGCCCCGGACGCCTCCGTCGCCTCGACCGGCGAACTGAGCTGGTTGATGCGCGGGCTGGCGCTCGGCGAGGTCGTGGACGAAGCGGTGTCGAACCGGGTGCTCGGGTGGCTCTCGCTGGCGGCTGACCTCAGCCTCGTGGCGGGGTCGTTCGGACTCGACCCGTTGGCGCACCGGGCGCTCGACCACGGGTTGCAGGTCGTCTCGGTGACGGGGTCGAGCACGGGTGTCCGGGCGGAGACCGGGATCCTGCGCGGCCCGGGCTCGTCGGTGAGCTACGCGGTGACGGTGACGTTCGACGACGCCTCGCTCCAGCGACGGTTGGCGGTGATCGAAGCGCTGCGGACGATGGGCACCGAGGTGCTCGAGGCCGTGCACGAGCCGGCGCACCGCTGATCGTCCTCAGCCGAGCAGGTGGCGCACCCAGGCGTCGAACCGGCTGCGGATGACCGGTGCCGTCACCCCGCTCTGGCCGATGCCGAGGTAGTTGGGCTCCCAGGTCTCGACGTACGGGTCCGCTCGGGAGGCCGCGATCAGGTCCCACGCGTGCACGTCGTCGACGAGCCGTCCGGCGTGGACCTCGTAGCTGCGCAGGAACCGGTCCGCCGCGTCCGGCGCACCGAGCAGCACGAGGTCCTGGCGGCACCAGGCGATGTCGACACCCCGTGGGGCGGACATGGCGCCGGACCAGTCGACGATGCCGGTGAGGACGGCGCCGTCCCACACGGCGTTGCCGCACCAGAAGTCCCCGTGCGTGAGGACTCGGGTGCGGTCGGTGCGCTCCCACGCCTCGCGCGCCCGTGCCGCCAGCCGACCCGCGTGCCGGGTCGGGGCTCTCGACTCGTCCGGCAGCCCGACGGGAGCGATCCGGTGGATGCGCGCCAGGGCCGCGCCCATCTGCTCGGCGATCACCATGGGGTCGAGGCCGTCCGCGGGCGGCGCTCCGGGGAGTGCGGTCGTGACGATCGTCGGGACGCCGTCGACCTGGCCGTGCGCGAGCACCGACGGTGCCAGCTCGCCGAGCGGGCCGAGGAGGGTGAGGACCGCCACCTCCCGCCGGACGGCGTCGTCGCCGCGCGGGAAGGTCCGCACCACCACCCGTCGACCGGCGTCGTCCGCCATCACCGTCCGCGCGTGCTGGCCGCCGGTGAGCACGCGGTCGTGCTCGAGGGGGCGGCCGAGCAGACGGGCACCGAGGTCGACGGCGGTCGGGGCGGTGTGCGGCGGCATCCGGTCAGCGTAGTTTCACGCCATGACGAAGTACCTGATCTCGTTCGACGAGGGGACGATGGTGTTCCCGGCAGCGGAACTCGAGGCGGTGTCGGACGCGACGCACGCCGTGGTGCGGGAGGCGAAGGCCGCCGGCGTCTGGGTGTTCGGCGGTGGACTGCTCGAGGCGTCCGCCGGTGCCGTGGTCGAGACGGACGGCACGGTGCGCGATCCGGCCGTCCGGAGCGGGAAGGACACCTTCATCGGTGGGTTCTGCATCGTGGACGTGCCGACGCGTGCGGAGGCGCTGGAGTGGGCGCGGCACATGGCCGCGACGTGCCGGTGCGCGCAGGAGGTCCGCGAGTTCATGGACGACCCCGACTCCTGACGGTGCCCGCGAGCGGCGGGAGCTCAGCGCGGCTCCGCCAGGCCCGTCCGCCGCATGAACCACGCGACCCCCTCCTGGAGCGCGTGTCCGGCGGTGTGCCAGTCGTGGCCTCCGTCGGGGACGAGGTGCGCGGTCACCTGCACGCCGGCGGCTTCGGCCGCTGCTGCGACCCGTTGCACGTTCGGACCGTAGCGGTGGTCGTCCGCACCGGCAGCGATGAACGCCGCGGACGCGGAGTACGGCGCGTCCTGCTGCAGGATCCGCAGGGGCTGAGCGTCTTCGTAGGCCCGTTCGTCGCCACCGAATCCGCGCGCGACGGTGTCGGAGCGGTCCTGCAGTGTCGGGCCGAGCTGCCCGGAGACGTCGATCCACGACCCGAACAGGTCCGGGTCGGTCGCGCCCAGCTGCAACGCGCACGTCCCGCCCTGCGAGAAACCGCTGATCGCCCAGTTCGAGGGCCCGGCAGCGACGTGCAGGTGTTCCCGCACCCAGTCGGGCACGTCCCGCGTCAGGTACGTCGCGCTGTCGCCCAGTGGTCCGTCGACGCACATCGGGTTCCGCGTCGCCTCGCCGAGCTGGTCCGGCATGACCACGATGGGCGCCAGCCCGTGGTGCTCCGCCGCGAGGGCGTCGAGTCGCGACGCCATGCGACCCGCCTCGACGATGTTCGCGGGTGCGGCGCCGGGCCCCTGGCCGGAGAGCATGACGACCACGGGGAGCATCGGGGCGTGCTCGACGAGTGCCGCAGGCGGGAGGTAGACGACCGCCGGCCGCGCGGGGAAGCGCGACACGGACCCGGGGATCGTCACGGAACCGTAGCGGCCCGTCCGCGGCATGTCCGCGGGGGCCTGCCAGTGCGCGACGTCCGCCTGCTGCCCAGAGGGGTGTCGGTCGTCCGGGAGGCGGAGGGCACGGATGTGGGACTGACCGAGCGCCTCGGTGACCGTCGGGAACAGCCCGGCGTCCCGGTTCACGGCGAGGCCCGCCGAGAGGACCGCTGCCGGCACGAGGACCGCGGCGATGCCCTTCGTCAGCGCCCGCCCGCGGACGAGCCCGACGACGGCCACGGCGAGCAGCGCGCACGCGACCGCCACCCACACGCGGTCGACCGACGTGGGTGCGACGCCCAGGACGTCGATGACGTCGCCGAGCCACCAGGTGAGCAGGACCCCGACGCCCGCGCCGACGGCCGCCGCGATGAGCAGGGCGCGCCAGGAGCGTCGCGTGACGATGAGCAGGACCACCGTGAGCAGGCCGGTGACGGCGTAGCTCGCCAGGAGCGTGTGGGCGGAGAGCAGCGAGATCGTCACGGGTCGTCCATCGAGGGCGGAGGGCAGCGGGCGAGGTGAGCGTACCGGTGCCGGGCTGCTGATCCGGTCCGACCCGCGCGCTCGCGGACGGCCTGACACGACGGTGCTCAGCGCAGGAGGACGAAGGACCGCAGGGGCGACGGCGTCGCGTCGTGGGCCTCGACGAAGCCGCGGGACTCGTAGAAGGCACGCTGGCCGGGGTCCGCGTCCGTCAGCAGGACCGTCTGGCGGACCCGGTCGTACCGCCGGAGCGCCTCGTCGAGCAGCGCGCCGCCGATGCCCTGCCGCTGCGCCGCGGGGGCCACGAGCACGTCCTGGACGTAGGCGATCGTCGCGCCGTCCGACACCGTCCGGAGGAGTCCGACGAGCACACCGTCCTGCCGGGCGGTCAGCACCGTGTGCGATCCCGCGATGGCGTCCTCGAGCAGCTCGGGATCACGGGTGTAGGCCGTCCAACCCACGGCGTCGTACAGGGCGAGGAGCTCTCCACGCTCGGGGCGCTCGGTCGCGACGATCAGCATCGAGCCATCGTCGCAGAGTTCAGTCGACCGCCTGGCCCTGCGGGACGAGCGCTTGCACGTTCAGGATCGTGACGGCGGTCGAACGGCACGCTGGGTGTCCCCGGTCCTCGACGTACAGCGACTGCTTCGACCCGGGTGGGTAGACGCGGAACCCGTCGGGGGTGACCGGGTGGCACTTCGCGGAGGGGTAGTCCTGCGCGTTCGTGATCTTGAGCGGGGCAACGGCCTCCTGGCCGGGCGCGAGCGTCACGGTGGGGTGCGCGGACGCACGGTCCTGGGACGCCGCGGCACCGATCTGCGTGCCCGTGCCGCCACCGACGAACGAGACACCCGGCCACCCCTGCAAGGTGCAGCTCGTCGTCCCGGTGTTCTCGAGGGTGAGGTGCGTGTACGTGCTCCCGGCCGCTCCGCCGCTGCCGGCCTCCTCGCCGGCCCGGAGGGAACCGGCGGAGCACGGTGCCGTCGCGGCGACGCCGCTCCCGCCTCCCGTCGGGGCGGACGCCGGTGCGCTCGCACCACCCGTCGTCGCACCACCCGTCGCCGCCCCGCTCGGAGCCGAGGTCGCCCCGTCGGCCGTCGACGAGGCCGAGGGCACCGCGGAGCTGGCCACGGTCGACGGCGACGCGGCACGACCGCCACCGGACGAGCAGCCGGCCAGGACACCGACGGCGACGAGACCGGCGGCGACGAGCAGTGGGACCCGATCGCGATGGTGCATGACCCAACGCAACCACCGGCGCGGGGTACAGGATTCGGGATGCACCCAGCCGTCACGAGCACACTCACGACACGTACCAGGATGCGAGCGACGGAGGTCGACATGGCAGGCAAGCACGAGCAGGCACGCGGCGACGAGGGCCGATCCGACGGCGTCGAGCCGCGGGCGGGATCCTTCACCGACAGCGAGATCCCCGGCGAGCCGCACGTCGAGTCGAACGAACCCGCCGGCGAGTTCGTCTCGAGCGAGATCCCGGGCGAGGTCCGGCCCGAGGGCGGCGACGGCGAGGGCGAGTACGTCGAGTCCGAGATCCCGGGCGAGGCCGAACCCACGCAGGACGGCGAGATCGGGCACTACACCGACCGCGACCTGCTCTGACGACTAGTCGATGAGCTCCGCCGCCACCAGGCGGCGGAGCGTCTCGACGCCCGCGGGCGGGCAGCGGTCCGCGTCCGCGGAGGTGACCCACTCCACCTCGTCCACCTCGGCCGAGGCGACGGGCGTGACGGAGTCGAGCGCGCCTCCCGACCGGACCAGGAACAGCGTCATCGCGACGAGGGTTCCGGGCGCCTGCCCGTGCGCCGGCTCCGTCACCGTGCCGAACTCGTCGACGTCCTCGGGGACGAGCCGCAGGCCGGTCTCCTCGTACGCCTCGCGGATGACGGCCTCGAGGTCGGTCTCGTGCGGTTCCGCCTTCCCGCCGGGCAGGTAGAGCACGTCGCGGGCACGTGCGCGCACCATGAGCACGCGGCGGTCGCGCACCAGCAGCAGTGCGCTGACCCGCAGGGTCACCGGGTCGGACGGGAGGCTCAGCTCGCGTCCGCCTCGTCGGAGCGGTCCGCAACGGTGCGCTCGGGCGCGGTGCGCTCCGCCAGCGGCACCACCGGCGACGGCAGCTCCGCCTCGGGCTCGGGACGGACGCCGAAGAGGGCGTCGAGCGCGCCGACGAACTCCTCGCCGCGACCGGCGCGGCCGAGCTCGCGTGCTCGGACCGAGGGGCGGTGCAGCAGGACGCCGACGAGGTGCCGGAGCGCGCGCTCGGTCTGCTCGGCGGACTCGGAGTCGCCGTCGGCGCGACGCTTCGCGCGGTCGATCTCGTCGTCGAGGATGTCGAAGACGTGCTTGCGGAACGCCACGAGCGCCGGCGTCGTCGACTGCTCGAGCGCCTGGGCCCGGAAGCGCGAGACGGCGTCGTCGACCATCGCACGGGCCTCGGACTCCGCGTTCAGCTCGGCGATCGGGGCGTGGATGCTGATGGTCTCGAGGTCGAGCAGCTCGACACCGTCGACATCGGCCGCGTCCGGGTCGACGTTGCGGGGGAGCCCGAGGTCGATGACGATGCGACGCACGCCGTCGTCGAGGTCGGCCGGTTCGACGACCGGGACCTCGCTGGAGGTGCAGGTGATGAGGACGTCGCTCGCGGCGATGGCCTGCCGGAGGTCCGTCGCAGCGACGAGGTCGTGCTTCGCGGCGAACCAGGGCGCGCGTCCGGAGGGGGAGAAGACCTGGATGGTCGTGGCCCCGCGGTCCCGGAGCGCGGCGATCGTCGTGGCGGCGTAGCTGCCGGTGCCGACGAGGAGTACACGGGCGCGGCCCCAGTCCGTCACGCGCGACGACGCGAGCTCGAGGCCGAGGCGCACGAGCGACCGACCGGCAGCGCCGATCCGGGTGCGTGTCTTGACGCCGCGGGAGGTGTGCGCGGCCTCCTGGAACAGGCGTTCGAGGTCAGAGGTGGTGGTGCCGTTGGACCGGGCGTCCTCGAGGGACCGCCGGACCTGCCCGGAGATCTCGGTCTCGCCGACGACGACGGACTCGAGGCCGCTCGAGACGGCGAAGAGGTGCTGCACGACGTCCTTGCCGCCGAGCACCTGTACGGAGTCGCGGACGTCGGCGGGGTCGAGGTCGCTCGCGGCCGCGACGGCATCGACGGTCGCCGACACGGCGGAGTCGCGGTCGTCCCCAGCGATGTCGAGGTAGGCCTCGAAGCGGTTGCAGGTCGCCAGGACGACGGCTCCGTCCAGCACGTCGGAGTCGGTCACGAGACGGCTCGCGGCGTTCGGTGCGCCGATGCTCAGTCGCTCCAGGAGGTCGAAGCTGGCGTTGCGGTGCGACGCCGTGAGACAGATGAGCACGTCCCCCATGGTAACTCGCATCCCGTCCGGCCCCGATCGTGGTCCTGCGTGCTCGGGATACGCCCTGTTCGCCGATGGGAGAATCGTCCGGTGACCGACGCACCGACCACCCTCCTCCCCGCATCGCACCCGCTCGTGTCCGGGCGCACGTCGGGCTCGCCGCTCGTCCGCGCGCTCCGTGGCGACCGGCCGGAGACGCTGCCGGTGTGGTTCATGCGCCAGGCGGGCCGGTCGTTGCCCGAGTACCGGGAACTCCGCGTCGGCACGGCCATGCTCGACGCCTGCCTCGACCCGGCGATGGCCTCCGAGATCACGCTGCAGCCCGTCCGTCGGCACGGGGTGGACGCGGGCATCTTCTTCAGCGACATCGTCGTGCCGATCAAGCTCGCCGGCGTGGACGTCGAGATCGTCCCCGGTCGCGGCCCCGTGCTCGGGTCCCCGATCCGGACCGCCGCCGACGTCGACGCGCTCGGGCAGCTCGACGCCGCCGCGCTCGCGCCGATCTCGGACGCCGTGTCGCGGACCGTCGAGCAGCTCGGCAGCACACCGCTCATCGGGTTCGCCGGAGCGCCCTTCACGCTCGCGGCGTACCTCGTCGAGGGCGGTCCGTCGAAGGACCACATCCGCGCGCGCACGTTGATGCACAGCGACCCGGAGACCTGGTCGCGCCTGCTCGCCTGGGCGGCGGAGGTGTCGGGGGCGTTCCTGCGCGCGCAGGTGCTCGCCGGCGCGTCGGCGGCGCAGCTCTTCGACTCGTGGGTCGGTTCGTTGTCCCGTGCCGACTACGTCCGGTCGGTCGCCCCGCACTCCGCCGCGGCGTCGGCGCACGTGGCCGACCTCGGCGTCCCCCGCATCCACTTCGGTGTCGGCAGCGGTGAGGTCCTGCACGAGATGACGACCTTCGGCACGGACACCGTGGGCGTCGACGCGGTCGGTGTCGACTGGCGCGTGCCGCTCGACGAGGCCGTCCGTCGTGTCGGTACCGGCGTCACCGTGCAGGGCAACATCGACCCGGCGATGCTCGCCGCGCCCTGGCCGGTGCTCGAGTCCCACGTGCGCGACGTCGTCCGCCGCGGGGGCACCGCACGGGCGCACGTCGTGAACCTCGGGCACGGTGTCCCCCCGGAGACCGATCCGGCGGTCCTCACCCGCGTCGTGTCGCTCGTCCACGAGCTCGGCGACGGGACGGACGTGCCCTCCGAGGCCGCCGCGTGACCGACGTGGTGGTGGTCGGCGGCGGGGTCGCCGGCCTCGTCGCCGCGCGGGACCTCGCCAAGGGCGGCGCGCACGTCGTGCTCGTCGAGGCCTCGGACGTCCTCGGCGGGATGATCCGTCGGCACACCGTCGCCGGACTCGACCTCGACATGGGGGCGGACTCGTTCGCGACCCGCAACGACGCGGTCGGTCGCCTGGCGATCGAGCTCGGGCTGGGCAACGAGGTCACCACGCCGGACCCGCGGGGCGCGTGGCTGATGACCCGCGACGGTCGGACCTTCCCGATCCCGCAGACCGGACTCCTGGGCATCCCGGGCAGCCCGATGGCCGCGGACGTGCTGGCCGTGGTGGGGCAGCGCGCGGCGCTCCGGGCGCAGATGGACTCCCTCCTGCCGTCGCCGGTCGGGTCGAAGGCGACCTCGCTCGGCGCGATGGTCCGGACGCGGATGGGCGCGCAGGTCCTCGACGACCTGGTCGTGCCGATCGTCGCCGGGGTGCACTCCACCCACCCGGACCGTCTCGACCCCGACCGGGTGGCGCCGGGGCTCCGGGCGGCGATGCTCCGCGAGGGATCGCTCGCGCGCGCGGTCCTCGCGCTCCGGGCACGGGCGACCGCCGGGTCCGCCGTCCAGGGCATCCGCGGGGGGATCGTGCGGCTCGTGGACGAGCTCGTCGCGGACATGGAGACCTACCACGTGGACGTCCGGATGGGCGCCCGCGCGACGGCCGTCGAACAGCACGCGGTCGACGTCGTGACCGCGGACGGCGGAGCGGAACGACTCGTGGCGGAGCACGTCCTGTCCTCGACGTCCGACCCGGACCGCACCACCCCTGCCGCCCGGACGGGGATCGAACTCGTGACGCTCGTGGTCGACCGACCCGAGCTGGACGCCGCTCCTCGGGGCACCGGGATGCTCGTGCACCCGGACGCCACCGGGGTCCGCGCGAAGGCGATCACCCACTCTACGGTGAAGTGGCCGTGGCTCGCCGAGGCCGCCGAGGGGCGCCACGTCCTCCGGCTCAGCTACGCGGTCCCGGCGGCGGACGACGACGCCGCCCGGGTGGGCACGAGCCGCCCGGTGGACCCGGCGGACCCGACCGGCAGGCGCGCCACCGACGACGCGACCGCCCTCCTCGGCGTCCCGGTCACCCCTGCGTCCGTCGTCGGCGCCGCCAGCGTCCGTTGGCAGGGCCCGGACACCACGGCCGCCGGACTGGCGGACGGCGTCGTGGGGATCGGTGAGGCGTCCGCGGGCCGGGGTCTGGCCGGGATCGTGGCGTCCTCGCGCGCCGCTGCTGAACGCATCCTGGATTCCTGAGCGGACCACAGACGAGGAGAGGGCTACTGTTGCAGGAACGCCGGACGTATTCCGTTCGGCGCATGACCACCGCACACTGACCCAACGGAGGAATCGCACATGCGAGGCAAGCTCCTGTTCGTCGCCGGCGCCGCTCTCGGGTACGTCCTGGGATCGCGAGCCGGACGGGCGCGGTACGAGCAGATCAAGACCGTCAGCGGCAAGATCTGGAACAGCAACGGCGTCCAGAAGAGCGTCCACGTCGCCGAGGACTTCATCGCCGACAAGACCCCTGACGTCGCCGAGTTCGTCGGCGAGCAGACGAAGAAGGTCGTCCGCAAGGTCGGGCAGAAGAAGGACGAACAGACCTCATGACGGACACCCGCGACCGCAAGCCGCGTTCGCTGTTCGGTCTGGTCGGCGACGTCCCCAAGCTCGTCAAGGAGCTGGTCAAGGGCGAGCTGAACCTGCTCAAGGCCGAGATGCTGACGAAGGCGAAGATCTTCGGTCTCGCCGCCGGTCTGCTCGTGGGCGCGCTCGTCATCGTCCTCTACGCGATCGGCGTCCTGCTGACCGCCGCCGTGATGGGACTCGCCACCGTGATGCCCGCGTGGCTCGCTGCCATCGTGATCGCCGTCGTGATGCTCATCGTCGCCGGGATCCTCGGGTGGCTCGGGTGGAAGCGCCTCAAGAAGGGGCTCCCGATCACGCCGAAGCGCACCATCGACAGCGTCAAGAACGACATCAACGCAGTGAAGGGCATGGGCAAGAAGCCGACGCCGCCGAACCGGTACGGTGCCCGCAAGCCGGACGTCGACGGCCGCTTCTAGCGAGCCGGACCCCATCACCCACACCGGAGGACCCACGTGACCGATCAGCACGACGACCTGGCCGACCGCGTCGCGGCGACCCGCGCGCAGCTGTTCGACACCCTCGACGCGATCGAGGACAAGCTCAACGTCCCGAAGCAGCTCGGCATCGCGGCCGCGAAGGTCAAGCGAGGGTTCGACGAGCAGCCCGTGCCGTACCTGGCCGGGCTCGCAGCGGGCGTGGCGGTGGTCGGGGGTATCGTCGTAGCGGTGCTCCGACGGCGGTAGCGCTCGCCGTCGAAAGGGGAGCGGCGTCACCTTTGTGACCGATAGGACAATGGACACATGAGTTCCACCGTGCCCACGCACGACGCACACGCGACCTCCCCTGACGGCATCGACCCGAACCTCCTCACCGCGTACGCGCTGTGGGCCGTGTTCCGCCGTCCGCTCGGTCCGATCCACCGGGTGGGGGACGACGCGGTGGCCGAGCTGGACGCCGTGGTCTCCGCCGCTGCCGAGCGCGGCGTGACGATCCGGGGCTTCTACGACGTCTCGGGCTTCCGCGCGGACGCCGACGTCATGATCTGGCTGCACGGCGACGACGCGCAGGCCATCCAGGCGGTGCTGCGCGAGATCCGCCGCACGGGGCTGTTCCAGGATGCCGAGCCGGTGTGGCACGCGATGGCGATGCACCGCGAAGCCGAGTTCAACAAGCGGCACACCCCCGCGTTCCTCCGCGGCAAGGACCCGGAGGCGTGGATCACCGTCTACCCGTTCGTCCGGTCGTACGAGTGGTACCTCCTGCCCGAGGAAGAGCGCTCGACGATGCTGCGCGACCACGGGATCGCCGGAGCGAAGTACCGCCGCGTGCTCACGAACACGATCGCCACGTTCGCGCTGAGCGACTACGAGTGGATCCTGCCGCTCGAGAGCCCCGACCTGGTCGACCTGGTCGATCTCATGCGCGACCTGCGCTACACCGAGGCGCGCCTGCACGTGCGCGAGGAGGTCCCGTTCTTCACCGGTCGTCGGGTGACGACCGCCGAGCTGCCGGAGGTGCTCTCGTGACCGACACGTCCCACATCACGAACGGTCAGGCCGTCATCGGTGCGACGCCGGCCGCCGCCGCCGGGCCCGAACACGTCGAGGTGCCGGTCGCGTACGACGCGATCCTCCTCGCCGGCTTCGGTGGTCCGGAGGGCCAGGACGACGTCATCCCGTTCCTCCGCAACGTCACGCGTGGTCGTGGCATCCCGGACGAGCGTCTGGAAGAGGTCGCCCACCACTACCGGCACTTCGGCGGCGTGAGCCCGATCAACGCGCAGAACCGGGCGCTCAAGGCAGCGCTCGAGGCCGAGCTCGCGAACCGTGGCGTGGACCTGCCGGTCCTCTGGGGCAACCGCAACTGGGACCCCTACCTCGAGGACGCCGTCCGTGACGCGGCGGACAAGGGCTACGGGCAGCTGCTGGCGATCGCGACGAGCGCGTACTCGTCCTTCTCGAGCTGCCGCCAGTACCGCGAGGACTTCGCGCGTGTGCTCGACTCCACCGGCCTGATCGACACCGTGAAGATCGACAAGGTCCGGCAGTTCTTCGACCACCCCGGCTTCGTCCGGCCGTTCGTCGACGGCGTGCGCGACGGCCTCGCGAAGGCGATCGCCGAGAACGACGGCATCGACCCCGCGACCGAGATCCACGTCCTGTTCTCGACGCACTCGATCCCGTCGACCGACGCCGCTCGCTCCGGCCCCGACTTCCGCGGCTTCGGCGAGCACGGCGCGTACGAGGCGCAGCACCTCGCAGTGGCGCAGGTCGTCCTCGACCAGGCCTGGGCGGAGCTGCTCGAGCAGCCCGAGCACGAGTCGCTGCGGGGCACGAGCAAGCCCGCGTGGAAGCTCGTCTACCAGTCGCGTTCGGGGCCGCCGAGCATGCCGTGGCTCGAGCCCGACATCAACGACTACATGAACGAGACGCTGCAGGGCGGCCCGACGCGTGCCGTCCTGATCGTCCCGCTCGGCTTCGTGAGCGACCACATGGAGGTCATGTGGGACCTCGACGAAGAGGCCACCGAGACCGCCCGTGAGCTCGGCTTCTGGTCGGTCCGCACCCAGACCCCCGGGGTGGACCCGGCCTACGTCGCGGGCCTCGTCGACCTCGTGCTCGAGCGGGTGAACGGCACGCCGACGAGCGAGCGTCCGCACGAGACGGACCTCGGGCCGTGGTACGACGTGTGCCGCCCGGGCTGCTGCGAGAACGTGCGCGCCGGGTTCAAGCCGGCCGCGGCCGGACTCGCACCGTGACCGACACCGCTGTGACCGGCACCACCCCGACGGACGGCCCGGCCCCGATCCGCCTCGGCACCCGGGCCAGCCGGCTCGCGGTCGCGCAGTCGCAGGACGTCGCCGACCGCCTGGCGAAGGCCTCCGGTCGTCCGGTCGAGCTCGTCACGGTGACGAGCGAGGGCGACACGAACCGCGCCTCCTTGGCGAGCCTCGGCGGTACGGGCGTGTTCGCGAGCGCGCTCCGTGAGGCCCTGGTCGCGGGTGAGGTCGACGTCCTCGTGCACTCGCTCAAGGACCTCCCGACGGCACCGTACCCGGGGCTGACGATCGCCGCCGTCCCGAAGCGTGCCGACGCCCGTGACGTCCTGGTCGCCCGGAACGCCGCCACGATCGAGACCCTGCCCGAGGGCGCGAAGGTCGGCACCGGTTCGCCTCGACGCGTCGCGCAGCTCAAGGCGAAGCGTCCCGACCTCGACGTGGTGGACATCCGCGGCAACATCGACACGCGGCTGGGCCGGGTGGACGACGACCTCGACGCCGTCGTGCTCGCGGCCGCCGGACTGACGCGCATCGACCGGCTCGACGTCGCCACCGAGATGCTCGACCTCGGCTTCTGGCCGAGTGCTCCGGGACAGGGCGCGCTCGCGATCGAGACCCGTGCGGACGAGTCCGATCGGAACCTGCTCGCCGCGCTGCGGAAGATCGAGCACGCGCCGACCCGGCTGACGGTCGCCGCGGAGCGCGAGGTGCTCGCGAAGCTCGAGGCCGGGTGCTCCGCACCGATCGGTGCGACCGCGATCGTCGACGCAGAGCTGCTGCTCGTGTCGGCGACGGTCTACCGTCCCGACGGCACCGAGTACCGGACCGCGTCGCACGCGTCCGTCCTCGAGGGCTCCGCGCAGGACCGGCTCGACGAGGCGCTCGCACTCGGCGGCCGCGTCGCGGCCGAACTCCTCGAGAACGGCGCCGCAGAGCTGGCGGACCTGGCCTCCTCGGTCGCCGACGACACGACCGACGGCCCGCACACCGCGGGCCCGGGCCTGGCCACCCCGGCCGGGTAGGACGGTCGCCACGCACGCCGTCGCCACCGCCACGGACGCGGCGCGATCCCCGGTCGTCCTCGTCCCGCGCGGCGGTGCCTGGGGCGACCGGGTCGCTGCGGCCGCCCGGCAGCGTGGGCTCGTCCCCGTGGTCGTGCCGCTCATCGCGGACGAGCCGCCGGCCGACCCGGCGCCCCTCGATCGAGCGGTGCGTCGTCTCGTCGCACAGGCAGAAGCGGGCGGGGACGCTCGGGAACCGGTGCGAGCCGCAAGGCGCGCCCCGGCTGCCGACGGAGGCGACCGGACCACCGTGGGCAGCTACGCGTGGATCGCGGTGACCAGCGCGACGGCGGTGCGCGTCGTCGCGGAACGGGTGCCGCGCCTCCCGTCCGACGTCGGGGTCGCCGCGGTCGGCGAATCGACCGCACGAGCCGCGCGGGCCGCAGGCTGGACCGTCGACCTCGTCCCCGCGGAGTCCTCCGCGGCGGCCCTGGCCGACGCCCTCCCGTCCACCCGCGGCACCGTGCTGTTCCCCCGGTCGGACCTCGCCGCGCCGACCTTCGTCGACGCCCTCCGTGCCCGTGCGATCGACGTGGACGACGTGGTCGCGTACCGTACCGTGGGGACCGGCTCCGGGCCGCTCTCCCTCGACCGTCGGCCCGACGTGGTGCTCGTCACCAGCGGCAGCGTCGCCCGCGAGGTCGTCCGCCGGATGGCGCCGCTGGACCCGCGCACGCTGGTCGCGTGCATCGGACCGGGGACCGCTGCGGACGCCCGCGCCGCCGGACTGCCGGTGCACGTCGTCAGTGCCTCGCGGTCCGCCGAAGCCCTGCTCGACGCCGTCGTCGAGACACTCCCTCCACACGTCCCCGAACAGGAAGGCACACCGTGACCGGCCGCTTCCCCCAGATCCGCCCCCGTCGACTCCGCGCCACCCCAGCGATGCGGCGACTCGTCGCCGAGACGCGACTGCACCCCGCCGAACTCGTGCTGCCGATGTTCATCCGCGAAGGCGCCACCGAGGCGATCGACATCCAGAGCATGCCGGGCGTGCAGCAGCACTCGCTCGACTCGTTCCGGCGCGCGCTGCACGAGGCGGCGTCGGTCGGGGTCGGGGGCGTGAACCTGTTCGGCGTGCCGACGACGAAGGACGCACAGGGGTCCGGCGCGACCGACCCGGACGGCATCCTCAACGTCGCGATCCGCATCGCCCGAGAGGAGGTCGGTGACGCGCTGGTCGTCCAGTCCGACCTCTGCCTCGACGAGTTCACCGACCACGGCCACTGCGGCGTGCTCGCCTCGGACGGCTCGGTCGACAACGACGCCACGCTCGAGCGGTACCGCGACATGGCGGTCGTGCAGGCCGAGGCCGGCGCCGAACTCGTCTGCATGAGCGGCATGATGGACGGTCAGATCGCCGCGGCGCGGGACGCGCTCGACGCTGCCGGACACCCGGGCACCGCGCTGCTCGCCTACGCCGCGAAGTACGCGTCGGCGTTCTACGGGCCGTTCCGCGAAGCGGTCGACTCTTCGCTGGTCGGCGACCGCCGGACGTACCAGATCGACGCCGCGAACGGTCGGCAGGGGCTGCGCGAGGTCGAGCAGGACATCGCCGAGGGCGCCGACATCGTCATGGTGAAGCCGGCGATGAGCTACCTCGACGTGCTCGCGGAGACCGCCGCGACCTCGCCCGTGCCGGTCTGGGCCTACCAGATCTCCGGCGAGTACGCGATGATCACCGCCGCCGCGCAGAACGGCTGGATCGACCGGGACGCCGCCGCCATGGAGGCGCTGGTCGGCATCAAGCGCGCCGGAGCGGACGCGATCCTCACCTACTTCGCCGTCGACATCGCGCGGAAGCTGAACGAGGAGGCGGGTCTCCGCACCTCCGGCAGCACCGCGGACGTCGCCGGCATCGCCTCGACCGGGAAGGCCCCCGAATGACCACCAACGACCAGCTCTTCGGCCGCGCCAAGAACAGCATCCCGGGCGGCGTCAACTCGCCCGTCCGCGCGTACGGTTCCGTCGGCGGGACCCCGCGCTTCCTGACGTCCGCGAAGGGTGCGTACGTCACCGACGCCGAGGGACGCGAGTACGTCGACCTCGTGGCGTCGTGGGGCCCGGCGATCCTCGGGCACGCCCACCCTGCGACGGTCGAGGCCGTGCAGCAGGCCGCGGCGCGCGGACTGAGCTTCGGCGCGTCGACGCCGGGGGAGACCGAGCTCGCCGAACTCGTGAAGCAGCGGGTCTCGGTGGACGGCGACGGTCCGGTCGAGAAGCTGCGCATGGTGTCCACGGGCACCGAGGCGACGATGACCGCGATCCGCCTGGCGCGGGGGTACACCGGCCGGGACCTCCTCGTGAAGTTCGCCGGGCACTACCACGGGCACTCGGACTCCCTGCTGGCCGAGGCGGGTTCGGGCGTCGCGACCCTGGCGCTCCCCGGCAGCGCCGGCATCACCGCCGAGACCGCCGCGCAGACCCTCGTCCTGCCCTACAACGACCTCGACGCGGTCCGCCGGGCGTTCGACGAGCACTCCGAGCGCATCGCGGGCGTCATCGTCGAGGCGGCCGCCGCGAACATGGGCGTCCTCGCGCCCGAGCGGGGCTTCAACCGTGCGCTCGCGCAGATCGTCCAGTCGCACGGCGCGTTGCTCATCGTCGACGAGGTGCTCACCGGCTTCCGCGTCGGTCCCGCCGGCTGGTGGGGGCTCGAGGCCGCGAACGTCGTGCCGGACGGTGCCGGGTGGAAGCCCGACCTCGTCACCTTCGGCAAGGTCATCGGCGGCGGCATGCCGCTCGCCGCGCTCGGCGGCCGACGCGAGGTCATGGACTACCTCGCCCCGCTCGGGCCCGTCTACCAGGCCGGCACCCTCTCCGGGAACCCGCTCGCCGTGGCTGCGGGCATCGCGACGCTCCGTGCCGCCACCGCGGACGTGTACGCGCACCTCGACCGGACCGCGGCCGTGATCGCCGACGCGACGAGCGCGGCGCTCTCGGCCGAGGGTGTCGCGCACACCGTGCAGCATGCGGGCAACCTGTTCTCGTTCGCCTTCACCGAGACCGCCCCGCGGGACTACGACGACGTCCGGGCGCAGGAGGCGTTCCGCTACGCACCGTTCTTCCACGCCATGCTCGATGCGGGGGTGACCCTGCCGCCGAGCGTGTTCGAGGCGTGGTTCCTCACCGCCGCGCACGACGATCGTGCCGTCGGCCGGGTGCTCGACGCGTTGCCGGTCGCGGCGAAGGCAGCGGCGGCGGCGACGGAGTAGCCGCCCTCGCGTCGAACCGCGTTTCCGACATCGAACCAGCGTCCGCGCCTGGTTCGACGTCGTGTGCGTGGTTCGACCCGCGGGAGCGCGATCCGGGGGGGGCACCGGGCGTCTAGGACGCCCGGCGCGCCGCCCATCGGCCCTCGGCCCGCAGGATCGCGAGCGGGAAGTCGAAGGCGTGCGACACCGCTGCCGACGTGATGACCTCGTCGGAGGTGCCCTGCGCGACGGCGGCCCCGTCGCGGAGGAGCATCGCGTGCGAGGTCGAGGCCGGCAGGTCCTCCAGGTGGTGGGTGACCATCACGCTGCCGAGCTCGGGGTGCCGGTGGCGGAGGGCGTCGACCGTCTCGAGCAGGTGCTCCCGGGCGGCGACGTCGAGTCCCGTCGCGGGCTCGTCGAGCAGGAGCAGGCGCGGCTCGGACATGAGCGCGCGGGCGATGAGGGTCCGTCCGCGCTCGCCCTGCGACAGGACGGGCCAGCGGGCGTCCCGACGTGCGGTGAGGCCGACGTCGGCGATGTGCTGCTCCGCGGTCGCCACCTGCTCCGGGGCCGGCTCCCACCGCATCATGAGGTCGGTCGTCCCGGTCAGACCGGTCAGCACGGTCTCGAGCACCGTCAGCGGGGAGAGCATCCGGTGGCGCGGGTCGACGTGCCCGATGTGCTCGCGGAGCTCCCGGACGTCGACCCGTCCGAGCCGACGGCCGAGCACCTCCACCGTGCCCGCGGTCGGGTGCCCGGTGGCCCCGAGGACGGCGAGCAGCGTGGACTTGCCCGCGCCGTTCGGCCCGAGGAGCGCCCAGTGCTCCCCGCGCCGGACGGTCAGGTCGATGTCGTGCAGGAGGTCCCGGCCGGAGCGGGTCACCCGGACGCCGGTCGCCCGGACGAGGACGTCGTCGTTGCTGCTGCTCACGACACCATCGTGCCGCAGACCAGCGTTCCGCTCAGCGCCCGCGCCCGGTCTGGGCCAGCGTGCTCTCGGTCGGCGCGACCTCGCGGATGTTCTCGGTGTGTTCCTCGACGGTGGCCGTCAGGGAACGGATCGACGCACCGGCGGCCTCGCCGTCGCGCTTCTTGATCGCCGCCCGGAGCGGGTCGATGAAGTGCTTCACGTCCCAGAACAGGCCGCTCGGGTGCGTCAGCGCGAGGAAGTTCGTCCGCGGGAGCAGCGAGACCGAGAGCTGGGTGAGCAGGTCGTTGTCCGCCGCCGCGATGAGCGCCGTCACCACGGTGCCGAGGTGCTGCGACATGGCGGCCCGGTCCTCGGCGTCCGCTGCCGTCCGGAGTGCCTCGAGCGTGCCGAGCAGGTCCTTCGCCGTCCCGTCGTCGAGCTTCGGCACCGCCCAGCGCGCCGCGAGCTCGGTGAACCCGCCGAGGACCTGCAGGGTGTCGTCGAACTGCTTCAGGGTCGGGGTGGCGACGCGCGTGTACCGGTTCGCCTCCATCTCGACCAGTCCGTAGTCGACCAGCTTGGCGATCGCCTCGCGGATCGGGGTGCGGCTCACTCCGAGCCACTGCACGAGCTCGTCGTCGTTGAGGCGCTCACCGGCCTGCAACGTGCCGTCCTGGATCGCGGCGAGCATCTTCTCGAGCACGACGTCGCGCAGGAGCTTGCGCGGCGAGTTCTCGACGGTCGACTTGGGTACCGGCATGCCGGGCTCCTCACAGGCTCAGGTGTTCTGTACTCAAATCCTAACGTGTCAATATGCAAACGCTTGTGAAATACTGCGGTCGCTGGACGCCGCGCGCGTCAGCGGTCGACGGCCACCACCGTCCGCCCGTGGACCCGCCCTGCGACCACGTCGGCGCCGACCGCGATCGCCTCCTCGAGCCCGACCGTGTGCGTCACCCCGGCGAGCACCGCCGGGTCGAGATCGGTCGCGAGACGGTCCCACGCCTGCCGGCGCAGGGCGACGGGCGCGTCGACCGAGTTGATGCCGAGCAGCGACACCGCGCGCAGGATGAACGGCATCACGGTCGTGGGCAGCGCGGCGTCCTGCGCCAGCCCGCACGCCGTCACCGCCCCGCCCCACGTCGTCGCGGCGAGCACGTTCGCGAGCGTCGTACCACCGACGCTGTCCACGGCGCCCGCCCACGTCGCGCGCTGCAGCGGCTTGCCGGGGTCGGACAGGGCCCCGCGGTCGACGACGTCGGTCGCGCCGAGCCTCCGGAGCGACTCCTCGTTGGCGGTCCGACCCGTCGACGCCGTCACCCGGTACCCGCGAGCGGCCAGCAGGGCGATCGCCACCGTGCCGACCCCGCCCGAGGCGCCCGTCACCAGGACCGGACCGGCACCCGGCTCGACGAACCGCTCGAGCGCGAGCACGCTGAGCATCGCCGTGAAGCCCGCCGTGCCGATGGCCGCTGCGAAGGCGTCGTCGACGGCGTCCGGGAGCACCACGAGCGACCCGGACGGCACCACCGCGTGCGCCGCCCACCCGCCGTGCCGGGTCTCGCCCAGACCGGCGCCGTTCAGGACGACCCGGTCACCGATCGCGACGTCGTGCACGCCCGGACCGAGGGCCGCGACCGTGCCGACGGCGTCGATCCCGGGCACGAGCGGGTCGAGCCGGGCCACTCCGGGGTTCCGTGCGAGGGCCAGACCGTCCTTGTAGTTGACGCTCGAGTAGGTGACGTCGACGAGGGCCTCGCCCTCGGCGGGGTCGGGGACGTCGACCTCGGTGACGGCGGGGGCGGTGGAGCTGGAGACGAGGACTGCGCGGGTCACGCGTCGGACGCTACCCGCGCCTCCCGTCCGGGGTGCAGCCGCGGGACCACGTCAGCCGAACATGATGGCGGCTTCGTCGTACCGGTCCTGCGGGACGGTCTTCAGCTCACCGAGGGCGTCCTCGAACGACACGTGCACGATGTCCGTGCCCTTGAGCGCCACCATCCGGCCCCACCGCTCCTCGACCACGGAGTCGATCGCCGCCAGCCCGAGGCGCGTCGAGAGCACCCGGTCGTACGCGGTGGGCGTTCCGCCGCGCTGGATGTGCCCGAGCGTCGTCGCGCGGGTCTCGATGCCCGTCATCTCCTCGATCACGGGAGCGAGGCGCTCACCGATGCCGCCGAGACGGGGACGGCCGAACGCATCGAGGCCGCGCTCGGTGTGCGCGTTGTCCTCGTGGTCCGGCACGAACCCCTCGGCGACGACGACGAGCGGGGCACGACCACGGTCGTACGCCGCACGGACCCATGCGGCGATCTGCTCCATGCTCGTCTTCTGCTCCGGGATGAGGATCGCGTGCGCGCCGGCCGCCATGCCGGAGTGCAGGGCGATCCACCCGACGTGCCGGCCCATCACCTCGGCGACCATGCAGCGCGAGTGCGACTCGCCCGTGGTGCGCAGCCGGTCCATGGCCTCGGTGGCGATCGCGACCGCGGTGTCGAAGCCGAACGTGTAGTCCGTCGCGCCGAGGTCGTTGTCGACGGTCTTCGGGACGCCGACGATCTTCAGTCCGGCGTCGGTGAGGCGCTTCGCGGCCGCGAGGGTGCCCTCACCGCCGATCGCGACGATGGCGTCGATGCCGTGCCGCTCGAGGGTCTTCGAGATGTTCTCCACGCCGCCGTTCGGACCCTCGAACGGGTTCGTCCGGCTCGTCCCGAGGATCGTGCCGCCCTGCTTCGCGATGCCCTGGATGTCCTTCCGCCCGAGCGGGACGATGTCGCCGTCGACGACGCCCCGCCAGCCGTCCCGGAAGCCGACGAACTCGTGGCCGTAGATCGCGATCCCCTTCAGCACGATGCCGCGGATGACCGCGTTCAGGCCGGGGCAGTCGCCTCCGGAGGTGAGGATGCCGATGCGCATGGGGACTCCAACGTCGGGTGTGCGGGGACGCCTCCCATCATGTCTGACGGTGGTGGGGCATTACCATCCCCGTGTGTCTCTGCCAGCTCCCGTCGCGTCCGGTGCCGCCGACGCGACGGCTGCGGCCGGTCGTGTGGACACCGTGTACCGGCCTGGAGGCGCGGTGGACGTCCGCGCGACGCTCCGGCCCCTGCAGCGCGGCTCCGGCGACCCCGCCTTCCGGGTGGTCGGCGCCGACACGTGGCTCACCCTGCGGACGCCGACCGGACCGGCCTCGGTGCTCGTCCGGCGTGCGGGCTGCGACGCGATCGCGGTGTCCGCGTGGGGCGACGGCGCGGAGTGGGCGGTGGTGCACGCGCCGGAGTTGCTCGGTCGTGGGGACGACTGGTCGGCGCTGGACGTGTCGGGGCACCCGTTCCTGGCGGACGCCCGGCACCGGCAGCCCGGACTCCGACTGCTCCGCACGAACGCCGTCATCGCCGCGCTCGTGCCGGCGATCATGGAGCAGAAGGTCACCTCGCGGCAGGCCTGGCGTGCGTGGCGGTACCTGCTCCGGCGGTTCGGGACGCCCGCACCGGGCCCCGCTCCGGCGGACATGTGGGTGCAGCCGACCGCCGACGAGTGGGCTCGCGTCCCGAGCTGGGAGTGGCACCGCGCCGGCATCGAACCCGGGCGCTCGGCGACGGTGATGCGGGCGGTCCGGGTCGCACCCGCGCTCGAGCGGACCCTGGCCCTCGGCCGCGGCGGGGCGGTCGTCGCCGCGCGGCTGCAGTCGATCCCGGGCGTCGGGAGGTGGACGGCTGCCGAGACCGCGCAGCGCGCCCACGGCGACCCGGATTCGCCGAGCGTGGGGGACTACCACGTGCCGGCCCTCGTCGGGTGGGCGCTGACCGGCGGCCCCGTGGACGACGACGGGATGCTCGAGCTGCTCGAGCCGTGGCGCGGGCACCGGGAACGCGTCGTGCGGTTGATCGGCGGCTCGGGCTTCCGGAAGCCGACGTTCGGCCCGCGCATGACGATCCAGGACCACCGCCACCACTGACCGGGTGCGGTTGGGTTCGGTTCGAACTTCGTTCCCGACGTCGAACCGGGTCAGCGCCGCGGTTCGACGTCGGGAACGAGGTTCGAAGTCGCCGGCGTCCGCCCCGGCTACGGGTGGCGGGTGCCCTCGCCGGCGAGCACGGCGCGGTAGCCCTCGCGGAAGGACGGGTACCGGGGCGCCCAGCCCGTCGAGCGCAGCAGGGCGTTCGAGAGCCGCTTGTCCCCGCCCGCCTGACGTCCGGAGGCCTCGGCACGCGGCGGCTCCGGGGCGCCGAGCTCGGCCGCGAGGAACGTGTACACGTCGTCGAGGCGCACCGGTTCGTCGTCGGTGACGAGGTAGGTCGGCGCCGGGTCGTCCAGCGTCGCGAGGTGCACGAGCGCCGCGGCGGCATCGTCACGGTGGATCCGGTTCGTGTGCGGCGAGGTGCCCGACGACCGCCGTGCCGTGCCGTTCCGCACCTGGTCGACCAGCCGCTCCCGC
Organism: Curtobacterium sp. 22159; assembly: GCF_052045775.1. NCBI lineage: Bacteria > Bacillati > Actinomycetota > Actinomycetes > Micrococcales > Microbacteriaceae > Curtobacterium > Curtobacterium sp. 22159. The sequence continues at coordinate 154,351 of NZ_JBQEPN010000009.1, forward strand.
CCGGGGCCGTAGACGCCCGAGAGCCGCGCGAGCACGGCGCCCGGTGCCCGCGAGCGGAGCAGCGCCTCGGCGTCGAGCAGGACCTCCGAGGTCGGGGTGCTCGCGACCGCCGGGGTGTCCTCGGTCACCGCGCTGCCGTCGTCGACGTCGTACACCGCCGTCGAGGACACCACCACGAGCCGCGGATCGGACCCCGACGCCGCGATGCCGTCGAGGACGTTCCGGAGCCCGTCGACGTAGGTCGCCCGGTACTCGTCGACCTCCCGGCTGCCGGCGGCCACGGCCACCACGACCACGTCCGTCCCCGGCTCGATGCGGGGCACCTCCTGCCGCAGGTCGACCGCACGGCCGACGATCGGCGCGGGCACGAGCTCGGCCCGCCGCCGGAGGCCCGTCACACGGTGCCCCCGTGCGGCGAAGCGCAGGCCGGTCTCGATCCCGAGGTCGCCGCAGCCGGCGATGACGATGTCCACCGCTCCATCATGGGCCAGCGGCCGGGGCGCGGCGGCTCAGCGGTGCTCGGACCCGTCCGGGTCCACCGCGTACCAGACACCGCCCACGCCCTGCCCGGTGACGTCACCGGCCTTCGAGTCTCCGGCGTAGGTGTAGACCGGCCGGCCGTCGACGGTGACCTGGAGCTTCCCGTCGACACCGGTGATCGTGCCGACCGTGCCCGTCACGCCGGACACCGTGGGCTTCGGCGCGTCGGACTCGATCGCCGGCCAGGCAGCGGCGCACCCACCCGTGCAGGTGCTCCTCCCGGAGCCCTTGACGTCCTCGTCGTAGAAGTACGCCGTCATGCCCTTCCCGTCGACGACGACCGTGCCCAGCGAGGTCGACGCGGTCGCGATGCCGTCGTCCGAGCCGTGGCCGCCGCTCGTGGCCCCGCCGTGGTCGTCCGTTCCGTACAGCCCGCCGGACGACGCGGACGACCCGGCCGATGCGGACGAGGACGACGTCGCGGACGAGGACGTCGACGATGCTGCCGACGGCGACGAGGACGCCCCGGAGGACGCCGTCGACTGTGTGGCGCACCCGGCGAGCACCGTCGCCGCGAACGCGACGCCCACGACCAGCAGTGCGGGACGGGTTGAACGGATGGTGCGCATGGGTGACCCCTGTCCTGCGGACCCGGGCCGGGCCTCCCGGCTGGAACGGTTCCGCTCACCGGTGACACGGGACGCCACGCCGGATCGTTCGATCCCGCTCCGGATCGAACGATCCGCGCACGTGCCTCGTTGACCGGGTGTGGAGAGACGAACGAAGGTCCTGCTCGGCATCGCCGCCGGGGTGGTCGTCGTCGGCGCCGCCGGCGTCATCGGCGGCCCGGTGGTCTACGCGGGCCTGGTGAACGGCGCTGCCGACGCCGCGCCCTCGCTCGCGCCGACCGGAGGTGCGACGCTGTCGGCCGCCGAGGCCGACGGCACGTGGACGTCCACGCGGACGAGTTTCGCGGGGTACCGGGTGCACGAGGTCCTCCGGGGCCAGGATGTGACCGTGACCGGACGCACGGAGGACGTCGACGCACGGGCCACCGTCGCGGGCGGATCCCTCACCGCGGCCACGGTCACGGTGCGGGTCGCCTCGATCAGCACGCCCGAGGCCGCGCGCGACGAGTACTTCCGCGGGACCGCGCTGCAGACCGACCGCTTCCCGACGGCGACGTTCCGGGTGACGGAACCCGTCGACGTCCGGGCGGCGCTCGCCGGGACCGACCGTGACGTCGCGCTCCACGGGGACCTCACCCTGCACGGCGTCACGCGCACCGTGACGGCGAAGGCGCAGCTCGGCGTCGACCGCGACGGAGACGTCCAGGCCGCCGGCTCCGTCCCGATCACGTTCTCGGACTACGGCGTCCGGGCACCCGACCTCGGGTTCGTGACCGTGGACGGGCACGGCGCGGTCGAGTTCTCCCTCGAGCTGGCACGGTGACCGTGGACGCCCGGCCGGCCGACGAACTCCTCACGGCACTCCACGGCGAGCACGGTGACGCGCTCCGTCGGTACGTGCTGCACCTCACCGCGGACCGGGCGCTCACCGAGGACGTCGTGCAGGAGACGCTCGTGCGGGCGTGGCAGCGACCGGCCGTGCTGGAACGGGAACCGGACGCGGCACGGGCGTGGCTGTTCACGGTCGCCCGGAACCTCGTGGTCGACGACGCCCGCTCCGCCCGGCGGCGTCGTGAGGTCGGGTCGGACGAGCCCGTCGACGAGGTCGAACCGGACCGTACGGACGCGGTGCTCGACGGCATCGTCGTCGCCGACGCCCTCGCGGCCCTCTCGCCCGAGCACCGACGCGTGGTGGTCGACGCGTACTGGCTCGGCCACACCGTGCCGGAGATCGCCCGACGCCACGGGATCCCGGAGGGCACCGCGAAGTCGCGACTGCACTACGGTCTGCGCGCGCTCCGGCTCGCACTGCAGGAACGAGGGGTGACCCGATGACCGACGACCGCTACCGGGACTGGGACGCCGCGTACGTGCTCGGGTCCCTGCCGACGGACGAGCGGCTCGAGTACGAGCGGCACCTGGAGACGTGCGCGGCCTGCCGCGCCGCCGTCGCGGAACTCGCGGGCATGCCCGGACTCCTCGGACGCCTCCCCGCCGAGGACGCGGTCGCGATCGCGGAGCCGGACGGGAGGCGCGACGCGGCCCCGGGACGTCCGCTCGCCGAGGTCGCGCACCGCGTCCGGACGCGTCGCCGGCGCCGGCGGGTGCTCGTCGCGGCCACCGCGGGTCTGGCCGTCGTCGTGGCCGTGCTCGGCGGGGTCGCGGTCGGTGCCGGTGCTCCCGCTCCGTCTCCCGTGACCCCCGGGGGCACCGCCGTCCCGCAGGCCGGGGAGCGGTACGCGATGTCGTCGGGCAGCGGACTGACCGTGGACCTCGACGTCACGGGGAAGGCGTGGGGCACGCGGTTCGACTGGGGGTGCGAGTACGGCGGTCGGGACTGGGGGACGGGCAGCACCGTGATGTACGACCTCGTCGTCGTGCGGAAGGACGGGACGCACACGACGGTCGCGTCGTGGAACGCCTCGGGCCGCCGCGCTGCCGGGCTGGCCGCGGCGACGGACGTGCCGCTCGCGTCGATCGCGTCGGTCGAGGTCCGCCTGCACGGACAGTCGCGATCGCTGGCGTCGGTCGCGCTCTGACGCGTCGGCGCGTCCGCGCGGTCCGGGCGCTCAGCCGTCGTCGGAGCCGGGCCCTCAGCCGTCGTCGGAGCCGGCGTCCGGGTCCGGGCCGATCGCGGCGTCGAGTCGCGCACTGACGGACCGGAGGGTCTCGGCGTCCGTCCCCACGGGCCTCCAGAACAGGTCCTCGAGCGCGCCCGTGTGCGCTCGGATGCCGGCGAGCACCGCACGGCGGCCGTCCGCGGTCATCACCACCCAGCTGCCGCGCCCGTCCGTCGGGCAGTCGGCCCGCTCGACCAGGCCGCGCGCGACCATGCGGGTCACCTGGTGGCTCACGCGGGACTTCTCCCACCCGATGCCCGACGCGATGTCCCGCACCCGCAACCGGTGGTCCGGGTCGCGGTGCAGTCCGATGAGGATCTCGAACTCCGGGATCGAGATCCCGGCGCCCTGCTGCACGGCGTGGTCGAGCGCGCGGTCGAGCCGCCTCCAGACGTCGTGGTAGGCGTCCCACGTGGCCCAGTCGTGGCCCTCGGCCCCCTCGTTCGACATTGCGCCAGCGTATCCACCTCCGGCGCACCCGACGGTGGTCAACCGTCCGGCCGACTCAGGGGACGCACACGGTTCGCTCCGAGGTGCGGTCGGCGGTCCGGCATACGATCGGAGCATGCCGAGCGCCCGACTGCAGGACTGCACCGACGACGCCGTCGCCCTCGTGCGGCGGTGGTCGGCGGCGTCCGCGGGGACGAAGCCCGACCCCGGCGCGGCGCGGCTGGCCGACGTCCTGCGGGACGAACACGGGCTCGACTTCACGCGCGGCTTCGTGGACAAGGTGATCCGCCCCGAGGACCCGCGGGTCGCCGCGCGCAACCTCGAGAAGGTCAGCCAGGACGTCCCCGAGTTCCTCGCGTGGTACCTCCGCGGTGCCGTGTCGCTCGGCGGCGGCTTCGCGACCATGGCGCCGTGGGCGGTGGTCCCGACCGCCCGCCGGATCCTGCGCCGGATGACCGGCCACCTCGTCATCGACGCGACCCCGTCGAAGCTCGGTCCGGCGCTCGCGAAGGTCGGCGGCCCGGGCACCCGGTTGAACGTCAACCTGCTGGGCGAGGCGGTGCTCGGTAGCGCGGAGAGCGACCGACGGCTGCAGGGCACGATGGACCTCCTCGCACGGGACGACGTCGACTACGTGTCGATCAAGGTGAGCGCCGTCGTCCCGCAGATGTCGATGTGGGCCTTCGACCAGACCGTCGAACGGGTGGTCGACCGGCTCGTGCCGCTCTACCGACTCGCTGCGTCGGCGTCGACCCCGAAGTTCATCAACCTCGACATGGAGGAGTACCGCGACCTCGACGTCACGCTCGCGGTGTTCCGGACACTGCTCGACCGTGACGAGTTCCTCGGTCTCGAAGCCGGCATCGTGCTGCAGGCGTACCTGCCCGACGCGGCCGGCGCCCTCGACGCCCTGACCGCGTGGGCGCAGGAACGCCGTCAGCGCGGCGGTGCCCCGATCAAGGTCCGGCTCGTCAAGGGCGCCAACCTCGCGATGGAGCGGGTCGACGCGATCCTGCACGGCTGGCCCCTCGCGACGTGGGGGTCCAAGCGGGAGACCGACACCGCCTACCTGCGGCTGCTCGACACCGCACTCACCCCGGAGCGCATCGACGCGGTCCGGATCGGTGTCGCCGGCCACAACCTGTTCGACCTCGCCACCGCGTGGACGCTCGCGCAGCGCCGCGGGGTGACCGACGGGGTCGACGTCGAGATGCTCCTCGGCATGGCGTCCACGCACGCCGACGCCGTCCGCGCCGACGTCGGACAGGTCCTCCTCTACACGCCGGTCGTGCAGCCCGACCAGTTCGACTCCGCCATCGCCTACCTCGCACGCCGGCTGCAGGAGAGCGCCAGCCCCGAGAACTTCATCGCGAGCGCGGCGGACATCGACCACGACGAGAGCGTCTTCGAGCGTGAACGCGGACGTTGGCTCGCCTCGGTCGAGGCGCTCGACGCTCCCGACCCCGTGCCGTCGATCAACCGGACGCAGGACCGACGGCTCCCGCTCGGCGAGCCCGTCCACCGCGAGGGCTTCGAGAACGTCCCGGACACCGACCCGGCGATCGCGGCCAACCGCTCGTGGGCGCTCGACGTCCTGCGCCGGGTGCCCCGGTCGCAGCTGGGTGCGCAGACGATCCGAGGCGCGAAGGTCGCCGACCGCTCCAAGCTCGAGCGCATCATCGCCCGGACCGCGCAGGCCGGCGTGAACTGGGGGCGGCAGGACCCCTCCGACCGCGCCGAGCTGCTCGACCTGATCGCTCACGAACTCGAGACCCGCCGGGCGGACCTCATCGAGGTGATGGCCGCCGAGACCGGCAAGACCCTCAGTGAGGCGGACACCGAGGTCAGCGAGGCGATCGACTTCGCCCACCACTACGCCGAGAGCGCCCGGCGGCTCGGCACGATGGACGGCGACGGCGCCCGGTACGTGCCGCCGCGCCTCACCGTCGTCGTGCCGCCGTGGAACTTCCCCGTGTCGATCCCCGCCGGGGGCGTCCTGGCGGCGCTCGCGGCCGGGAGCGGCGTCGTGCTCAAGCCCGCTCCGGAGGCCAAGCGCTGCGGTGCCCTGCTCGCCGACGTGTTCTGGGACGCCGGGGTCCCGCACTCCCTGCTCCAACTGGTCGACCTCGACGAGGACGAGCTCGGGCGCGACCTCATCGGGCACCCGACGGTCGACCGCATCATCCTCACCGGGTCGGCGGACACCGCCCGGGCGTTCCGCTGGTGGCGCGCCGGGCTGCCGCTGACGGCGGAGACGAGCGGGAAGAACGCGATCGTGGTCACGCCCTCGGCCGACCTCGACCTCGCGGTGCAGGACATCGTGCAGTCGGCGTTCGGGCACGCGGGTCAGAAGTGCTCCGCGGCGTCCCTCGTGATCCTCGTCGGGTCCGTGGGCGAGAGCGAACGGTTCCGGCGTCAGCTCGTCGACGCGACCCGCACGTTGCGCGTCGCCTGGCCGGACGACCCCACCGCACAGATGGGTCCGGTCATCGCCGAGCCGACCGGCAAGCTGAAGGCCGGACTGACCGAACTCGGACCGGGCGAGTCCTGGCTCGTGCAGCCCGCACCGCTCGACGACTCCGGACGGCTGTGGTCGCCGGGGATCCGCGACGGTGTCCGGCCGGGCAGCGCCTTCCACCAGACCGAGTACTTCGGCCCGGTGCTCGGCATCATGCGGGCGGAGACGCTCGACCAGGCGCTCGCGATCCAGAACGGGACGGACTACGGGCTCACGGCGGGCATCCACTCGCTCGACGTCGACGAGGTCGCGGACTGGCTCGCCGGGGTGCAGGCCGGCAACCTGTACGTCAACCGCGGCATCACGGGCGCGGTCGTCCGTCGGCAGCCGTTCGGCGGGTGGAAGCGCTCGGCCGTCGGCACGGGCACGAAGGCCGGCGGCCCGCTGTACGTGGCCACGCTCGGACGCTGGGAGCCCCTGCCCCGAACCGTGCACAAGAGCATCCAGCTGCAGGGGCTGCCGCCGCGCGTCACCGCCGTGATCGAGGCCGCACGCAGCGGCCTGTCGTTCGAGGAGTTCGACCAGGTCCGGGCAGGCGCGCTGAGCGACGTCCGGGCGCGCACCACCGAGTTCGGCGTCTCGCACGATCCCTCCGGACTCGTCGTGCAGCGCAACGTGCTGCGGTGGCGGCCCCAGTCCGTGATCGTGCGGCAGGCCGAGGGGGCCACCACCGGTGACCTCGTCCGGGTGTTGGTCGCCGCGACCGCCGCTCGTGCCCACCTCCTGCTGAGCACCGCCCGGCCCCTGCCCGGCCCGCTCACCCAGCTGCTCGCGTCCAGCCGGTCGCCCCTGCACGTCGTCGACCACCTCGTCGAGTCGGACGACGAGTTCCTCCGTCGTGCCGCGTCCGGCGACGTCTTCCGGCAGGAGTGGTCCACCGGCGACGACGAGCCCCAGGACGCCCTCGAGACCGTGCTGTCCCAGGGGCAGGACCGGCCGGCGCACACGGCGTTCGGCGGCCCCGGCGCCCGCATCCGACTGGTGGGCGGAGACCCGCTCGCGCTCGAGGAAGCCCTCGGCGCGAGCGTCGACGTGGCCGTCCACGACGGGCCCGTGGTGGAGGCCGGGATCATCGAGATGCTGCCGTTCCTGCGAGAGCAGTCGGTCTCGATCACGGCGCACCGCTTCGGTGACCTCGACCCGGACTTCTCGGACCTCCGTGTCTGATGCCCGCGCCCTCCGGGCCGAGGGACTGTTCAACGGCCGGGACCTCGGGGGACTCCCGCGCACGGACGGATCGACCACCCCGCACGGCCGGGTGTTCCGCTCGGAGGGGGTCGACCGCCTGAGCGCGGCGGGGTGGGACACGCTGCACGCCGCCGGCGTCCGCACCGTCGTCGACCTGCGTGCACCGTCCGAGACCGCGAAGGACACGGGGACGCGTCCCGACTGGCTCACCACCGTCGTCGTCGACCACGACGGGTCGGACGCGGCACCGTCGTTCTGGGAGGCCTACGGGGAGACCGGGCTCGTCGGGACGCCGCTGTACTACGGCCCGCACCTCGCCGAGCTGCCCGAGCGCACGGGGGAGGCGCTGCGAGCCGTCGCCCGTGCCCAGCCCGGCGGGGTGCTCTTCCACTGCGCCGGCGGGCGGGACCGCACCGGGATCGTCGCGCTCGCCCTGTTGACGATCGCGGGCGTCGACCGGGAGGCGATCGTCGCGGACTACCTCGTCACCGTCGAGAACGCCCCGGCGCTCCTGGCCTCGATCGGTGTCCCGCCGAACGAGGAGAGGATCGAGGCGCTCTGCGCGGAGCACGGCACCACGGTCGAGGGCGCGTTCCGTGCGGCCCTCGCCGGCTTCGACGCCGACCGCTTCGTCGAGCGCTCGGGTCTCACGGCATCCGACCTGGAGGCGCTGCGCACCTTCCGCGCGCACGTCGCCTGAGCGGCGACCAGCGCCTCCGGGCCGGTGCCGGGGTCAGTCCTCGACGTCGCCGGCTTCCTCGTCCTCGACGCCGGTCTCGTCCATCCGGTCGCGCAGGTGGTCGGCCATCGCCCCGGCGCCCTCGTCACGGTGGTCGTTGTCGACCTGCTCGATGAGGCCGTGCAGCTTCTCGTGGTTCGTGGCCTCGGTGGCGCCGTCCATGACGGGTTCGGTCTGCTCGTCGTCGCTCATGCCCGCGACGCTACGCCGCGGTGGATGGACGTCGGACCGCGGCGTGCGCATCGTGGAGGTCGGTGGCCCGGTACCGCAGCTCGGTCGCACCGCCCGAGAACGACGTCGTGTCGAGCAGTTCGAGCACCGGGGTGGGCGCGGCCACCGGGAGCAGCGGCGCCCCGGCCCCGAGTGCGATCGGCATCACCGTGACGCGCAGCTCGTCGAGCAGCCCGGCCTGCTGGTACTGCGCCGCGAGCAGCCCGCCGCCGAGGACCCACACGTCACGCTCGCCGGCGGCCCGCTCGACGACGGCCTGGTGGTCCTCCACGGCGCCGGTGACGAAGTGCACGTCGGCACCGTCCGGCACCGGCAGCTCGCGGGAGGTGAACACCCACGTCGGCAGGCCCGGGTACGCCCAGGTGTCGTCGTGGGCGAGCAACCACTCGTACGTGGTCGCGCCCATCACGATCGCCCCGACGCCCGCGAAGAAGCGGTCGTGGTGTTCCCGGAACGGCTCGAACCCGAACTGCAGCAGCCAGTCGAGGTCGTCGTCGGGCGCGGCGACGAACCCGTCCAGCGAGGAGGCGACGGAGTAGATCGTGCTCATGCCGGCGACGCTAGCGACGGCCTCCGACAGCGCCGGGCCCGGTCCCGACGGCGGTCCACTCGGCGATGGTGAGCACCAGGGCGGTCACGACCTGACCGGCGGCGAACCCCCGACGGCGTCGGTCGGCGACCGCGACCGGGACCATGGACGCCCCGTGCAGCACGTCGACCAGCCCGCTCAGCGTGTGGGCGTCAGCGGTGCCCGAGCGTCCGACGAGCACCGCCTGCGCGAGCTGCCGCGCCGCGAGGACCGTGTCGAGGACGGGCTCCGCGCTGCCCCGGACCGCCCGGACCCCGTGCACGATGCCGACCACGGCCCGGAGCGCCACGGCTGCAGAGCCCCGGGCGGCCGGTCGGCGGGCCGTGCGCGTCACCGCCGTCGTCCCGCCGCCAGGGCCACCGCTCCGGCCGCGCCGAGCACGGCGCCGAGCAGCCCGTTGCCGAGCCGGCGGTGCTCCACCCACCATGTCTGCGGGGACCACGCGTGGGCGGCGTCGTCGAACACCCCGTGGGCACCGTGGTCACCCGGCACGGGGTCGTACAGGTTGTCCTGCATCTCCAGGCCGTCCTTCTGCGGGTTCTGCTGCCCGGACACGAGCGTCTTCGCGGCGTACCAGTCCGCGAACCGCCCGCTGATCCGGTTGCCGAGGATCGTGTACACCGTGGACTCGCCGACCCAGGTGCGACGGCGGGGCCGTTCCGCCACGGTGGCGATCGCCCGGGCACCGACCTCGGGCTGGTAGATCGGGGCGACGGGCTGCGGGTGGTGCGGCAGCTTCGACTTCACCCACTGGAACTGGATCGTGTTGAGCGCCGGCATGTCCACCCGGGACACCCGGACGTTGCTGCCCTGCTCGATCAGCTCGGACACGACCGACTCGGTGAACCCCACGATCGCGTGCTTCGCCCCGCAGTAGGCGGCCTGCAGCGGGATGCCGCGGAACCCGAGCGCCGAACCGACCTGGATCACCTGTCCCCGGTCGCGCGGCACCATCCGGGTGAGGGCGGCCCGGGTGCCGTTCACGAACCCGAGGTACGTGACCTGCAGGGCTCGCTCGAAGTCCTCCGGCGCGGTGTCGAGGAACCGGCCGAACACCCCGACCATGACCCCGTTCACCCACAGGTCGATCGGCCCGAGCTCCTGCTCGACACGGTCGGCCGCTGCTTCGACGGCCGCACGGTCGGAGACGTCCGCGACGAGGGCGAGACCACGGCGTCCCGCTGCCTCCACCTCGGCCACCGCGGCGTCGACCCCGTCCTGCCCACGGGCGAGGACGGCAACGTCCCACCCGCGCGCCGCCAGTTCCCGGACCGTCGCCCGTCCCAGTCCCGCCGATCCTCCGGTCACCACTGCCACTCGCGTCATGCATCCGTTGTACGCACGGGGCCGCCCGGCCGACTCAGCCGTTGTCCCCCGCCCCGACCGGAGACGCGCCACCGGACGGGTCAGCCGGGCTGCTCCTCCCGCCGCCGCGCCGTCGCCAGGTGCGACCGCACGTGCAGCAGCACCGGCTCCTCGTGGGGCGCCTGGGGGATCGCCTCGAGCGAGAACGACTCGACGACCCCCGGCCCGAACAGCACGCAGACGGTCGAGCCGCCGAACTGGAAGTACCCGAGCTCGTCGCCCTTGCCGATCCGCGCCCCGGGCTCGATCCCGTCGCCGATCACGCACGAGGACACGTCCGACATCCCGATGAACACGACGGCGACGAGACCGACCGCTGGGTCGTCCGCGTCGATGACGATGACCGCCCGCGTCGCGACGTGCGCGAGGTACCCCTGCGACAGCGTGGGCTCGGCGGCATCGGAACCCTGCGAGTCCGCTTCCGAGTAGTAGGTGCCCGGTTCGACCCACGCGCGGACGATCCGGCCCGACACGGGGCTGTGCCAGCGGTGGTAGTCGAGTGCGCTCAGGAACGCCTGGAACACCGTGCCGCCCACGAACGCGTCCACCGACTCGTCACCGGCGAGCAGCTCGTCGAGGGAGTACGGCTCCGCCTTCGCCCAGAACTCGTCGCGGCGGTGCACGTCGCTCGCGATCCGGTACGGCGTCGCCTCGCACGGGCTCACGATCACGGCGTCGTCGTCGGGATCGGCCACGGGGCGCTCGCCGTCGCGGAACCGTCGCGTGAAGAAGTCGTTCCACGACGAGAAGCCCCAGTGCGGGTCGTCGGGGTCGTGCTGGAACTGGTCCATGCCGACCGCGCGACGGGCGGCGTCGCTCCGCCAGCCGGAGGGCGTGTCCACGATGACGTCCGCCGACATGGGTGAGGAGAGGAACGTGCACCACGAGTCGAGGATCTCCCGCAGCGCGGCGTTGACCCGGGGGTCCCGGTAGAACGCGAACCCGGCGGGCGTCGCCTTCGTCCAGTCGAGCACGCCGTCGAGCGGGGTCATCACCATCTGCTCGTCGCCGTACTCCGGCGCGCTGCGGATCACCTCGTCGACGAGGGCCAGCAGCTCGTCCAGGCTCTCGAGGTGCCGTTCGGCGTACTGCCTGCTCGTCGGCACCTGGGCGATCATCTCGTTCGCCTGCATCCGGAGCACGGGGTCGCCCTCGACGAGGTCCCGGAACGCGGCGACCGCCGGGTGCAGCTCCTGGTCGGGCTCGCGCTCGGCGAGGCGTTCACGCTGCCCACGCAGCCAGGATTCGAGATGGGCCTGTTCGGCGGGCAACCACCCGGCCCGACGACGGACGTCCTGCGATGCTCCGGTCACGACTCCGGAACGTACCGGAACGACCGTGCGGCGGTCTCAGCGGACGGCCCGGTCAGCGTCCGAGACCGAACCGGGTCGTCACTCCGGGGGAGTACAGGACCGAGTCCGGCTCGAGCTCGGAGAGCGCGAAGGGCAGCCCGGCCGCCCCGACGAGGTCGTCACGGAGCGACACGACCGACGCCCGGTGCAGCGGCCACGACTCGTGCTCGTTCGGCCAGAACCGCGTCCGCCCGAACCGGTGCACGTGCATGCCCCACCGAGCCGTCAGGAACGTCTCGAGGTCGGTCGGCTCGACCACGTCGCCGATCCGCACGTCGACGAGCGAGCGCAGGTGCGTCCCGTGCCGCCGCATCGCGTACGCCACCCGACCGGGCGCGGGGCGGCGCTGCTCGGCGATGGCCCACCGGTACGGCAGGCCGGTCGCCACCCGCGCGCCGACGGTCGGCGCGAGCTTGCCCGCGTCGAGCGAGAGGAAGACGACCCCGCGCTGCCCGCGGTCGTCGACCGTGTACACGCGGACGTTGACCTCGACGAAGTCGCCGATGCTCCCCACCGACACCGGTGGGAAGCGGGTGTCCTCGAAGCGGAAGCAGATGAGCCCCACCCACGTGGTCGCCCCGTCGTCGACGCCGTCCGCACCGAGGGTGTCCGGACGGGTGCCCGCCGGCAGCAGTGGCGCCACCGCGGAGACGTCGACCCGCCAGTGCACGAAGACGACGTCCCGCCAGGCCTGCTCGATCCACGGCCGTCCGGTGAGCGCGGGCGCGACGGCGGACGGGAGGCGCGGCTCGGCCGGGTCCGGCAGAGCTGCGGTCACGAGGTGGTCTCCTCCGGCGCGATGTGTCCAGCCACGGGCGCGTCGTCCCACCCCTGCTGCGGCGTGTCGCACGTCCCGCGGAACACGTACTGCGACGGCCGCTTCCGCTCGCTGGACGTCCAGTCGATCGCCGGGCGTCGACGCTCCGGTGGCAGGTAGCCGATGCGGTACACGGCCATCAGCTCGAGCGACTCCGGCACCCGCAGCAGCCCCTCGATCTCCTCCCACGCGCCGGGGGTCTCCATCGGGAACGAGACGAACTGGATGCCGAGACCGAGCTCCGTGGTGGCGAGCCAGATGTTCTCCATCGCCGCGCCCATGCTGAACACCGAGTAGAAGCCGGACAGCTCCTCCTTCCGGTACTCGTGCCGGTCCAGCATCACCCCGAGCAGCAGTGGCGACCCCGCCACGAGCTTCCGGTTCTCCTCACCGAGGGTGTGCGGCACCCGCAGCGTGTTCATGAGCAGTTGCCCGCGCTTGGTGAACACCTGCTTCGTGAACGGCTTGAGGGGCCCGGGGAGCTTGTCGAACAGCATGCCGTCCCGCCGCTCGTCCATCTCGGCCTGCGAGAACCGGAAGTACGGCTTGTAGCGCTCGAAGAACGTGCCCTCGGCCATGGTCCTGGTCATCGAGGAGCCGCTGATCTCGGCGACGCGGTCGATCGTCTCGCGCTCCTCGACCAGGACGAACCGCCACGGCTGGCTGTTGAGCTGCGACGGAGCACGACCGGCGAGCTCCATGAGCAACCGCTGGTGCTCCTCGGACACCGGGTCGGGCAGGAACGCCCCGTTGGTCGTGCGCCGGCGTCGGATCGCCTCGAAGAGCTCCACTGGTTCCCTCGTGTCTCGTGGTCCCGGTCACCGTCTGGCGAGCAACGCCCCCAGGTAGGACGGCGCAGCGGCGACCGCGACTCTCCAGTGTGCTCCCGAGCGCGGGTTCGTGCGTGGAGCGACGGCGAGCGGCACGAGGGCGGGCAGCAGGAAGAGTGTGGACCGGTCGCGCGTCCAGACCGGGGTGGTGGCGGCGACACCGGTGAGCGTCGCCGTCACGACGAACAGCCCGTGGTGCACGACCCGGAGCTTCCTCGTCCGGATGACCCGCACCGCCACGGCCGTACCCCACAGGCAGTTCGCCAGGTACGCCAGCGCGGCCGAGGCGACCAGCCGCCGGGCGGCACGCGATCCCGTGGGAGCCGAGCCGCGCCTCCCGGCCCTCGTCGTCCGTCGCATGCCCGCGACGCTACGCGGTCTCGCGGCTCACGAGCTTCGACAGCACGATCGCGCTGCGCGTGTGGTCGACCTGCGGTGCGAGTCGGACCTTGTCGAGCGCTTCCTCGAGTGCCGACAGGTCCTTCGAGCGCATGTGCACCACGGCGTCGGCGCTGCCGGTGACCGTGCCGGCGTCGATGACCTCGGGCACCGTGTCGAGCAGGGAGCGGAGTTCGTCCGGTGAGACGGTGCCGCGGCAGTAGAGCTCCACCCAGGCCTCGGTCCCGCGGTCCTCGACGGCGGGGTCGACCTTGATGGTGAAGCCCTGGATGACCCCGTCGCCCACGAGCCGGTCCACCCGACGCTTCACGGCGGAGGCCGAGAGCCCGACGACCGACCCGATGTCGCCGTACCCGGCGCGGGCGTTCTCCCGGAGTTCGTCCAGGATGCGGTGGTCGAGCGAATCCATTGCACCCATGCTACGCGGAGTCGTTGCACGTCCGGCCGGTCCAGCGCACGAAACGTGCGTGACCCGAACGGGTGCCAGCAGCGTCACGGCGGGGGACTGCACCTCCTGGACGGTCTGTGCGAGGATCGTCGTGGCGTCGACCTGGTCCGCTGCGGTGAGTGAGCCTGCATCTCACCGGAGCTCTTCTCCCGTGGTGGTTCCTGGCAGGCTCGGGCCCCGGTCCCTCCAGGAGGACTGATGTCGAACACCGCACCCGAACCGCTCACCGCGCCGGCCCGGACGGCCACCAAGCGCTCGATCCTCATGTGCAAGCCGACGCACTACACGGTGAGCTACCGGATCAACCCGTGGATGCACCCCGAGGACCCGACCGACACCTCGAAGGCCGTGCAGCAGTGGCAGTCCCTCGTCGACGTGTACGAGCAGCTCGGCTTCGACATCGAGTACATCGACCCGATCGAGGGCCTGCCGGACATGGTCTACGCGGCCAACGGCGGCTTCGTGCTCGACGGCATCGCGTACGGCGCGAAGTTCCAGTACCCCGAGCGTCAGCCCGAGGGCCCGGCGTACATGGAGTGGTTCCGCTCCGCCGGCCTGACCGTCGCCGAGCCCGAGGAGACCAACGAGGGCGAGGGTGACTTCCTGCTCGTCGGCGACACGATCTTCGCCGGCACCGGCTTCCGGTCCGACAGCTCCTCGCACGAGGAACTCGCCCGCATCTTCGGCCGCGAGGTCGTCACGCTCAAGCTGATCAACCCGAACTTCTACCACCTCGACACCGCGATCGCCGTGCTCGACCCCGAGCCCGACGCCTCCGGCCGGTCGAACATCGCCTACCTCGAGAGCGCGTTCGACGAGCCCTCCCTGGCGATCCTGCGCGAGCGTTTCCCGGACGCGATCATCGCCACCGAGGAGGACGCCGCGATCCTCGGCCTCAACTCGTACTCCGACGGGTACAACGTCGTGATCGCCTCCCGCGCGACGACGTTCGCCGAGCAGCTGCGCGAGAAGGGCTACAACCCGATCGGCGTCGACCTGTCCGAGCTCCTGCTCGGCGGTGGTGGCGTGAAGTGCTGCACCCTCGACCTGCACCCGGTCGGGACCGGCACGTCCGTCGCACGGTCGCTCGGGGTCTCGTGATGACGACGGCGCTCGGCACGAACACCGCCGCTGCGCTCGCCGTCGAGGAGCGCTCGCTCGCCCACAACTACAGCCCGCTGCCGGTCGTCATCGCCTCCGGTGACGGCGCGTGGGTCACCGACGTCGACGGCAAGCGCTACCTGGACGGGCTCGCCGCGTACTCCGCGGTGAACTTCGGCCACGGCAACCCGCGCCTGCTCGACGCCGCACGCGCGCAGCTCGACCGGGTCACCCTGACGAGCCGGGCGTTCGTGAACGACCGGCTCGGGCCGTTCGCGGCCGGACTCGCGGCGTTGACACAGACCGACCTCGTGCTGCCGATGAACACCGGCGCCGAGGCCGTCGAGTCCGCGATCAAGGTCGCCCGCGCGTGGGGCTACCGGGTGAAGGGCGTCCCCGCGGGGCAGGCGACGATCATCGTGGCGTCCGGGAACTTCCACGGACGCACGACGACCATCGTCTCGTTCTCCGACGACCCGGCGGCGCACGACGACTTCGGCCCGTACACGCCCGGGTTCCGGACGGTGCCGTACGGCGACGCCGACGCCCTGCGCGCCGCGATGGACGAGACCGTCGTCGCCGTCCTGCTCGAGCCGATCCAGGGCGAGGGCGGTGTCGTCATCCCGCCCGCCGACTACCTGCCGGCGGTGCGCGCGGTGTGCGACGAGTTCGGCGCGCTGTTCGTCGCCGACGAGATCCAGTCGGGCCTCGGGCGGACGGGGCACACCCTCGCCGTCGAGCGCGTCGGCGTCCGCCCGGACCTCATCACGCTCGGCAAGGCCCTCGGCGGCGGGATCGTCCCGGTCTCCGCCGTAGTGGGCAGCCGCGAGGTCCTGGGCGTCCTCCGACCCGGCGAGCACGGCTCCACCTTCGGCGGCAACCCGTTGGCCGCCGCCGTCGGGTCCGAGGTCGTCGCGATGCTCGGCGAGGGCACGTTCCAGGAGCGCGCCCGCGCAGGGGAACCGCTGCTCCGCAGCCTGCTCGACGACCTCGTCGGGAACGGCGTCGTGGCGCACCGGGTCGCCGGCCTCTGGGCGGGCATCGACATCGACCCGTCCCTCGGCACCGGCAAGCAGGTCGCCGCGGACCTGGCCGACCGCGGCGTGCTCGTGAAGGACACGCACGGGTCGACGATCCGCTTCGCACCGCCGCTCGTCGTCACCGACGACGAACTCCGCCTCGCGATCGGCGCCCTCGCCGACGTGCTCAGCGCGCGGAGCTGACGGACCACGAGACGGACGGGAGGCGCAGCGTCGATCGGCGCCGCTCCCTCGCAGGCTCGGTCGGCGCGCCCCGCGCAACGCTTCGCGTCGCCGCTGAGCGGGGCGCGCCCGTCTGCTCGCTGGTCAGACCCGCCAGCGCTCCGCGAGCTGGTCCATGAGCGCGTCGAGCCGCTCGTCGACGACCTGCTCCTCCGGGTGCGCCTCGTACCAGGCGATCACCTCGCGCACGCCCTGCCGGTACGGCGTCCGCGGCCGGTACCACGGCACGAGCGACCGGACCTTGCTGTTGTCGAACACCGAGCTGTTCGCCTTGTCACCCAGCAGCGCAGCGCCCCACTCCGGGTCGACCGCGTTGATCGCGTCCGCCGGCACGTGCACGATCTCGAGGTCGTCCACCCCTGCCGCAGCGGCGATCTCCGCGGCGATCTGGTTCCACGTCGGCGCCTCGTCGCTCGTGATCGTGAATGCCTCGCCGATCGCCTCCGCTCGGTCGAGCAGCCCCGTGAAGCCGACCGCGAAGTCCCGGCTGTGCGTGATCGTCCACAGGCTCGACCCGTCCCCCGTGATGATGATCGGCTTGCCGGCACGCATCCGTGCCACGGCCGTCCACCCGCCGGTGAGCGGCAGCTTCGTCTCGTCGTAGGTGTGCGACGGCCGGACGATCGTCACCGGGAAGTCCTGCTCCCGGTACGCCCGCACGAGCAGTTCCTCGCACGCGATCTTGTCGCGCGAGTACTGCCAGTACGGGTTCTTCAACGGCGTCGACTCCGTGATCGGCAGGTGCGTCGCGGGCGTCTGGTACGCCGAGGCCGACGAGATGAACACGTACTGCCGCGTCCGCCCCGCGAAGAAGTCGACGTCCTGCTGCACCTGGTCGGCGGTGAAGGCGATCCAGTTCACGACCACGTCGAAGCGACGGTCGCCGAGCACGTCCGCCAGTGCGCTGCGGTCGGAGACGTCGGCCTGGAGGCGCGTCACACTGTCCGGGATCGGCCTGCCCCCGGTGGTGCCCCGGTTCAGCACGGTGACGTCGAACCCCTGCTCCACCGCCTCACGCACGCAGGCGGCGCTGATGACGCCGCTGCCGCCGATGAACAGCACGCTCGCTCCCGACATGGATGCTCCTTCGCTCCCGGCGGCGCACCGGCGCGCCGCACGCTGTCGATCCTGCCCCTCAGGGCCTGGGCCGCGCACGGAGCGGTCCGCTGGGTCGGGAGGTGACTTGCCGCTTGCGTCCTGCGTGAGCGGGTCGGGACTACCGTCACGGAACGAGCCGCACCGACGCGGCCACGACAGGAGTGACACGCACATGGAGTACCGCTACCTCGGCAACTCGGGCCTCAAGGTCTCCGAGATCACCTACGGCAACTGGCTCACCCACGCCTCCCAGGTCGAGAACGACGCGGCGATCGCCTGCGTCCGGGCGGCGCTCGACGTCGGCATCTCGACGTTCGACACCGCGGACGTCTACGCCAACACCGGTGCCGAGACCGTCCTCGGCGAGGCGCTGAAGGGCGAGCGTCGCCAGTCCCTCGAGATCGCGACGAAGGTGTTCGGTCCGACCGGGCCGAAGGGCCACAACGACACCGGCCTGTCCCGCAAGCACATCCTCGAGTCGATCGACGGCTCGCTGGAACGCCTGCAGACCGACTACGTCGACCTGTAC
>NZ_JBQEPN010000010.1:0-7668 GCF_052045775.1 Curtobacterium sp. 22159
GACGAAGAGGAAGTGGTAGATGGTCGTCAGACCGAACTGCCATCGCGACAGGATCAGGGGATCGAGGATGTCGTTCATGCGGCGTGTCCGGGCCGGGTAGCCGCGCGCTGTTCGTGCACGTCAGTTGCTTCCTGTGGAAGGTGGGACTTCTGCTGTCACAACCATTGGGACACCCACACGCTACCGCGCGGACACCTCGTTCGACAACTTGTAGAAGTCCTCACTGCACGAACGTGCAGACCCCGTGCACGGCACAACCGTGCGGAACCGACGTGCTGCACACCCCTCCCCACGAACGACGACAGGTGCCGGGCGATTGCCCGACACCTGTCGTTCAAGCTGCCGAAGGAGTTACAGGAGGCCCTTGCTCTGGAGGAAGGCCTTCGCGACCGAGGCGGCCGACTTCTGGTCGACCGAGTTCTGCCGGTTCAGCTCGATCAGCGCGTCGGTCGTCAGGACCTTGTCCACCTTCTCGATGGCGGCGGCCGCCTTCGAGTCGAGGTCCTTCGAGACGATCGGCGTCACGTTGTTCGCGGGGACGAGGTGCTTCGGGTCCTCGAGGGTGACGAGCTTCTCGGTCTTGATGGAGGCGCTGGCGGAGTAGATGTCCGCGACCTGCGAGTCGCCGTCCTTGATCGCCTTGATCGTCAGCGGGCCGCCCGAGTCGTTCTGCTGGTTGACCTGGCCGGTGATGCCGTACTTCGCCTTGAGCCCGGTCGGACCGTACGCGGCCGTCGCGAACTCGGGGTTCGCGGCGATCGAGATGGTCCCGCCGATCTTCGACAGGTCGGCGATCGACTTCAGCCCGTACTTGTCAGCGGTCTCCTGCGTCACCGTGTAGGTGTCCGCGTCGGAGGCGTCGGCCGAGGGCAGCGCCTTCACGCCGGACGGCAGCGCGTCGGACAGCGCCGAGTTGATGCCCGAGGTCGTCGTCTCGGTCGTGGTGTCCTTGCCGTCCTCCTGCAGCAGGAAGTTCAGCAGGTTGCCGTTGTACTCGGGGAAGACGTTGATGCTGCCCTTCGCGACCTCGGGCCAGTACGCCTTGCGCTGCCCGATGTTGAGCTTCTTCGTCACGGTGAAGCCCTCGTGCTGGAGTTCCTGCGCGTAGAGCTCGGCGATGATCTCGTTCGACGGGTACGCCTGCGAACCGACGACGATCGTCTTGGAGTCCCCGCCGCCGGAGCCGGAGGAGAGCGGGTCGCTCGAGGAGCAGCCCACGAGGGCGATGGCGGCTGCCGAGGCGACGGCGATCGTCGCGGCGAGGCGCCGGGTCGTTGCTGTGATCACGGGTGGGTTCCTTCCACGGGGGTTGATGCTCGAGGTGCTGAGCTGCGGGTGCTCCGCCGGGACCGGTCCGCCGCACCTGCGGAGACACCCGCGGGGACGGCGAGCCGCTGCAGGACGGCGAAGACGATCTCGAAGACGATGGCGAGCACGATCACCAGGATCGAACCGCCGAGGACCTCGACGTAGTCCGAGTTGGCGAGGCCGGAGAACGCGTAGCCGCCGAGGCCGCCCGCGTTGATGTAGGCGGCGAGGGTGACGGTCGCGACGACCTGCAGGACCGCGGCCCGGATGCCGCCGACGATGAGCGGCAGGGCCAGGGGGATCTCGACCTTGCCGAGCACCTGCCAGGCGGTCATGCCCTGCGCACGGGCGGCGTCGATCGTGACCCGGTCGATCGCCTCGACCCCGGAGTAGGTGCCGGCGAGGATCGACGGGATCGCGAGGATGACGAACGAGATCACCGGTGCCTGCAAGCCGAGACCGAGCCACAGCGCCAGGAGCGTCAGCAGGCCGAGGGTCGGCAGCGCGCGGACGCCGCCGGACAGACCGACCGCGACGCTGCGACCCTTGCCGGTGTGACCGATGAGCAGGCCGAGCGGGACGGCGATGACGGTCGCGATGGCCACGGTCAGCAGCGTGATGGCGACGTGCTCGCCGAGTCGGACGAGGATCGCGTTGTCCCCGGTGTTGTTCGCCGGGTCGAAGATCCAGGCGATGCCCTGGGCGAAGAGGTTCACGCGGAGACCTCCCCTGCCCGGACGTCGGCCGCGGCGCGACGGCGCACGGCCCGAGCCGACCGACCGGTCCCCCGCGTCCACGGCATGATGATCCGTCCGATGACGACGAGCAGTCCGTCGATCACGAGCGCGAGCACGATCGTCAGGACGATGCCGGTGAGGATCTCGACGCTGATGCCGCGCTTCAGCCCGTCGGTGAGGAGGAACCCGAGGTTCGCGATGCCGAGCAGCGCACCGACCGTGACGAGGCTCACCGTCGACACCGCCACCACACGGATGCCCGCGAGCAGCACCGGACCGGCGAGCGGCAGCTCCACCTTGAAGAACCGCTGCGCCGGCGAGTACCCGAGCGCCTCGGAGGCGCTGACGACCTCGGCGTCGACGGCGTCGATCGCGTCGGCCGCCGAGCGCGCCATGAGGGCGATGCCGTACACCGTGAGCGCGATCACGACGTTGATCGGGTCGAGGATGTTCGTGCCGAGGATCGCGGGCAACGCGAGGAAGAACGGGAACGACGGGATCGCGTAGAGCAGGCTCGCCACCACGACGATGGTGGAGCCGGTCGCCCGTGCGGCACCGCGGCGCTTGCGGAGGCGGGACACGACGAGTCCGATCGGGACCGACAGCACGAAGCTGATCACGATCGGCGGGATCGACAACCAGATGTGCGCGACCAGGTTCGACGTGATCGTGTCGAGGTTGCCGAGGATCCAGTTCACGCGTCGTCCCGCTGCCGCTGCGGCACGGCCTCGGCCGCGTCGACCACCTGGACGGGACCGGTGAGCACGCCGGCCGCGCGCCCGTCGCCGTCGACGACGATGGGCCCGGTGGGGGTCTGCTCGACCCGCAGCGCACGGCGTCCTCGTCCGGCGCCGATGAAGTTCGCGACGAAGTCGTCGGCCGGCTCGGCGAGGATCTCCGCCGGGGTGCCGAGCTGGGCGATCTCGCCGCCCTTCTTGAGGATCACGACCTGGTCGCCGAGCTTGAACGCCTCGTCGATGTCGTGCGTGACGAACACGACCGTCTTGCCGAGTTCCCGCTGCAGGCGGATGAGCTCGTCCTGCAGGTCGTTGCGGACCAGCGGGTCGACCGCGCCGAACGGTTCGTCCATGAGGAGGATGTTCGGGTCGACCGCGAGGCCGCGGGCGACCCCGACGCGCTGCTGCTGGCCGCCGGAGAGCTGCGAGGGGTACCGGTTCGCGAACGCCCGGTCGAGACCGACGGTGTCCATCAGCTCGAGCGCCCGTTCGCGGGCATCGGCCTTCGACACCCCGGTGAGGAGCGGGACCGTGGCGATGTTGTCGACGACCTTGCGGTGCGGCAGCAGGCCGGCGTTCTGCATCACGTAGCCGATGCGGCGACGGAGCTGGACCGGGTCCACGCCCGCGACGTCCTCACCGTCGATCTCGACGGCGCCGGCGGTGGGGTCGACCATGCGGTTGATCATCCGGAGCAGCGTGGTCTTGCCGCAGCCGCTCGATCCGACGAAGACCGTCGTGGTCCTCGAGGGGATGACGAGGCTGAAGTCGTCGACCGCGTTGGTGCCGTCCGGGTAGGTCTTGCGCACCGAGCGGAACTCGATCATGGGTGCCCTTCTGTTCGGAGGTAGCCCGACTCCGAGTGAGAGTACCCGTCGGGTCCGACAGTGGTTCTGCCGTGACGATCCGTGACGGCTCCCGGCGACCCGGAGGACGTGCGTGCCGGCCCCGTCCGCACGACCGCAGGCCGTACGCGCGACGACGCCCGCGCCTCCAGTTCGGAGCGCGGGCGTCGAGGGATTGGTGGGTGGCGTGGCGGCCGTCAGGCGGCGGCGATCACCGCTTCGAGGTGGGCACGGCTCATCGAGCGGTACTCCTCGATCAGCGCGGTGTCCGGGGCAGCGGGGTCGCGGTGCGCGCGGGCGAGGACCGCGTGCGCCGACTCGGCGAGGACGACCCACGTCCGCTGCATGCGTTCGCTCGTCGGCACGCCGAACCGCTCGTGCATGATCGTCGCGACCGTGCTCCCCAGCGCGGCCATCCGGTCCTCCGACTCGCCGGAACCGGTGTCGGCCGCGTCACCGAAGCGGATCGCCCGGAAGCCCGGCTCGGAGTGGTACATCTCGGCGGTGACGTCGATGAGCGCGTCGCAGGCGTCCTGCCAGGTGGCGGCGCCGCTCTCGTCGAGCGCGCTGACGAACCGCTCCGCCAGCCGCTGGGTGCACCGGATCGCCAGGGCCTCGACCACGGCGATGCGGTCCGGGAAGTAGCGGTAGACGGTGCCGATCGACGCACCGGCCCGCTCGGCGACCATCGCGGTGGTCAGGCGCTCGAACCCGATCTCGTCGATCACGCCCGCGGCGGCGTCGAGGAGGCCGGCGAGGCGCGCCGAACTGCGGGCTTGGACCGGCTCGTTCCTGAGCAGTGATGATCCCCCCGGCAGTGCGTTCGGTACCTCGGTGACGAGCACGTGTTCTCCTCTTGCGCCGACAGCGCGGTCATGTGGGTGTGACTGACCAACTGTCGCAGAGACCGGCTGGAACATCGCTGCGACTCTCCCAAAGCACCTGCGAGGTCGTAGGTCTCCCGGGCCGCGGCGTGGAATGATGGAGCGATGCCCGACCCGACGCCACACGAGCCGTCGCTGGCCGAGCCGATCCTCCACCGGGCCGCCCGGATCGAGGACGCCGTCCAGGAGTTCCGCGAGCAGCGCGCACGCCGCCGCGGGCTCGTCCCGACGGTGATCCCGTACAACGGGTACGGCGCGCCCGGCTGGGTCCGCGTCCTCTGCCGCGTCCTGCTCACCCGGCGCGGGCTCGCGTCGGACGCCTCGTTCTACGGCGTCCGCGGCTGGAAGAGCTTCACGAGCGTCGCCGTCGACGACGCCGAGGTCACCATCACCGCGGGCGGCACGACGCACGTGGTGCAGTCCGACCGCGGCGGCGTGGTCGACACCATCGTGCCGATCGACCTCGAACCGGGGTGGCGCACCATCAAGCTCTCCGCCGGCGGCATGCGCGACGTCGAGGCCGACGTGTTCATCGTGCACCCGGACACCCGCTTCGGGCTGCTGTCCGACGTCGACGACACCGTGATGGTGACCTCGCTCCCCCGCCCGATGCTCGCCGCGTGGAACTCCTTCGTCCTGACCGAGCACGCGAGACGCCCCGTCCCCGGGATGTCCGTCCTGTACGAACGTGTGCTCGCGCAGCACCCGGGCGCCCCGACGGTCTACCTGTCCACGGGTGCGTGGAACGTCGCGCCCACCCTGCAACGCTTCCTCAGCCGCAACCTCTACCCGTCCGGCACGCTGCTGCTCACCGACTGGGGTCCCACGCACGACCGGTTCTTCCGGAGCGGCCAGCTCCACAAGCAGCAGAACCTCGAGCGGCTCGCGAAGGACTTCCCGGACGTGCAGTGGCTGCTCGTCGGCGACGACGGGCAGCACGACGAGGCCCTGTACGGCGAGTTCGCCCGGGCCCACCCCGAGAACGTCGCGGGCGTGGCGATCCGGCAGCTGTCCACGAGCGAGGCGGTCCTCGCCGGCGGACGCTCCCGTGCGCAGGAGCGGTCCCGGGAGTCCTCCGCGCCGTGGGTGTACGCCCCCGACGGCGCCGGCATCTGGTCCGAGCTCGCCCGCGTCGGGCTGGCCGAGGCCGACCCCGCCGACCCGGCCTGAACCCTCCCTCAGCGCACGTCCGAGCGTCCCCGGGCCCCGGTGGTTGGATCGGCTCATGAGCACGGCGAAGCCACCGACCAACCGCATCGAGGACCACGCACTGATCGGTGACACGTACACCGCAGCACTGGTCGGGCGCGACGGGACGATCGACTGGGCGTGCCTGCCCCGGTTCGACAGCCCGTCCACCTTCGCGTCACTGCTCGGCACCGAGGACCACGGGCACTGGACGCTCCGGCCGACCGACCCGGACGCGACCGCCACCCGCCGTTACGACCACGACACCCTCGTCCTCGCGACCGTCTGGACCACGAGCAGCGGCGTCGTCGAGGTCACCGAGTTCATGCCCGTCGGCGCCCACCGCGCCACGATCGTCCGTCGCGTCCGCGGGCTCCGGGGCTCGGTGGAGCTGCGCCAGGTCCTCCGCATCCGGTTCGACTACGCGCGTGCCCTCCCGTGGGTGCGGCAGATCGGGGGCGACGAGGACCCGGCCCTCCTCGCGACCGCCGGCCCCGGATCGGTCATCGTGCGCGGTGTCCGCTTCCACGCCGACCACCACCGGCACACCGCGACGACCACCGTGCGCGACGGGGACGTCCTCGACACCGTGCTCACCTGGTACCCGTCCCACCGCGAGCCGCCGGAGCCGATCGACGTCGACGCCGCGCTCGCCCGGACCACCGCGTGGTGGCGGGAGTGGATGGCACCGATCCGGACGCACGGCCGCTACGTCGACGCCACCCGCCAGTCGCTGATGTTCCTGCGCGCCATGACCCACGCCGAGACCGGCGGCGTCGTCGCGGCCGCGACCACGAGCCTCCCGGAGGACCCTGGTGGGGAACGCAACTGGGACTACCGCTACGTGTGGCTCCGGGACGCCTCACTGGCGCTAGCCTCCCTCATCGCCCACGGCTACCGCGACGAGGCCGCGCACTGGCGCGGCTGGCTCCTCCGGGCGATCGCCGGCGACCCCGCCGACGTGCAGATCATGTACGGCATCGCCGGGGAACGCGAGCTCCCCGAGCGCGAGCTGGCGAACCTGCCCGGGTACGCCGGCTCCACGCCCGTCCGGGTCGGGAACGGCGCCTACACGCAGTACCAG
This sequence comes from Curtobacterium sp. 22159, assembly GCF_052045775.1. Taxonomy (NCBI): domain Bacteria; kingdom Bacillati; phylum Actinomycetota; class Actinomycetes; order Micrococcales; family Microbacteriaceae; genus Curtobacterium; species Curtobacterium sp. 22159. Next base: position 6,784 of record NZ_JBQEPN010000010.1, read on the forward strand.
GGGGACGTGTTCGGCGAGGTCCTCGCCGCGCTCCACGACGCCCGGGAGCTCGGCGTCGAGGAGAACGCCGACTCGTGGGCCCTCCAGCGCGCGCTGCTCGGCTACGTCGAGGAGCACTGGCAGGAGCCCGACAACGGCATCTGGGAGATGCGCGGACCGCGGCGGCACTTCACGCACTCACGGGCGATGATCTGGGCCGCGTTCGACCGCGGGGTCGCCGCGGTCGAGGAGTTCGGACTCGAGGGTCCGGTCGACCGCTGGCGGGACCTGCGCGACCAGGTCCGGGCGGAGATCGAGCAGCACGGCTGGAACGCCGAGCGCGGCAGCTACCGGCAGCACTACGACACCGACGAGGTCGACGCGAGCCTCCTCGTCCTGCCGCAGATCGGCTACCTGAAGCCCGGCGACCCCCGGATGACCGGCACCGTCACCGCGATCGAGGAGGACCTGCGGACCGGACCGGACGGCCTCGTGCTCCGGTACCGCACGTCCGCCGGCTTCGACGGCCTGTCCGGCAGCGAGCACCCGTTCCTCGCGTGCTCGTTCTGGCTCGTCGAGCAGTACGCCGGTTCGGGTCGGATCGAGGACGCCGAACGGCTCATGGACGTGCTCGTCGGCTACGCGAACGACGTCGGCATGCTCTCCGAGGAGATCGACACCGCCACGGGCCACCACATCGGCAACACCCCGCAGGCGCTCTCCCACCTCACGCTCGTGTCCGCGGCGGACGCCATCGCCCGGGCGCGCGGCACCGCCGCCGGCCACCGGACGCGGCTCGCCGTGCACGACGGCGGGACCCGGTCCTGGACCGGCGAGGGCGAGCGGGCGGGCACGCCGGCCTGACGCCCTCACGCCACCGGTGGACGGACGGGAGGCGCGGTGCCA
>NZ_JBQEPN010000010.1:7718-15208 GCF_052045775.1 Curtobacterium sp. 22159
CCGGCACCGCGCCTCCCGTCCGTCAGGGGCGTCCGTCAGGACGTCAGGAGGACGACTCCCAGTCGGCCGGGCCGCGCGACCCGGCGCGGTACTCCTCGAGCGGGACCTCGTTCGCCTTCCAGGCGTCGACGACCGGCTCCACGATCTCCCAGCAGCGCTCCGCGACGTCACCGCGGATGGAGAGCAGCGGGTCGTCGTGGAAGATGCCGTTGAGGACCTCGCCGTACGGCGTGAGCTCGCCGTCCGCGAAGGACGAGGACAGGGTGACCTGCCCCATCTCGAACGGGTTGCCGCCACCGTTCGCGGACACCGTCAGCTCGATCTCGTCCGGGTTGAGGACGATCCGGAGCGTGTCGGTCTTCGGGCGGCCGGACAGGCCGGAGGGCAGGCGCGTCACGGGCTTGAAGGTGATGAGGACCTCCTTGCGGCTGGCACCGAGCGCCTTGCCGGAGCGGAGGGTGAAGGGGACGCCCTTCCAGCGAGCGGTGTCGACCTCGACCGAGATCTCGGCCAGGGTCTCCGTCTGACGCGACGGGTCGACGCCGTCCTCGTCCTGGTACGACGGCAGCTCCTTGCCGTCGATCGTGCCGGCCGTGTAGACCGCACGGCGGGAAGCGATCTTCGGGTCGTCGCCCTTGAGCCGGGTCGAGCGCAGCACGCGCGCCAGCGACGACCGGAACTCGACCGCGTCGATCGCCGACGGCGCGTCCATCGTCACGAGGCCGAGGATCTGCAGCAGGTGCGACTGGATCATGTCCACCATCGCGCCGGCCTCGTCGTAGTACTGTGCGCGGTTCTCGAGACCGAGGGTCTCGTCGTAGAAGACGTCGACCTTCTCGATGTTGTCGGCGTTCCAGATCGGCTCGAACAGCCGGTTCGCGAAGCGCAGGCCGATGATGTTGAGGACCGTCGTGCGACCGAGGAAGTGGTCGGTGCGGTGCACGCGCTCCTCCGGCACGAGCTTGAGCACGGTCTCGTTGAGGGCACGGGCGCTCTCGACGTCGGTGCCGAAGGGCTTCTCGAAGGCGAGCGTCGTCCCCTCCGGCAGCTCGACGTGCTGCAGCGCGGCGCAGATGTCCGACGCGATCTGCGGCGGCAGCGCGAAGTACAGGATCGGCTCGTGCTCCGCCGCGGCGAAGAGTGCTTCGAGGTGCTTCGGGTCGGTGGGGTCACCCTGGATGAACTGCGTCGACGCGAGGGTCGCGTCGACCTCCGGGCCCTTCACGTCCTGCGACGCGAAGGACTTCGTGACGACGTCCTTCCACTGTTCCTCCGAGCGGGCGCTGCGGCCCGTACCGATGAGCTGGACGGGCACCGCTCGACCGCTCTGCAGGAACGTGCCGAGACCCGGCAGCAGCAGGCGGGAGGCGAGGTCGCCCGTCGCGCCGAAGATGATGAGAGTGCGCTTGTCGGTCACCGGAGGTGACTCCTTTCGCTGTGGTGGGGGTAGTCCGCTTGAGGGCAAGCCGCTCGCGGGCCGGTTGATTCCCGGTTCGCGCCGGGGAGCTGGAGGTCGGAGGCCGTGCTCGGCCGGGACGCACTTCGGGCGGCACCAGGTGGTGCCGCCCGAAGTGTCAGGTGCGCTGCAGCGTCAGGTCAGTGACCGAAGTTGCCACGGTAGTACTCGTAGACCCAGCCCACGAGCGTGATCGCGACGCAGGCGAGCCCGATCGGCACGATCCAGAGGCCGGCAGCGACGCCGAGGAAGCACAGGGCCACCGCGCCGGCGAGGAGGATCGGCCACCACGACCACGGGCTGAAGTGCCCGAGCTCGGCGTCGCCGTCCTCGATGTTGGCGTCCGGACGGTCCTCGGGGAGGACCCCGCCCTGGGAGGACATGACCTTGCCGAGGTAGAACGCGATGAACGCGGACATGATCCCCGTGAGGCCGATGGCCAGGGTGCCGACCCACTCGACCTCGCCGTAGTAGATCAGCGACCAGATCGAGTAGGCCGCGTCGGCGACGATGAAGAACCCGAAGAGGATCCAGAACAGGTTGGTGTTGGCGCGCATCGCCTTACTTCACCTCGCCCTTCGCGGAGTCGTAGGTCGGGGCGTCGGGAGCGTCCTTCGCAGGACCGACACCGATCGGCACACCCGCTTCGGGGTGGTTGAGGTCGAAGGCCGGCGACTCCGAACGGATGCGCGGGATCGACGTGAAGTTGTGCCGCGGCGGCGGGCAGCTGGTCGCCCACTCGAGCGAGCGGCCGTAGCCCCACGGGTCGTTCACGGCGACCTTCGGCGCGTTCCGCGCGGTGACGTAGACGTTGAAGATGAACGGCAGGAACGAGATCGCGAGGATCATCGAGCCGATCGTCGACAGCTGGTTCATCCACGTGAAGCCGTCGTTCGGCAGGTAGGTCGCGTAGCGACGCGGCATGCCGATGACGCCCAGCCAGTGCTGGATGAGGAACGTCGTGTGGAAGCCGATGAACAGGAGCCAGAAATGGATCTTGCCGAGGCGCTCGTTGAGCATCTTGCCGGTCCACTTCGGCCACCAGAAGTAGAAGCCGGAGAACATCGCGAAGACGACCGTGCCGAACACCACGTAGTGGAAGTGCGCGACCACGAAGTACGAGTCGGAGACGTGGAAGTCGAGCGGCGGCGACGCCAGGATCACACCGGTGAGGCCACCGAACGTGAAGGTGATGAGGAAGCCCACGGCCCAGAGCAGCGGGGTCTCGAAGGTGACCGAGCCGCGCCACATCGTGCCGACCCAGTTGAAGATCTTCACGCCCGTCGGGACCGCGATGAGCATCGTCATGAGCGAGAACCACGGGAGCAGGACGCCACCGGTGACGTACATGTGGTGCGCCCACACCGTGACCGAGAGGGCCGCGATCGAGATGGTCGCGTAGACGAGGGTCTTGTACCCGAAGATCGGCTTGCGGCTGAACACCGGGAAGACCTCGGAGACGATGCCGAAGAACGGCAGCGCGATGATGTACACCTCGGGGTGGCCGAAGAACCAGAAGAGGTGCTGCCAGAGGAGCGCACCGCCGTTGGCCGGGTTGAAGATCTGGGCGTTGAACACGCGGTCGAGACCGAGGCCGAACAGTGCGGCGGCGAGGACCGGGAACGCCATCAGCACGAGCAGCGCCGTGATGAGCGTGTTCCAGGTGAAGATCGACATGCGGAACATCGTCATGCCCGGAGCACGCATCGTGATGATCGTGGTGATGAAGTTCACCGCGCCGAGGATGGTCGAGAAGCCGGTCATGCCGAGCCCGAAGACCCAGAGCGTCCCGCCGAGGCCCGGTGTGAACGTCGTGTCACTCAGTGGCGCGTACGCGAACCAACCGAACGAGGCAGCGCCCTGCGGGGTGAGGAAGCCGCCCACGGCGATGAGCGAGCCGAACAGGTAGAGCCAGAAGGCGAAGCCGTTCAGACGCGGGAACGCGACGTCCGGAGCACCGATCTGGAGCGGCATGATCGCGTTCGCGAAGCCGGAGAACAGCGGCGTCGCGAACATCAGCAGCATGATCGTGCCGTGCATCGTGAACAGCTGGTTGTACTGCTCCTTCGTCGCGACCACGTGCAGGCCGGGCTCGAAGAGCTGCGCGCGGATGACGAGTGCCATCACGCCCGCGAGCAGGAAGAACATGAACGACGCGATCAGGTACATGTACCCGATCGTCTTGTGGTCGGTGGAGGTGATCCACCGGACGATGATGTTGCCCTTCCGGCCGACCTTCGACGCCTGGAAGTCCAGGGTCGTGGTCCCTGCAGCCGGCTGGCCGACGAGTGACGTGGTCATCTGACGGAGCCCCTACTTGTTCTCGCTCGACGCCGTGACGGGCGTCTTGTCGTTGGGTTCGTTCGTGTTGGTGTTGTACTCGTTGCCGAGCAGGCCGACCTTGCCCTGGTCCTTCAGGGTGCCGAGGTACTTCTCGTACTCCGCCGGCGTCACGACCTTCACCTGGAAGAGCATGAGCGAGTGGTACTCACCGCAGAGCTCGGCGCACTTGCCCTGGTACGTCCCGAGCTTCTCGGGGATGAAGTACTCGTAGTTCGTCTTGCCCGGGAGCATGTCCTTCTTGTAGAGGAAGTCGATGATCCAGAAGGAGTGGTCGACATCGCGCGACGAGAGCTCGATCTTGACCTTCTTGCCCTTGGGCAGGTACAGGGTCGGCAGCTCGGACTCGTCGATGGCGCCCTTGGCGTTCTCTTCTTCCTGGGCCTGGATGCCCTGGTAGTAGACGCTCTTCTGCGGGTCGGACTGGTCGATGTAGTTGAAGTCCCACGCCCAGCGCTTGCCGTACACGTGGATGGTGGCGTCCGGGTTGGTGAACGGCTTCTCGATCGCGGCCTGGTCCTTCGCGGTGAAGGCGAAGAAGCCGAGCACGAGGATCAGCGGCACGATCGTGTAGAAGATCTCGAGCGGCATGTTGTAGCGCATCTGCACCGGGAGGCCGGTCTGGCCCTTGCGGCGGCGGTACACGATCGCGGCCCAGATGATGAGGCCCCACACGATGAGGCCCACCGCGAGCAGGACGACCCAGCTGGTGGTCCACAGGCCGACGATGCGGCTCGTGTGGTTGGTGACGTTCTTCGTCTCCTCCGTGCCGGGGAGCCATCCGTTCAGCTGCTGCTGCGTGCAGCCTGCCAGTGCGATGACCAGACCGACGGCCACCGGGACGGCCGCCCAACGTATACGGCGATTCGAACGCACTGTTACCTCTCGGAAGACGTGAAACCGGAGCAGGCGGCGACGCGGAGGCCGCTCATTGCTCGCTCCCAGCTTGGTTGGAACACTCCTAGCTTACTCGCAGCTGGTGACCGCTCGCGCACACCCGACACGCCCCCGGCCCGGATCGGCACCCGTCCGGACGCCGTTTTCCCTGGTCCTGCCGGATGCCCCGCCCGGACGACGAACGAGCGGGGAGCGACCGTGTCGGTCGCTCCCCGCTCGTGTCGGACGGGTCGGCTCAGTGGAAGCTGTCGCCGCACGCGCAGCTGCCCTGCGCGTTGGGGTTGTCGATCGTGAAGCCCTGCTTCTGGATGGTGTCCTCGAAGTCGATCGAGGCGCCGTCGAGGTACGGGACGCTCATCTTGTCCACGACGACCTCGACGCCGGGCTCGAACTCGGCCGTGGCGTCACCGTCGAGCAGACGCTCGTCGAAGTAGAGTTGGTAGATGAGGCCCGAGCAACCACCGGGCTGCACGGCGAGGCGCAGGCGCAGGTCGTCACGGCCCTCCTGCTCGAGGAGGCTCGCCACCTTCGCCGCGGCCGCGTCGCTCAGCCGGACCCCGTGCGTCGGTGCCGCGGTCTGCGGTTCGGTGATGGTGTCGCTCATCGCGCGTCTCCCTCCGGAGGCGGTGTGGGTCACCGGGCCTCCGGAGCGATTGTAAGCACCGACGGGCGACGAACGCACGCGGAGACGGGAGCGCGTCAGCGCGTGGCGAGGCGCGCGAGCAGGATCGTCTCCGACGTGATCGCACGGTGGAGCACGCCGAGGTGCTGCGACTCGTTCGGGCTGTGCGCCCGGGTGTCCGGGTCCTCGACGCCGGTGACCAGGATCTGCGCCTCGGGGAACTCGGCAGCGAGGTCCGACACGAACGGGATGGAGCCGCCGATGCCCTGCTCGACCGCCTCGTTGCCCCAGCCCTCGCGCATCGCCGTGCGCGCCTCCTGGACCGCCCAACCAGCCGTGTCCACGAGGAAACCGTCCCCGGCGTCCGGTTCCGTGATCTCGAGACGTGCGCCGAACGGCACGTGCGCGCGCAGGTGCCGCTCGACGGCGGCGTAGGCGTCCGCGGCGTCCTGGCCGGGCGCGATCCGCACCGACACCCGGGCCGAGACGGTCGGCAGGAGCGTGTTCGACGCGTTCGCCACGCTCGGCACGTCCATCCCGGTGACGGTGATCGAGGGCTGGAACCACATCCGGGACAGCACCGGGCCGGTGCCGACGGCCCGGACGCCCTCGACGAACGCGGCGTCCTGCGCGAGTTCCTCGTCGGTGCGGTCGGGCACGTCGGCCTCGTACGAGGTGAGCCCCTCGACCGCGACCGACCCGTGCTCGTCGTGGAGCGACGCGAGGAGTCGGACCATCGGGATCATCGCGTCGGGGGCCGCTCCCCCGAACATGCCGCTGTGGCTCGCGTGCTCCAGCGTCGTCAGGGTCAGCTTGAAGGTGACGTTGCCGCGGAGGGACACCGTGATCGACGGGACCTCGGTCGACCAGTTGTCGCTGTCGGCCACCACGATGACGTCGGCGGCGAGGTGCTCCCGCTGTTCGCGGAGGAACGTGCGGAAGGACCGGGAGCCGAACTCCTCCTCGCCCTCGACGAACAGCACGACGCCGAGGTCGAGGTCGTCCCCGAACTGCGCGTGCAGCGCCCGGAGCGACGCGATGTGCGTCATCACGCCGGCCTTGTCGTCGGAGGCGCCCCGCCCGTACAGCCGGTCACCACGGAGCGTCGGCTCGAACGGCGGCGTCTCCCACAGTGCGTCGTCACCCTGGGGCTGCACGTCGTGGTGCGCGTAGAGCATCACGGTCGGCTTGCCGCCCCGGGCCGGACGGACCGCGAGGACCGCCGGCTGGCCCAGCTCGCCGCCGTCACGCTCGGCGTCGGCCGTCGAACCGGACACCGCGGAACGGACGATGCGGACCGCGTCGTCGGCGAAGACGCCGGTCGACCGGGCGAGGTCGGCGACCGCCTCGGCGCTGGCGCGCACGTTCGCCGGGTCGAAGGCCGACCAGGAGACCGACGGGAGACGCACGAGCGCGGACAGGTCGGCGACCGTCGCGGGCATCGCGCCCTGCACGTGTTCGCGCACGGCGTCGAGCAGTGCGGGGTCGGTTGCGGGGGCGTGCTGTTGGGTGTCCGTCATGCCCGGTAATCTAGAGGACGATCCAGCACCGCACACCGCCGTTAGGAACGCACCGTGGCGAAGGCAGCCCCCAAGACCAACACGACCGTGAACCCGTCCGAGGCCGAACTCCTCGAGCAGGGCAAGGGTCGCCCGACGCCCACGCGCCGCGAGCGGGAAGCCGCCAACCGCCGTCCCATCGTCGGGAACACGGCGGAGGACAAGAAGGCCGCACGCGCCCGTCTCAACAACGAGCGTGAGAAGGCCCGCGTCGGGATGGCCAACGGCGAGGAACGCTACCTCCCCGCGAAGGACAAGGGCGAGCAGCGCAAGTTCGTGCGCGACTGGATCGACGCCCGGTGGAACGTTGGCGAGGTCATGATGCCGGTGCTCGTGCTGTTCCTCATCGTCGGCTTCGCGGCAAAGCAGTCCCCGATCGCCTCGTACGCGCTGCTGCTCGTGTGGGCGTTCGTCGCACTGTTCCTGGTCGACTGCATCGTGCTCTGGCTGTCGCTCCGCACCAAGCTCACGAAGAAGTTCGGCGCGATGCAGCGCGGGACGTTCTTCTACATCCTGACCCGTGCGTGGCAGCTGCGCTTCCTGCGCCTGCCGAAGCCGCAGGTGCGTCGGGGGCAGTACCCGACCGTCTGACCTCGTCTGTCGAAGCGCCGCCCGG
>NZ_JBQEPN010000010.1:15216-66694 GCF_052045775.1 Curtobacterium sp. 22159
CGGCGCTTCGTCGTTGCGGGGGGGGCGGGCGGCGCCGGGGCCGGGCGGTGGCGGCTGTGGCGGCGCCGAGCGGTGGCGCCGTCGCCGAGGTTGCACGACACGCCGCGCGTCGTGTGCCGAGAGTGCACTTCGTGCCGCTCAGGAACGCCGAGAGCGCCAGAAAGTGCGATCTCGCGAGCCCGCCCGCCCCGCGCCGCCCCCGCGCCCGTCAGCGCGCGGCGCGCCGCAACCGCCGCCGACGCAACCGGTTGATCCGGGTCGCCCAGGTCGGCCCCTCGTAGAGGAACGCCGTGTACCCCTGCACGAGCGTCGCCCCCGCGTCGATCCGGTCCTGCACGTCCTGCTCACTCGTGACGCCCCCGACCGCGATCACGCAGAAGTCCGACGGCACGGCTGCCCGCACCCGGCGCAGGACGTCGAGCGACCGCGCTGCCAGGGGTGCTCCGGAGAGACCGCCGGCACCCATCGCGGAGACCTCGTCCGGAGGGGTGGTCAGGCCGGACCGCGAGATCGTCGTGTTGTTCGCGATGATGCCCGAGAGGCCGAGCGAGACCGCGAGCTCGGCGATCGCGTCGATCTGCTCGTCGGTGAGGTCCGGGGCGATCTTCACGAGCACCGGTACCTTCCCCGCGGCGTCGCGGACGGCGGACAGCAGCGGCCGGAGTTGGTCGAGCTCCTGCAGGCCGCGCAGTCCGGGGGTGTTCGGCGAGCTGACGTTCACGGCCAGGTAGTCCGCGAAGGGCGCGAGCCGCTGGGTGGACTCAAGGTAGTCGTCCACGGCGTCGGCGACGTCGACGACCCGGCTCTTGCCGATGTTGACGCCGATGACCGGTCGGCCCGGGTTGCGCCGGGCGCGTTCCAGGCGTCGGGCTGCCGCGGCCGCACCGTGGTTGTTGAAGCCCATCCGGTTGATGAGCGCGCGGTCCGGGATGAGCCGGAAGAGCCTCGGGCGCTCGTTGCCGGGCTGCGGCTTGGCGGTGATCGTGCCGACCTCGACGTGTCCGAAGCCGAGCAGGCCGAGGCCGCCGATCCCCCGGGCGTCCTTGTCGAACCCGGCTGCGAGGCCGAACCGCGACGGGAAGTGGATGCCCATCGTGGTCACGCCGTCGAGGGCCGAGGGGCGCGAGTACCGCTCGACCAGTCGTCCGACGATCGGGACGTGCGGCAGGGCCTTGATCACCGCGAACGCGATGTGGTGCGCCCGCTCGGGTTCCATGTTCGCGAACACGGAACGGAAGACGACGGCGTACCCGCCGCGGACGATGCGCTCGGCGACCCCGCTCACGCGCCGGCCCCGGCCGGGGTGGTGGCGCCGGAGCCGTCGACCCCGTGGTGGTCGATGCGGAGCTGGGTGATGGCGTCCTCGAAGTCCTCGAGCGAGTCGAACGCCTGGTAGACGCTCGCGAAGCGCAGGAACGCGACCTCGTCCAGCTCGCGCAGGGGGTCGAGGATCGCGAGGCCGATGTCGTTCGCGTCGATCTGGCTGGAGCCCGACGACCGCACGGTCTCCTCGACGCGCTGCGCCAGGATCGCCAGGTCGCCGTCCGTCACGGGGCGCCCCTGGCACGCCTTGCGCACCCCGGACACGATCTTGTCGCGGCTGAACGGCTCGGTCACCCCGTTCCGCTTCACCACGTTGAGCGAGGCGGTCTCGGTGGTCGAGAAGCGGCGCCCGCAGTTCGGGCACTGGCGGCGGCGACGGATGGAGGTTCCGTCGTCGCTCGTCCGTGAGTCGACGACGCGGGAGTCCGGGTGGCGGCAGAAGGGGCAGAACATGGCGTCCCCAGGCTACCGGTTCGTGCGTTCCGTCACGGCGGCTCCGTGCGCGGGGAGCTGTTCCTCGGTCGAGAGCGCGACGATGTGCGGCGCGACCGCGGCGAGCGCGTCCGGCGAGTACCGGATGACCTGCTGCGGTCGCAGGAAGGTCGAGGCGGACAGCCCGGAGCCGAACCGCGCCTGTCCACCGGTGGGCAGCACGTGGTTCGACCCGGCCAGGTAGTCACCGAGGCTCACCGGCGTGCTCGGCCCGACGAACACCGCACCGGCGGCGTCGACCAGGGCGAGCACGGCGTCGTCGTCCGCGGTCTGGATCTCGAGGTGCTCGGGCCCGTACGCATTGCTCACGGTGGCCGCATCGGCGAGCGAGTCCACGAGCACGATCGCGGACTGCGGTCCGTCCAGGGCGGCCTGGAGGCGCGCAGCGGTCCCCAGGACGGCCGTCCGCTCCGGGATGGCGGCTTCCACCGCGTCGGCGAACGTCGCGGACGTGGTCACCAGGACGCTGCCGGCCTGTTCGTCGTGCTCGGCCTGGCTGATCAGGTCGGCGGCGACGTACCCGGCGTCGGCCGTGTCGTCGGCGATGACGAGGATCTCGGTGGCACCGGCCTCGGCGTCGATGCCGACGACCCCACGCACGAGGCGCTTCGCCGCGGCGACGTAGTTGTTGCCCGGCCCGGTGACGAGGTCGACCGGCTCGAGGCCGATCTCCGGGACGCCGTACGCGAGCGCACCGATCGCACCGGCGCCCCCCATGGCGTAGACCTCGTCGATGCCGAGCAGCCCGGCCGCGGCCAGGATCGTCGGGTGCACCGCTCCGCCGTGGTCCCGCTGCGGCGGTGACACGAGCGCGATCGACCCGACGCCGGCGACCTGTGCGGGCACGACGTTCATGACGACGCTCGACGGGTACACGGCCTTGCCACCCGGGACGTACAGACCGACCCGTCGCATGGGCTGCCACCGCTGGTGCACCTCGGCACCGTCCGCGAGGGTCGTGACCGATGCTGCGGGCACCTGGGCGGCGCTCGCTGCCCGGACGCGGCGGATCGCTTCGTCGAGCGCGGTCCGGAGCGCGGGGGTGAGCCCGGCGACGGCGGCGGCGATCTCGGCGGCGGGTACTCGGACGTGCTCCGGCGCTCCCCCGTCGAAGCGTTCCGCCTGGTCGTGCAGCGCCGACGTACCGTGCGTCCGGACCGCTTCGACGAGCTCGCGAGCGGCCTCGGCCGCGTGCGAGACGTCGCCGGCGGCGCGGGGCATGAGTCGGAGGAGTTCGGCGCGGGCGGGCAGTCCGCCACGGAGGTCGATTCGCTGCATCATCAGGTGCCCCAGCCTACCGAGCGAGGCCCAGCGGACGGTCGCCGTGCGCAGGGAGGCCGGCTCGACAGCGACGACGAGCACGGTCCTCCTGTGGATCGGTCGTCCCTCAGACGAGCGCCTCGACCACCGGGCGGTGACGTTCGGCGTCGCCGCTGTCCCAGGCGCCGAGCAGGTGCAGCGTCGCGATGCGGAACACGAGCGCACGGATGAGCAACTGGTGCCACTCGGAAGGGTCCGCGCCCGCGACCACGCCGAGCGCGCCGAGCCGTCGGACGGGGGTGCCGTGCCAGCACACCGCGTCGACGGCGGCGATCGCTGCTCCGGAGCCTGCGGGACGCCAGGAGGGCGGCCAGTCGATCACGGCGGGCGCGTGCCCGTCCTGGAAGAGGACGTTGCCGAGCAGGTCGCCGTGCACGAGCTGGGACGGCGAACGCACCGGGCGGAACGCGGCGCCGAGACGGTCGAGCACCCGGTCGCGCGGCAGCGGCGTCTCACCCCAGGCCATGCTGTCCGCGCGGCGCCACGGGTCGTCCTCCACACCGGAGCCGGCCCGCGCGTCGGCAGCGGGATCGAGGAACGGGGGGCGTTCGATGTGCGCGACCGCGCGGTGGAATGCTGCCCCGGCGAGGATCACGTCCTCGACGCGGGTCTCGTCGGCGGCACCGGCGACCCACTCCCACGCCTCCCACTCCCCCGCACGCCAGCTCCCGTCGGCCGCCGCGACGGGTCGGGGCGACCGGAACTCCGGGGTGTGTCGGAGCGCGGCGAGGACGTCCGCTCGCCAGTCCGTCACCGCGGGCCCGTCGTGCGGACGGAACACCACGTCGCCCGCCCGCCAGGTCAGCCCCCGGCCGCCGGGGAGGCGCTCGGCCGTCCGGTCCCCGACCCCGAAGGCCCGCAGGACCTCGGGTCCCGGTTCGCCGTCGGTCACGTGCTCCGGAGCACCTTCTTCATGGGCCGGCCCTTCGCGAGTTCGTCGACGAGCTTGTCCAGGTACCGGATCCGCTGCATGAGGGGGTCCTCGACGTCCTCCACCCGGACCCCGCACACCACCCCGGTGATGCCGGAGGCGCCGGGGTTCAGGGTCGCGGCGGCGAAGAAGTCGCGGAAGGTCGTCCCCGCGGCGAGGTGCCGGGCGAGCGTCGCGTCGTCGAACCCCGTGAGCCACGCGACGACCTCGTCCAGTTCCGCGCGGGTCCGGCCCTTGCGCTCGACCTTGGCGACGTACGCCGGGTAGACCGACGCGAACGGGGTGTCGAAGATGCGGTGTCCCACCGGGTGCTCCGTCGTCAGACCAGGCAGCGCGGCCCGAGAAGGCTCTTCAGCTCGCCGAACAGGTCGGGCGTCAGGTTCACCGGGAACGGCAGCTCGAACGTGCGCGCGACGTCGTCCTTGAGCAAGCGGAGCCGGACCTCGGTCTCGCCCTGGTGCCGGCTGAGGACGGCGGCGAGCTCGGTCACCGTCGACGTCGTCGCCTGCCGCTCGGGCAGGCTGAGCGTCAGCGGGCCCGAACCCATGGCGTCGCCGACGTTCGGCTGGAACATGCTCACGGCGTGCAGTGCCTTGCCGTCGTCGCGGACGTTGACCCGCCCACGCAGGACCACGATCGAGTCGGCCACGAGGGACGGCCCGAACTCCTGGTAGGTCTTGCCGAGGAACATGACGCCGATCTCGCCGCCGAAGTCCTCGATCTGGACGATGCCGTACGGGTTGCCGCTCGACTTCGCGACGCGGTGCTGCACGCTCGTCAGGAGCCCGGCGACCGTGACCGTCTCGCCCTCCACCGAGTCGTCGGCGGCGAGGAGGTCGGCGATGGTGATCGACTGGTGCTTCGCGAGCTCGATCTCGAGACCGGCCAGCGGGTGGTCGGACACGTACAGGCCGAGCATGTCGCGCTCGAACGCGAGCTTGTCGCGCTTCGACCACTCCGGGCGGTCCGGCACCTGCGACACCGCGGCCGCTGCTGCCGGGGACTCCTCGGCGACCTCGGCGAAGAGCGAGTCGAAGTCGAACCCGACGTTGCCGTGGGCTTCGTCGCGCTTGACCTTCACCGCACCTTCGACGGCAGATTCGTGGATCTCGACAAGTGCCCGGCGGGTGTCACCGAACTCGTCGAACGCACCGGCCTTGATGAGCGACTCCACCGTGCGCTTGTTCGCGGAGGAGATCGGGATCTTGCGGAGGAAGTCGTGGAAGGACTCGAACGCGCCCTTCTCGGTGCGGGCCTGCACGATGTCGTCGACGACGTTGAAGCCGACGTTCCGGATCGCGCCCATGCCGAAGCGGATGTCGTCCCCGACGGCCGCGAAGAACCCGATCGACTCGTTGACGTCCGGCGGCATGACCTTGATGCCCATGCGGCGGCACTCGTTGAGGTACAGGGCGAGCTTGTCGCGGGCGTCGCCGACGCTCGTCAGCAGCGCCGCCATGTACTCGGCCGGGTAGTGCGCCTTGAGGTAGGCCGTCCAGAACGACACCACGCCGTACGCGGCGGAGTGCGCCTTGTTGAACGCGTAGTCGGAGAACGGCAGCAGGATGTCCCACAGCGTCTTGATCGCCGCGTCGGAGTACCCGTTGTCCTTCATGCCCTGCTCGAAGCCGGCGTACTGCTTGTCCAGCTCGGACTTCTTCTTCTTGCCCATCGCGCGACGGAGGATGTCCGCCTGACCGAGCGAGAACCCGGCGACCTTCTGCGCGATGGCCATGACCTGCTCCTGGTAGATGATCAGACCGTAGGTCTGGTCCAGGATGTCCGCGAGCGGCTCGGCGAGCTCCGGGTGGATCGGCGTGATCGCCTGCTCGCCGTTCTTGCGGAGGGCGTAGTTCGTGTGCGAGTTCGCACCCATCGGCCCCGGTCGGTACAGGGCGATGAGCGCCGAGATGTCCTCGAAGTTGTCCGGCTTCATGAGCCGGAGCAGACCGCGCATCGGGCCGCCGTCCAGCTGGAAGACGCCGAGCGTGTCGCCGCGCTGCAGGAGCGCGTACGCCTCGGGGTCCTCGAGCCCCATGGTCTCGAGGTCGAGCTCGATCCCCCGGTTCGACTTGATGTTGTCGAGGGCGTCACTGATGATCGTGAGGTTCCGCAGGCCCAGGAAGTCCATCTTGATCAGGCCGAGCGACTCCGCTGCCGGGTAGTCGAACTGCGTGACGATCTGGCCGTCCTGCTCCCGCTTCATGATCGGGATGATGTCGATCAGCGGGTCGCTCGACATGATGACGCCGGCCGCGTGCACGCCCCACTGGCGCTTCAGCCCTTCGAGTCCGAGCGCGGTGTCGAAGACCGTCTTCGCCTCGGGGTCGGTCTCGACGACCGTGCGGACGTCGACGGCTTCCTTGTAGCGGGGGTGGTCCTTGTCGAAGATCCCGGTGAGCGGGATGTCCTTGCCCATCACGGGCGGCGGCATCGCCTTGGTGAGCTTCTCGCCCATGCCGAACGGGAAGCCGAGGACGCGCGAGGAGTCCTTGAGCGCCTGCTTCGCCTTGATCGTGCCGTACGTGACGATCTGCGCGACGCGCTCGGATCCGTACTTCTCGGTGACGTACTTGATCGCCTCACCGCGGCGCCGGTCGTCGAAGTCGACGTCGAAGTCGGGCATCGAGACGCGGTCGGGGTTGAGGAAGCGCTCGAAGATCAGGCCGTGCCGGATCGGGTCGAGGTCGGTGATGCGCATCGCGTACGCCACCATCGAGCCGGCACCGGAGCCACGGCCGGGCCCGACGCGGATCCCGTTGTTCTTCGACCAGTTGATGAAGTCCGCGACGACGAGGAAGTACCCCGGGAACCCCATCTGGTTGATGATGCCGACCTCGTAGTCGGCGCGCTCCTGCACCTCGGCGGGGATGCCGTCCGGGTAGCGGTACTGCAGCCCCTTCACGACCTCCTTCTCGAACCAGGAGTGCTCGGTCTCGCCCTCGGGGACGGGGAACTTCGGCATGTAGTTCGCCGCGGTGTCGAACTCGACGTTGCACCGTTCGGCGATGAGCAGCGTGTTGTCGCAGGCTTCCGGGTTGTCGCGGAAGACGTGCCGCATCTGCTGCGGTGTCTTGAGGTAGAACTCGTCGGCGTCGAACTTGAAGCGGTTCGGGTCGTTCAGCGTGGAGCCGGACTGGACGCAGAGCAGTGCCGCGTGCGACTTGGCGTCGTGCGAGTGCGTGTAGTGCAGGTCGTTCGTGCCGACGAGCGGGATGTCGAGGTCCTTCGCGAGGCGGATGAGGTCGCTCATGATCCGCCGCTCGATCTCGAGCCCGTGGTCCATCACCTCGGCGAAGTAGTTCTCCTTGCCGAAGATGTCGCGGTAGTCCGCCGCTGCCTGCCGGGCTTCCTCGTACTGGCCCAGGCGGAGACGGGTCTGGATCTCGCCGGAGGGACACCCGGTCGTCGCGATGATGCCCTCGTGGTACTGCTCGAGCAGTTCGATGTCCATGCGGGGCTTGAAGTAGTAGCCCTCGATCGACGCACGCGAGGACAACCGGAACAGGTTGTGCATGCCCGTGGTGTTCTCGGCGAACATCGTCATGTGGGTGTAGGCACCCGAACCGGAGACGTCGTCGCCGCCGCCGTCACCCCAGCGCACGCGGGTCTTGTCCGAGCGGTGCGTGCGGGGCGTGATGTACGCCTCTGTCCCGATGATCGGTTTCACGCCGCCGGCCTTCGCGGCCTTCCAGAACTCGAACGCGCCGAACATGTTGCCGTGGTCGGTCACCGCCACGGCCGGCATGCCCTGTGCGGCCGTCTCGGCCACGAGGTCGCCGAGCCTGGCGGCGCCGTCGAGCATCGAGTACTCGCTGTGCACGTGCAGGTGGACGAAGGAGTCGGAATCCGACACGGAACCTCCGGTTCGAAGGAGCTGCTGCAGGGTGGGAACAGCCTAACCGCGCCCACCCACATTCCCGGGCGCGTCGAGCGCGTCGTCCCGCTCAGCGCACGAGCGGCAGCCAGATGTCGTCGACGATCTCGACGATGCGCCGGTCCGGCAGCGCCTTGAGCGACATCACGAGGTCGTGCCGCACGAGGTCCGACGGGAGCGAGGCGACGCCGTCCGGCCAGTCCCGGGCGGGGATCTCCCCGCGTGCCACGGCCCGTTCGAGCATCACGCGGCCGATGGTGGAGCGCCCGCCGAGCAGGCGCTCCCGCAGGTCGGCCGGCGACAGCCCGGTCTCGGCGTTGATGCTCGCCATGTAGACGCTGATCGCGGCCATGAAGCCGGATCGGAAGGCGTTGAAGTCCCGCAGCGCCCGCAGGACGTCCCCGCGGAGCGACCCGGTGTCGACGAGCTCGCGCCGTGCGAACAGCCCTCCGTGCTGCAGCGCCGCCAGGACGAGGTCCACCTTCGCGGGCCAGCGACGGTACAGCACGGGCTTCGAGGTCCCCGCCCGGGCCGCCACCCCCTCGTACGTGAGCGCCGGGTACCCGACCTCCTGCAGCTCGGTCCAGGCGGCGTCGAGCAGCGCCTCCTCGAGTTCCGCGCCGCGTCGGCGCGTCTTCACAAGATCCACTTGCGTATCTTAACCGCTGGAGCTACGGTCGTGCTCGTTAAGAAACGAGCACGTATCCAAGGAGCACCGTGGACCGGAACACCACCAGACTCGCCATCGCCCTCGTCGTCGGCGCGATGGCGCCGCTGTTCGACTCGACCATCGTCAGCGTCGCCCTGCACACCCTCGGGCGGGACCTGCACGCCAGCGTCGACACCGTCCAGTGGATCAGCACCGGCTACCTCCTCGCGATGGGCGTCACCGTGCCGCTCGTCGGCTGGCTGCAGGACCGGATCGGCGGACGACGGCTCTGGATGGCCTCGCTCGTCGTCTTCCTCGTCGGCAGTGTCCTCTGCTCCCTCGCGTGGGACGTCACGAGCCTCATCGTCTTCCGAGTCGTCCAGGGCATCGGAGCCGGCGCGATGATGCCGTTGCTGACGACGTTGCTCATGCAGGCCGCCGGCGGACGGGACGTCGGGAAGCTCATGTCGATCGCATCGCTCCCCACCGCGCTCGGGCCGATCCTCGGGCCCGTCATCGGCGGTGTGATCCTCGGGGCCGGCAGTTGGCCGTGGCTGTTCTGGGTGAACGTGCCGTTCGCCGCGGCGGGGCTGCTGCTCGCGTGGCGGTTCATCCCCGCCGACGGGCCGACCGGCACCGCCCGCCTCGACACCGTCGGCCTGGTGCTCCTGTCCCCCGCCGTCGTCGGTGTCCTGTTCGGCCTGAGCAACGCGAGCCGCACGGACGGCTTCGCCCGGCCCGATGTCTGGGTGCCGCTCGTCGCGGGCGTCCTGCTCCTCGTCGCGTTCGCCCTCCGGGGCACACGCCGGCGTGGTGACGCCCTCGTCGACGTCGCTCTGCTCCGGCACCGTCCGCTCGCCGCTGCGGCCACCCTGATGTTCTTGATGGGCGCTGCGCTCTACGGCGGCATGCTGCTCCTCCCGCTGTCCTTCCAGGACCTGCGGGGCTCGGACGCGCTCGGCGCGGGACTCCTGCTCATCCCGCAGGGCGTCGGGTCGCTGCTGAGCCGGTCACTGGCCGGACGGCTCACCGACCGGATCGGCGCCCGCTCGGTCGCGATCGTCGGGTTCGGGGTCGTGCTCCTGGCGACCGTCCCGTTCGCCTTCGCGGACGGCTCCACGAGCCCGTGGTGGATCGGGCTCGTCCTGGTGGTCCGCGGTCTGGGTCTCGGCGCGGTGATGATCCCGGTGATGGCCGTGGGCTTCGTCGGACTGGAGCGCCGCGAGATGCCGCACGCGAGCACGATCACGCGCCTGGCGCAGCAGCTCGGCGGAGCGTTCGGCACCGCCGTCCTCGCGGTCGTGCTGGCCGGTGCAGCAGCCGGGAGCGACCCTGCCGGCGCGTTCCAGCAGGCCTTCTGGTGGGCGATCGGCATCACGGCGTTCGCGACGGCGATGGCGGCGCTCCTCCCCGGCCGACGGCCCGAGCCGTCGGCCGGCGCTCCCAGCGCTGCCGAGCCGGTGCGGGCGGCCTCCCGCTGATCGCGCGGTCGCGGACGGCGGACGGGAGGCGCGGGGCGGCGACGCACCGCGCCTCCCGTCCGCCACGAGTGGGCAGGACCCGCCGTGTGCGAGTCCGCCAACGGGCAGGACGTGCCGCTGCGCGGCCGCGAGTGTGACGTTCGCCGCACACTCGACGGACGGGGCGACGGGCACGCGCGGTGTACGGGCGCGCCCGGGGCCGGCCCTGGCCCGGCACCGCTACGCGGCGCGGATGCGGTCCAGCGCGAGCTGCAGGTCGTCCGGGTACGCGGCCCGGAACTCCACCCACTCGCCGGTGCGCGGGTGCTCGAACCCGAGCCGCACCGCGTCGAGCCACTGCCGCGTCAGACCGAGCTCGTTCGCGAGCACCGGGTCCGCGCCGTACATCGTGTCGCCTACGAGCGGGTGTCGTGTGGCCGCCATGTGCACGCGGATCTGGTGCGTGCGGCCGGTCTCGAGGTGGACCTCGAGCAGCGTCGCCGAGCGGAACGCCTCGAGCGTCTCGTAGTGCGTGACGCTCGGCTTGCCGTCCGCCGTGACCGCGAACTTCCAGTCGCTGGAGGGGTGCCGACCGATCGGCGCGTCGATCGTGCCGGAGGTCGGGTCCGGGTGGCCCTGCGCGAGGGCGTGGTAGACCTTGTCGACCGTGCGCTCCTTGAACGCGCGCTTGAGGTGCGTGTACGCGAGCTCCGTCTTCGCGACGACCATCAGCCCCGAGGTGCCCACGTCGAGCCGGTGCACGATGCCGGCGCGCTCGGCGGCGCCGGACGTGGCGATGGTGAAGCCCGCGGCCGCGAGTCCGCCCGGGACCGTCGGGCCGTCCCACCCGGGCGAGGGGTGCGCCGCGACCCCGACCGGCTTGTCCACGACGACGATGTCCTCGTCGTCGTGCACGACCGTCATGCCGGGCACCGCGACGGGGACGATGCGCGGGGCCTCCTTCGGGGTCCACTCGACCTCGAGCCACGAGTCGGCGTGCAGCCGGTCGGACTTGTCGACGACGGCGCCGTCGACCCGGACACCGCCCGCGGCCACGACGTCCGCCGCGAACGAACGGCTGAACCCGAGGAGCTTGGCGATGGCGGCGTCCACGCGCTCACCGGCGAGCCCGTCGGGGACGGGCAGGGAACGGCTCTCGGTCACGTCGCGTCGTGCCCGAGCGGGTCGCGTCCGTCCCGCGGAGCGCGCGGGTCGTCGGCCGGGGTCCGGGAGGCGCGGTGCTCGTCCGGCAGGGAGGCGCCGGTGGACGGGCCGGCCGCGGCCTCGGCGGCGCGCTGCTGCTTCGCGGACAGGGCACGCGAACCGTCGAGGTTGACGCCGAAGATCACGAGCAGGACGAAGATCACCATGCTGACGCAGATGAACGAGTCGGCGATGTTGTAGATCGCCGGCATCATCCAGGGCGTGGAGATGAAGTCCACCACGTGCCCGCGCCCGAAGCCGGGCTCACGGAAGAGCCGGTCGAGCAGGTTGCCCAGCGCGCCCCCCAGGAGCATGCCGAGCACGAGCGCCCACCACATCGAGCGGATCCGCCGTGCGAAGACGATGATCGCCACCACCACGGCCGTCGACACGATCGAGAACACCCACGTCATGTTCACCGCGAACGAGAACGCGGCGCCGGGGTTCCGGACGTAGATGAACTGCAGGGCGTCGCCGAGCACGCGGACGGGCGTGCCGTACGGCAGGTGCGCCACGACGAGGGCCTTCACACCCTGGTCGAGCGCCACCACGACGACAGCGGCGAAGGCCAGTGCCGCGATCGCGCGGACACTGACCTTCGCTCGTGATGCTGGTCGCGACAACGTCAGTTGCCGAAGCCCTGCGCCGAAGCCGGCGCCGGGGTGAGACCGGACTGCTCGGAGCCCGAGCCGTCCAGCTCAGCGAGCTGACCCTGGATGTAGCTCTTCAGCTGGGCGCGGTAGTCACGCTCGAACGTGCGGAGCTCGTCGATCTTGCCCTCGAGCTGGCGCTGCTCCTGCTCGAGCACCGCGACACGCTGACGGTTCGTGTTCTCGGTGTCGGCGATGATCTGGCGCTGCTTGGCCTCGGCCTCGGACACGAGGCGGGCGGCCTGCGCGGTGCCCTCGGCGATGAGGGCGTCGCGCTTCTCGATGCCTTCGCGCACGTGCTCCTCGTGGAGGCGACGAGCGAGCGTGAGGAGGTTCGTGGTGCCCTCGGTGTCCTCGTCCGCGGGGACCGTGGTGGCCGGCGCTGCGGCGGCGACCGGGGCGGGCTCGGGGGCCGCTGCCACGGGGGCGGGCTCCGGCTCGGGCTCGGGCGTCGGCGCGGACTGCTCGGCCTGGGCCGGCTTCGGAGCCGATTCAGCGGCCTGCAGGCGCTGACGGAGCTCGTCGTTCTCCGCGGTCAGGCGACGCAGCTCGACCACGACCTCGTCGAGGAAGTCGTCGACCTCGTCCTGGTCGTAGCCCTCGCGGAACTTCGTCGGCTGGAACCGCTTGTTGACTACGTCTTCCGGCGTCAAAGCCATTGCCGTCACCTCAATAGAACTGCTGAACGTGTGGAACCGTCTCCGTCGCGACCGAATGTACCAGTCGCGCCGGACGGTGCGGATGCCGCGCCGGAGCGGGCATCGATCCCGACCACCGTACACCGACGGCGACCGGGAACCGTGACCATGCCCTGGGCGTGGCGCGTGTCGCGGCTGACCGCGACCTAGACGAAGTACCGGACGACCGTCATCGCGATGATCACCACGAGCATCACGATCGTCCATCCGAAGTCGAGCGCGACCGGCCCCATCCGCAGCGGCGGGAGCGCCCGGCGGACGGCCCGGATCGGCGGATCGGTCACGGTGTAGACGATCTCGGACACCACGAGCAGGCCGCCGGTGGGACGCCACGACCGGTTGTACGCCTGCACGATGTCGAGCGCGAACCGGCCCCACATCACGAAGAAGTAGAGCAGCAGGAGGAAGTACAGGATCGTGAAGATCGCGGACACGTTGGGGCTCGCTCGGCTCGGGTGGACGTCGTCACGTGACGACGCTCACGGGGCGGGTGGGCCTGAGGGACTCAGGACTGGGCGAAGAAGGACGCCTCGATGTCGGACTCTACCTCAGGCGCCTCACCGCTCACGGCGACGTGGGCGGGCGAGAGCAGGAAGACCTTGTTGGTGACGCGCTCGATCTTGCCGTACAGGCCGAGCGACAGCCCCGAGGCGAAGTCGATCATGCGGCGGGCGTCCGCCTCGGTCATCTGCGAGAGGTTGATGATGACGGGGATGCCGTCGCGGAAGCTCTCGGCGATGGACTGGGCGTCCTTGTACTCGCGCGGGTGGACGGTGAGGATCTCGTTCATTTCCTGGACCGGTGCTGCCTTCTGTGCGGTCGTGTGCGAGCGGCGGAGCGGGGTGACCTGGGCGCCGCGCTGGTGGGTGTGCGTCTTGGTCTCGGTCGCGACGGGCGCCACCGGTGCCGCGGCGGGCGCGGGCGTCTCCTGCGCGGCCGGGGCCGGCGCGGGAGCAGGGGCGGGTGCCGGAGCGGACTGCTGACGAGCCGGCTGCTGCTGCGGCTGCTCGTCCTCGTACTCGAGTTCCTCGTCGGCGAGGCCCAGGTAGACCATCGTCTTCTTCAGCGGGTTGGCCATGGTTCCTCCGGAGGTGTCTGCTCGTGGATGCCCTTGGAACGAGGCTAGGGCGCGACCGGGCGATTTCCGGTGATTGCGGTCCCGATCCGGAGGTGTGTCGCACCCTCGAGCACGGCCTCGGCGTAGTCGCCGCTCATGCCGGCCGAGATGTCGGTCGCGGTCGGCTCGAGGGCCACGACCCGGTCGGAGACGGACCGGAGCCGGGCGAACGCGGCACGCGGTTCCTCGTCGAGCGGCGCGACCGCCATGACGCCCCGCAGCCGGATGGTGCCGGTCGCGAGGACGCGCTCCGCCATGGCCTCGACGTCGTCCGGGCGCACGCCGCCGCGGCCCGGGTCGTCCGTCAGGTTGACCTGCACGAAGCCGTCGATGACCGGCGGCTCCGGCTCGGCCTCCGTCGGTGCGAAGGCGTGGACCACGGACGCGCGGTCGAGCGACTGGACCACGTGCGCGTACCGGCGGACCTGCCGGGCCTTCTTCGACTGCAGCTGCCCGACGAAGTGCCAGGTCAACGACAGGTCGGCGAGTTCGGCGGCCTTGGCCTGCGCCTCCTGGTGACGGTTCTCCCCCACGTCGGTGACACCGAGTGCCGCGAGGTCCCGGACGAGCTGCGCCGGGTGGAACTTCGTGACGACGACCAGGGTCAACTCGTCCGCACCGCGCCCTGCGGCCCGCGCCGCGTCCGCGATGCCGGACCGGACGGACGCGAGACGCGCCTCCAGTCCGCCGTCCTGGGACGGGATGGACGGGAGGCGCGGATCGCTTGCCACCGGCGCGTTACTTCAGGAAGTCGGGGACGTCGAGCTCGTCGTCGTCATCGTCGAACGCCGGGTCGGCAGCACGCTGGGCAGGAGCCTCGTGTTCGTGCGACGCCCACGACGGAGCGGAGGCGTGCGAGTCCTCGATGGCACCGGTGCCCGCCGAGGCGACCGGGACCGTCGCGCCGGCCTCGGGGTCGACCCAGCTCGAGCGGCGTTCCTTCTGCTGCGAGGTCGGCTCGCCGCCGTCGAAACCCGCGGCGATGACGGTCACCCGGACCTCGTCGCCGAGGGTGTCGTCGATCACGGCACCGAAGATGATGTTGGCCTCGGGGTGGACGGCTTCCTGCACGAGGCGTGCGGCGTCGTTGATCTCGAAGATGCCGAGGTTCGACCCACCCTGGATCGAGAGCAGCACACCGTGCGCGCCGTCGATCGAGGCCTCGAGGAGCGGGCTCGCGACGGCCAGCTCGGCCGCCTTGATCGCCCGGTCCGCCCCGCGCGAGGAGCCGATGCCCATGAGCGCTGAACCCGCACCCTGCATGACGCTCTTCACGTCCGCGAAGTCGAGGTTGATCAGGCCCGGGGTGGTGATGAGGTCGGTGATGCCCTGCACGCCGGCGAGCAGCACCTGGTCGGCGGTGGCGAACGCCTCGACCATGGAGATGCCGCGGTCGCTGATCTCGAGCAGGCGGTCGTTCGGCACGACGATGAGCGTGTCGACCTCGTCCTTGAGGGACGCGACGCCGTTCTCGGCCTGGGACTGACGGCGCTTGCCCTCGAAGCTGAACGGCTTCGTGACGACGCCGATGGTGAGGGCGCCGATCGACTTCGCGATGCGCGCGACGACGGGCGCACCACCCGTGCCGGTACCGCCACCTTCACCGGCGGTGACGAAGACCATGTCGGCGCCGGCGAGGGCTTCCTCGATCTCCTCCGCGTGGTCCTCGGCGGCGCGACGACCGACCTCGGGGTCGGCTCCGGCGCCGAGCCCGCGGGTGATCTCACGACCCACGTCGAGCTTGACGTCGGCGTCGCTCAGCAGCAGTGCCTGCGCGTCGGTGTTGATGGCGATGAACTCGACACCGCGGAGTCCGAGTTCGATCATGCGGTTCACGGCGTTCACGCCGCCGCCGCCGACACCGACGACCTTGATGACGGCGAGGTAGTTGTGGTTCGTGGTCACGTCAGTCGGGCCTCCGGTCGAACCCTCAACCTCTACTTGAAGTTCAGGGGCAATGCTGGTAGATGTGGTGCTCGCATCGACGCTACGGGTGCCGTCCGTACGGTGTCGCCCCGCCACGCCGCGTGTCGCCGATCGTGTCCGGCAATTCTGCCACCGGGCGCCATCACGGAGCAGCCGCGGGACTACGACTTGGCGCGGATGATCCCGTTGTCCGGCGCGCTGACGTCGTACTCGACGACCGCACCGGGGTTCCGCGCGGCGTGGTCCTTCACGAGCGACGCCAGCAGCGCGGCCTTCGCGTCCGACTGCTCCGGGTTGCCCCAGACGACGCTCGACCCGTCCTTGAGGGTCAGCGTGACGTCGTCCGAGGTCGACGCCGCGACGCTGGTCACCTGCGCCCGCACGGTGGACGGCAACGCGAGGACCACCTCGGTCATGGTGCGGAACACCGGTGACCCGAGCTTCGTCCGCCCGATGTCCGCGAGGGGCATGTTCGCCGGCTGCTTCGGCGAGGACTGGACGACGATGCCGGCCGGGTCGACGAGGTCGAACGATGATCCGGACCGGACCGCCACCACGGGCGTGCGCTCGGTCACGGTGACGACGAGCGTGTGCGGCGGCGCCTCCTCGGTGACGTAGCTCTCGATGAGCGGGAAGCCCGCGATGTCACGCTTGATCGCGCCGAAGTCGAGCCGGGCGAGCGGCGTCCCGATCTGGTCCGAGAGCGCCTGGCGGAGCTGGGTCTCGTCGACGCGGTTCGTGCCCTTGATCTCGATCGTCTGCAGGGCCATGAGCGGCGAGAACACCGCGACGAGGATCGAGACGCCGAACACGACGACGATGCCCGCGGCGGTGATCCACGCCGCACGACGGTGTCGGCTCCGGCGGGTGAACCGTCGCACCTCCGCGCGTTCCAGCAGCCTGCGGCGGCGCTTCGCCACGCGTGCCTCGCGCGCGGTCTCCGCAGCGCGGACACCGGCGCCGATGGGCGTGGTGTGCGTGTCCGTGTCGCCGAGGCCCCCACGGGAGGCGCGGTGCGGCTCGAGCACGTCGGTGACGGTGACGTCCGGGTCCGGTCCGTACAGGTCGTCGTGGTCGGCGTCCGTCGGGGCGTCGGACCGCGTCCGCGACCCCGGGTGGTCCTCGTCGGGGGTGTACTCGCGCAGGCGGTCGGCGACCGTCGACCAGCCCGCGCCCAGACGGCGCCCGGCTGCTCGGGCGAGGGCGCCCGTGCGCTCGCGCTGGCTCGCGTTCGCGCCCTCCTGCGGACGGCGCACCCCGTCGTGCGGCGGCGCGACGTCCGTGGCGGGGTGGGCAGCGGCGGTCGACGGGAGGGCGTCGTCGTCGCGCGCCGACGAGACGGGCTCGGACCGCGCCTCCAGGCCGTCCGACGTCCGCCGCGTGGAGCGCTGGGGCAGACGCGGGCCACGACGCTGCCGCGGCGCCGGGGCGTCCTCGGCCGTGGCGTCCGGCTGGGCCGGGCGCTCGTCGAAGCCCTCGGGACGCTTCACCGGCCGAGCGCCTCGAGCACCTGCGGGATGATCCGGTACACGTCGCCGCAGCTGAGGGTCATGATGATGTCCCCCTCGCGGGCGACCGCGGCGGCCCGGGCGGAGGCCTCGGCCCAGTCGGGCAGGAACTCCACACGGGACTGGTCGGCGAACCGCTCCTGGACGAGGGCACCGGTGACGCCGGGTTCCGGGTCCTCCCGCGCGCCGTACACGTCGAGCACGACGGTGTGGTCGGCGAGCTCCTCGTAGACCTTCGCGAAGTCGCCCGCCATCATCCGGGTGCGGGAGTACAGGTGCGGCTGGTGGATGGCGATGATCCGGCCGTCGCCGACGACGTTCCGGGCCGCCTTGAGCGCGGCCGCGACCTCGGTCGGGTGGTGGGCGTAGTCGTCGTAGACGGAGACGCCCCGCTCGACGCCGTGGAGCTCGAAGCGGCGCTGCGTGCCGCCGAACGCCTCGATGCCGCGGATCGCGTCCTCGGGTGCGACGCCGAGCCCGGTCAGGACGGCGAAGGCACCGACGGCGTTGATCGCGTTGTGACGCCCGGGCACGCGGAGCGTCAGGTGGTACGCCTGGCCGCCGGACCGGAAGTCGACCTCGACGCCCGCGGACTCGGTGATCGCCTCGATGCGCACGTCGGCGTCGACGGCCTCGCCGAAGGTCACGACCTCCGGAGCGTCCGCACGCTGCCGGATGCCGGCCGTGACCGTCTTCGCGCCGGCGTCGTCGCTCGAGATGACGACCCGCTCGGAGGCCTTCGCGGCGAACTCGACGAACGCCTCGATGAAGGCCTCCTCGCTGCCGTAGTGGTCGAGGTGGTCCGCGTCGACGTTCGTGACGAGTGCCACCGCGACGTCGTAGAGCAGGAACG
Organism: Curtobacterium sp. 22159; assembly: GCF_052045775.1. NCBI lineage: Bacteria > Bacillati > Actinomycetota > Actinomycetes > Micrococcales > Microbacteriaceae > Curtobacterium > Curtobacterium sp. 22159. The sequence goes on from NZ_JBQEPN010000010.1 coordinate 33,224, forward strand.
AGCCGTCCGACTCGTCCGCCTCGACGACGAAGAGGTCGCTCGACCCCGGAGCGGAGCTCGTGCCGAGCGACTGGATGACACCGCCGTTGACGAAGCTCGGGTCGAGCCCGAGCTCGACGAGCGCGGTGATGATCATGCCGGTCGACGTGGTCTTGCCGTGGGCGCCGGCGACCGCGACGAGGCGGTGGTCGGCGATGAGCGCGGCCAGGGCCTGGGAGCGGTGCAGGACCGGCAGGCCACGGCGTTCCGCCTCGAGCAGCTCCGGGTTGTCCGGCCAGAGCGCGCTCGTCACGACCACGGTGTCGGCGTCGCCGACGTTCGCCGCGTCGTGCCCGATGTGCACCTCGGCACCCAGCTCGCGCATGGTCCCGGTGGTGGCCGTCTCGCGCGAGTCGCTGCCCGTCACGCGGTGGCCCTCGGCGAGGAACATCCGGGCGATCCCGCTCATGCCGGAGCCACCGATGCCCACGAAGTGCACCGTGCCGAGGTCGTCCGGGATCGGCTGCGTCAGGTCCGGCTTGATGGTCATGGTTCCTCCGTGGTGCTGCTCGCGCGCTTCGCGGCGTCGAGGACGAGGTCGGTCATCCGGTCGGCGCCGTCGCGGTGGCCGACGCTGCCGGCACGGACCGTCATGTCCGCGATCCGGGCACGGTCCTGCAGGATGCTCAGGAGCTGGAACGTCACCCAGTCCTGGTCGAATTCCGCGTCCGCCACGAGGACCGCTCCCCCGGCGCCGACGACGTCCTTCGCGTTGTGCCGCTGCTCGCCGTTGCCGACAGGGTACGGCACCAGGACGCTCGGCAGCCCCACGGCGGTGAGCTCGCACACCATGCCCGCACCGGAGCGCGAGACCACGAAGTCGCTCGCGGCGTAGGCGAGGTCCATCCGGTCGCAGTAGGGCAGCACGTGGTAGCCCTCGAGGTCGCCCGGGCCGATGTCCGACTTCGCGCCCACGACGTGCAGGACCTGCCAGCCCGCGCCGACGATCGACGCCGCCGAACGGTTCACGGTGCGGTTGATGCTCCGAGCCCCCGAGGAGCCGCCGGTCACGAGGAGCACCGGGCGCTCGGGGTCGAGGCCGAACTCGGCCAGCCCCTCGGCACGGCTCGCACGGCGGTCCAGCGTCTCGATCTCGCGACGGAGCGGCATGCCGACGACCCGGCCGTGGCGCAGGCGCGTGTTCGAGAAGGTCACGCCGACGTGGTCGGTGAGGAGGGCGGCCAGGCGGTTCGCCAGCCCCGGCTTCGCGTTCTGCTCGTGCACGACGATCGGCGTGCCGGTGCGTCGGGCGGCGATGTACGCCGGCGCGGCCGCGTACCCGCCGACGCCGAGGACGACCTCGATCTCGTGCTCGCGGATGAGCTGCTCGGTGCGCTGCACCGCTCGGAGGAACGCGCCGGGGAAGCGGAGCGCGGCGGCGTTCGGCTTCCGGGGGAACGGCAGGCGCGGGATCGTCAGCAGCTCGTAGCCGCGCATCGGCACGAGCCGGGACTCCAGTCCTTCGGCGGTGCCCAGCACGAGCACCTCCGCGTCCGGCTCGCGCTCGGTCAGACGGTCCGCGACCGCGAGCAGGGGGTTGACGTGGCCGGCGGTGCCGCCACCGGCGAAGAGGTACTTGCTCACCGGAGAGATCCGTTCGTGGTGCTGCGGCCGGTCGGGCCGTTCTTGCCGGGGAGCTCACGCGCGAACGACAGCACGACGCCGATGGCGACGAGGGTCATGATGAGCGCGGAGCCACCTGCCGAGATGAGTGGGAGGGGGACGCCGAGGACCGGCAGCAGACCGAGGACCACGGCGATGTTGACGAGCGCCTGGCCGATGATCCAGGCGAGCACGCCACCGGTGACGGTCTTGACGAACGGGTCGTCCGACTGCCGGATGATCTTGACCATGCTGATCGCGAGCACCACGAAGAGCGCGAGCACGACGACGGCGCCGACGAGGCCGAGCTCCTCGCCGATGATCGCGAAGATGTAGTCGTTGTCGGCCTCGGGCAGCCAGGACCACTTGGCCTTCGAGTTGCCGAGGCCGACGCCGAACACGCCGCCCGACGCCAGCGCCCACATGCCGTGGACCGGCTGCCAGCAGAGGTCCTGGTACTGGCTCGTGTCCGAGCAGCCCGAGAGCCATGCGCTGATGCGGGACTGCCGGGAGCTCGAGGCCATGGTGACGAACGGCAGCAGCACGCCGAGGCCGACCACCCCGACGAGCAGGTGCTTCGCGCGGGCCCCGCCGACGTAGAGCGCGCCGAACACCAGGATGAGCATGATCATCGCCGTGCCCTGGTCACCGCCGACGAGCACGAGGCCGATCGACCCGAGGGCCGCGATCCCGATCGGGACGAAGACCTCTTTCCAGTCGTCGAGCTTGTCGCGCTTGACGTACATGATCGCGCCGATGCCGAGCACGAGCGCGAGCTTGAGGATCTCGGACGGCTGCGCGGTGAACGAGCCGATGCGGATCCAGTTCCGGTTGCCCTGGATCGAGTAGCCGAGCGGGGTCAGGACGACGAGTGCCTGCACGACGAGTCCGACGCCGACGATCCACATCGCCCACCTGCGCCAGAAGCGTGCGGGCAGGCGGCTCGCGAGGAGCATGAGCGGCACACCGAGGACCGCGTACAGGCCCTGGCGGGACGCGGCGCCGAAGAAGTCGTGCGTCGCCGCGTACTGCTCGACGCTCGACGACGACAGGACCATGACGACGCCGAACACGACGAGGAAGAGGGTCACGCCGAGGATCGTGTAGAACGTGCTCGACTCCGCGACGAACACGTTCTTCACCGCGACGACGGCGCCGTGGTGCCGGCGGTTCGTCCGGACGCTGCCGCCGGGCTGGCGTGCGGTCGTCGGACCGCCGCTACGGCCGTTCGCCGGGAAGTCCGTCGGTGTCGCCATCGGCGTTGCCTCCCAGGTGCTCGTGGACCGCTGCCGCGAAGCGTTCGCCCCGGTCCGCGTAGGAGCCGAACTGGTCGAACGACGCGGCGGCCGGGGCGAGGAGGACCGTGTCGCCCGGTCTCGCGACCGATGCGGCATGCCGGACCGCCTCGGGCATGACCCCATCAGTGTCCGCTGCTTCCACCTGCAGGACGGGCACCCCGGGCGCGTGTCGCGCGAATGCCTCGAGCACCGGGGCGCGATCCGTCCCGATCACCACGACGCCGCGGACGTCCGGGCCGAACCGCTCGACGAGCCCGTCGATGTCGACGCCCTTGAACAGGCCGCCGACGATCCAGACGACCTTGTCGAAGGCGCCCAGGGACGCCGTCGCCGCGTGCGGGTTCGTCGCCTTGGAGTCGTCCACCCACGTCACGCCGTCGGCGCTCGCGACGAACTCCGTCCGGTGGTGGTCCGCGCGGAACCCCTGCACCGCCGACCGGATCGCGCTCGGCGGCACCGAGGCGGCACGGGCGAGGGCCGCTGCGGCGAGGACGTTCATCGTCATGTGCGGGCTGGCGAGCCCGGAGGCCTCGAGGTCTGCGACGGTGGCGAGTTCGAGCGCGCTGCTCCGGCGGTCCTCGGTGAACGCCCGGTCGCAGAGGACGTCCTCGACCACGCCGACGTCCCCGGGCGCCGGGATGCCGGGCGTGAACCCGACGGCGCGGCAGCCCTCGACGACGTCGGCCTCCTCGACCATGTGCCGGGTGACCTCGTCGGTGACGTTGTAGACGCACGCCATGACGGTGCGCTCGTAGACCTTGGCCTTCGCCGCGCGGTACGCCTCCGCCGAACCGTGCCACTCGAGGTGGTCGTCGGCGATGTTGAGGCACGCGCTCGCGAGCGGCACCACGGCGCCGTCGCCGGTCGTCGGCATGTAGTGCAGCTGGTGGCTGGAGAGTTCGACGACGAGGACGTCGAACCCGTCCGGGTCGCGCACGACGTCGAGCACGGGGACCCCGATGTTGCCGCACGACACCGCCCGGAGGCCACCGGCCTCGAACATCGCCGTCGTGAGCTGCGTGGTCGTCGTCTTGCCGTTGGTGCCCGTGATGGTCACCCACGGCGCGGCGACCGGACCGCGCACGACCTTGTCGCGCACACGCCAGGCGAGCTCGATGTCGCCCCAGACCGTGCTGTGCTCGACCGACCAGCGGACCGAGGCGTTGTGCGGCGGCAGCCCGGGCGAGACGACGACGACGTCCGGTGCCTGCTGCTCGAGGGCCGCCGGGACGGTGTCGAGCGACGTGCGCTCGAACCGGGCGCCGATCACGTCGAGGAGTTCGACGGTGTCGGCGGGGCCGTCCGGCGCGTACACCGTCACGTCACTGCCGAGTTCCACGAGGGTGTCGGCGACCGAGAACCCCGTCGAGCCGAGCCCGAGCACCGCGACCCGCAGTCCCTTCCAGCCCTCGGCGTACCAGCTGTCCAGGGCGGCGAGACGGTCAGCCGACACGGGCGATCCACTCCAGGTAGAAGAGTCCGACGCCGGCCGCGACGCAGAGCCCCGCGATGATCCAGAACCGGACGACGACCGTCACCTCGGCCCACCCCTTCAGCTCGAAGTGGTGGTGCAGGGGGCTCATCCGGAAGATGCGCTTGCCGTGGGTGATCTTGAAGTACGCCCGCTGCAGGATGACCGAGCCGGTGACGATGAAGAACAGGCCGCCGATGACGATGAGCAGGAGCTCCGTGCGGCTGAGGATCGCGAGGCCGGCGAGGGCGCCACCGAGGCCGAGCGAGCCGGTGTCGCCGAGGAAGATCTGCGCCGGGGAGGTGTTGTACCAGAGGAACCCGATGAGGCCGCCGCAGACCGCGGCCGCGACGACGGCGAGGTCGAGCGGGTTCGTCACGGTGTAGCAGGCGTGCTCGGTGCTCGCGTCGAGGCGTGCCCCGCCGCACATCTGGTTCGACTGCCAGAAGCCGATGATCACGTACGAGCCGATCGCGAGGATGCTCGACCCGGTCGCCAGCCCGTCGAGGCCGTCCGCCACGTTCACGCCGTTCGACGTCGAGACGGTCAGCAGGACGATCCAGGCCAGGAACAGGATCGTCCCGATCACGGTGCCGAGTGCCATGAAGTCGAGCCACGGCACGTCGCGGATCGCGGAGATCATCGTCGACGCCGGCGGCTTGCCGTTCGACGTCGGGACGACGAGCGCCACCGTGGCGAAGATCACGCCGACGATGACCTGCCCGAGGACCTTCGCCCAGCCGCCGAGCCCCAGACTGCGCTGACGTCGGACCTTGAGGAAGTCGTCGATGAACCCGACGAAGCCGAGCCCGACCATGAGGAACAGCACGAGGAGGCCGGACAGGGTGACCGAGTCACGACCGACCAGGTGCCCGACGAAGTAGCCGAGCACCGCGCCGATGATGAGGACGATGCCGCCCATCGTCGCCGTGCCGCGCTTGGTGTGGTGGGACTGCGGGCCGTCATCGCGGATGAACTGTCCCCAGCCGAGGCGGTGGAACAGCTTGATGAACATGGGCGTGAGCAGCAGTGTGAACACCAGCGACACGGCGCCGGCGATCAGGAGCGCGATCATTCGGTGACACCTCCGAGGCGGTCGCCGAGGAATCGCAGTTCGGCGGACTTCGAGGACTTGACGAGGACCACGTCGCCGGGGCGGAGCATGTCCTGCAGTGAGCGGACGGCGTCGTCGACGTCCTCGATGTACACGGACTCGCCGTCCCACGATCCCTCGAGGGTGGCGGCCTGGTGGATCGGCAGGGCGCCGCGGCCGACGACCACGAGCTGTCCGATGCCGAGACGGACGACGAGCCGGCCGATGCGGTCGTGCTCCTCCGTCGAGAACTCGCCGAGCTCGGCCATCTCGCCGAGCACCGCGACGGTGCGCTCCCCCGGACGCACGATCTGCGCGAGCGTCCGCAGCGCGGCCGCGGTGGAGTCAGGCGACGCGTTGTACGCGTCGTTGATGACCGTCACGCCCTCCGGGCCGCCCTGGAGGAGCTCCATGCGCCAGCGCTCGGCCCGCGTCATCGACGCGAGCGCCTCGGCGCCGGTGGCGAGCGGCACACCCCACAGGTGTGCCACCGTGAGCGCCGCGGACGCGTTCATCGCGTGGTGCTCGCCCAGGATGGTGAGCCGCACGTCGACCTGCTCCGCGCCTCCTGGACCGTCGGGCGCGGTGAGCGTGAAGCGGGTGCCGCTCCGGTCCGTCGCGATGCCGGAGATGCGGTAGTCCGCCCCATCGGACGTGCCGAACCCGACCACGCGCGCGGCCGTGAGTGCACGCATCGACGCGACGCGGTCGTCGTCGACGTTGAGGAGCGCGGTCGCGGTCGGCGGGAGGTCCGTGACCATCTCGGACTTGGCCTTCTGCGTCGCCTCGATGCCGCCGAACTCACCGGCGTGCGCGAGGCCGACCTTGAGCACCACCCCGACGTCCGGCTCCGCGATGGAGACGAGCTTGGCGATGTGGCCCTTGCCGCTCGCACCCATCTCGACCACCAGGAAGCGGGTGTCGTGCGTGATCCGGAGCATCGAGATCGGCGCGCCGACGTGGTTGTTGAACGATCCCTGCGGCGCGACGGTCTCGCCGTGCTGCTCGAGGATCGTCCGGAGCATGTTCTTCGTGCTCGTCTTGCCGTTCGACCCCGTGATGCCGACCACCCGGAGCGGCGCCGGGCGCCCGTCGGCGTCGACCCGGTCGGCGCTCGACATGCGGACCCGGGTGACGACCTCGTGCGCGAGCGCGGCGAGGGCCGCGTACCCGTCGGCGACGACGATCTGCGGGGCCGTCGTCTCGACGCGCTCCGGCGTGATGACGAGCGCGGCACCGGCCTCGGTCGCCGCCGGGACGAACCGTCGGCCGTCGGTGACCTCGCCCGGGAGCGCGAAGAAGACGCTGCCCGGGCGGACCAGACGGGAATCCGTCTCGACCGAGCCGTCGACCACGAGGTCGGCCTGGTCCGCCACGTCCGTCGCCTGGGCACCGGCGATGAGCTCGCCGTCGACCGCGGTGGCGATCTCGGCGAGGGTCAGCGCGATCATCGGACTTCCTCGGCGGGACCGGTGTTGGGCTCCCAGCCGGCCTCGCGCAGCGCCTGACGGGCTTCGTCGCGGGCCGAGTACGGCGTGCGGACGCCCTGGATGTCGCGGTAGTCCTGGTGCCCCGGGCCGGCCCAGAGGATCGAGTCCCCCTCGCCGACCAGGCTCACGGCCTTCCGGATCGCCGCCTCGGGCGGGCTGACCTCGTAGAGCTCGTGCTCCGGGTACGCGGCGCGGGCGGCGTCCACGAGGGTCTTGCGGATGGACGCGGCGTCCTCGAAGCGGGGGTGGTGGTCGGTGATCACGAGGATGTCGGAGCCCTCGGCCGCGACCCGCGCCATGTCGCCGCGCTTGGTCTTGTCGCGGTCGCCGTCGGCGCCGAACAGCATGAGGACCCGGCCCGGGGTGAACTGGCGCACCGCGGCGAGGGTGTTCTCGAACGCGTCGGCACTGTGCCCGAAGTCGACGTAGACGCTGGGGCCACGGTCACCGGAGACGCGCTCGGTCCGACCCGGGAGGTAGCACTCGATGGCGCTGACGGGCTGGCCGTCGGTCTCGTCGGCGTACCGGCGGTGGTTCGTCTCGAGGGCCTGGGCGATCGCGCCCAGCTCGAAGCCGCCCTCGACGAGCATGACGATCGCGAGCGCGGCGTTCGCGGCCATGTGCCACCCGATGAGCGGCACACGGGTGGTGAGCTCCCGACCCTCGGGTCCGGTGAGCCGGAACTCGGTGTAGGCGGCGTGCGCCTCGACGATGTCGACGTGCCACTCCGCCTCGACGTCGGGGTGGACCGTGATGGTCGTCACCGGGATGCGGGAGTCCTGCACGACGCGGTGGCCCCAGTCGGTGTCGAGCGACACGACGCCGCGTCGGGCGTGCTCGGGCTCGAACAGCGGGAGCTTCGCGTGGTAGTACTCCTCCATGTCGGCGTAGTCGTCGAGGTGGTCGTGCGACAGGTTCGTGAACCCGGCGACGTCGAACACGATGCCGTCGACGCGGTGGCGGCTGAGCGCCTGCGCGCTGACCTCGACGGCGACGGCGCGGACCTCGCTCTCGCGCATCCGGGCGAGGAGCGCGTGCATCTCGCTGGCCTCGGGCGTGGTGAGCCGGCTGGTCACGCTGAGGGTGCCGATGTGGCGCTCCGCGGTCGAGCTGAGGCCGGACACGAGGCCGAGCTGCTTGAGGATGCCCTCGAGGATGTACGACGTGCTCGTCTTGCCGTTCGTCCCGGTGACGGCGAAGAGCTGTGGCAGGTCGGTGGCCTCGTCGGGGTGCGTGCGGTACACCCATGCCGAGACGTCGCCGAGCGCGGCCCGGGGGTCGTCCACCACGAGCACCGGGAGCCCCGCCGCGGTCGCGGCGTCGACACCGTCGGCGTCGGTCAGGACGGCGACGGCACCGCGTTCCGCGGCCTCGGCCGAGAACTCCGCGCCGTGCCGGTTCGCACCGTGCACGCCGACGAAGAGGTCACCCGGCTGCACTTCGGCGGCGCTCAGGGTGACACCGGTCGTCTCGACGGCGTCGACCGAGCCGACGACACGCAGACCGAACGCGTTGGCGAGTTCGGCCACGGGCCTCGGGGTCGGGTGTTCGGGTCGGAGGACCGGGGGGATCCGTGCGGACAAGTGCTCCTTCTTCCTCACCACGTGGACGGGTAGGTCTTCGCCTGCGTCGTGGAGGGGGCTACTCGGTACTTCTCGAGCACCTGGGACATGAGAGTGCGGAACGCCGGAGCCGCTCCACTGGACCACTTGTTGGCCTGCGGCTTCGTGAACGTCACCGTGACAACATACTGGGGGTCCTCGGCGGGTGCCATTCCGGCCACCGACGTGATGCGCTGCGAGCCGTAGCCCTTCGACCCCTCGGCAACCTCGGCGGTACCCGTCTTCGCGGCGATGTTGTAGCCCGAGATCGGCTGCATGCCGACCAACGTGCCGCCGGTGACCACGCTCTGCAGCATGTCCGTCACCTGCGTCGCCGCGTTCGCCGACACGACACGCGTGCCCTGCACGTCGGGCGCGTCGATCGTCTTGCCGTCGGCCGTCTTGCAGCCCTTGACGAAGTGCAGCGGGATCCGGACACCGTCGTTCGCCAGCGTCTGGTAGATGCTCGCGACCTGGATCGCCGTCGTCGAGATGCCCTGACCGAACATCGAGTTGATGTTCGTCTGGTCGTCCCACTTCGGGCTGGTGCCGTAGTCCATCGACGGCTGCCCCGGGTAGTCGATGGCCGACTCGGGCTCGAACAGCCCGAACTTCTTCATGTAGTCGTACCGCTGCTGCGCGGTCAGGCGGGCGCCGAGCTCGGTGATGCCGACGTTCGACGAGTCGCGGAGGATGCCGGTCAGCGTGAGGTTCTCGGTCTGGTGGAACTCGGAGTCGTGGATCGTGCCGCCCCAGGGGAAGGTGCGCGAGTACGGCACGACGGCCTGGTCCGTGGGGCTCGACCTGCCCTGGTCGATGAGCGCGGCGGCGATCGCGGCCTTGATCGTGGACCCGGGCTCGTAGGTGGCGGTCAGCGCCCGCGAGCCGAATGCACCCTTGTCCGTCGTGGCGTCCACGTTGTTCGGGTCGACGGTCGGGTAGTCCGCCACGGCGAGGAGCTCGCCGGTCTTCACGTTCGTGACGGTCGCGGTCGCGGACTCCGCCTGCAGCTGCTTCGCCGCGGACGCGATCGTCTGGTCCGCCATGTACTGCAGGTCGCTGTCGATCGTGGTCTCGAGCGTGCCGCCGTCCTTGGCCTGCTTCGTCGTCACGGTGCTGCCGGGGAGCTGGACCCCGTCGGAGCCGCGTTCGTACGTCTGGGAGCCGTTCGAGCCCGCCAGGCACTGGTCGTACGCGTACTCGAGTCCGGCCTGGGCGCCGTCCGTCCCCATGAAGCCGGTGAGGTTGCCCGTGGCCGCACCCGTCGGGTACACGCGGGAGGCCTGCTGCTCCTTGTAGATCCACGGGATGCCGAGCGCCGTCACCGCCTCGTAGTGCTGCACGTCGAGACCCTTCACCAGGTAGGCGAAGTCCGACTTCGGGTTGGCGGCGATGTTCTTCCGCATGGTGGCGACGTCACCGCCGGACGCCTTCGCCAGGGCGGTGAGCGCCTGGTCGACGGTGACGTCCTTGACGCGCGTCCCGCCGAGCTTTCCCTCGAAGTCCTTCACCAGGCGCGGGGCGGTGGTGATGTTGTACCGGGTGACGCTGTCGGCCAGTTCCGTGCCGTTGCGGTCGACGATGGAACCGCGCGTCCCGTAGATCGTGACCGGGATGCTCCGCTTCTCCTTCGAGAGCTCGTTGAGCGAGGCTGCCTGGACGACCTGGATGTCGACGAGGCGGATCACGAACACCGCCACGAGGGCGATCACGGCGATCATCACGACGCTGTAGCGCAGTCGTCGGCTGCGGGTCGACTTCGTCACGCGGTGCGGTCCTTCCCGGGTGGTGCGTCAGGGGTGTCCCGACCCGCAGGTCACCGGGTGGCGGGTGCCTGGAGCTGGTTCGGGTCGGACTCTACGTCGGCCTTCGGGGATGCCCCGTCCGACGCGCTGGCGCCTGTGGTCTTCCCAGCGTCGGCGGACTTCGCGTCACTGCCCGTCGTCGAGCCGCTCTCCTTGCTGGTGGACGTGTCGCCCTGCGAGGCGGCGAGCGGCACGCCGTCCAGCAGCGAGTTCGGCACCTGGTTCTCGGTGCTCGCCGTGGCCTGGTCCGCCACGGCGGGCTTCGGCGTGCCGTACACCCGACCGGTCTTCGGGTCGAGGTACACCGGCGTCGTGTTCGCGATCATCCCGAGCGACTGGGCGTTGCGCGCCAGGTTCTGCGGCGAGTCCAGCACCCGCAGCCGCTCCGACAGCGACTGCTGGGTCCGCGCGAGGTTCGTCTGCTCGGCGCTCAGGGAGTCGAGCGTGTACGCGCCCTGGCTGAGCACCATGCTGATGCCGAGCTGCGCCAGGAGCAGGATGCCGAGCGCGGCGACCGCCACCACCGCGTAGGCGATGCGGGGACGAGCGCGGCGCTGGGCCTTGGTCGGGGTGACCTCGACGAGCTCGGGCCGTTCCCGCGTCGGTCGCGGGGCACGGGACGGGACGACGGCGGGGTCGACGAGTGCGAGGTTCGTGCTCATGTCACTTCCGGATCCGCTCGGCCGCGCGCAGGCGCACGGGGGTTGCTCGTGGGTTGGCGGCGCGTTCGGCCTCGTCGGCCAGTTCCGCGCCCTTGACGATCAGGGCGTAGGTGGGGGCGTGCTCGGGCAGCTCGACCGGCAGCCCGGCCGGCGCACTCGACTTCGTGCGCTCGGCGAGGGCGCGCTTGACGATGCGGTCCTCGAGCGACTGGTACGACTCGACGACGATCCGGCCGCCGACCGCGATCGCGTCCAGCGCCGCCGGGATCGCCCGCTCGAGGACGCTCAGCTCGGCGTTGACCTCGATCCGGAGCGCCTGGAAGACGCGCTTGGCGGGGTGCCCCTGGCGCTGGATCGCGACGGGGGTGGCGTCGTGGAGCACCTGCACGAGGTCGCCCGACATCGCGAACGGCCGCTCGGCGCGGCGCTCGACGATGGCGCGGGCGTAGCGTCCGGCGAGCTTCTCCTCGCCGTAGCGCTGGAAGATCCGGCGCAGCTCGCCCTCGTCGTAGGTGGCGAGCACGTCGGCGGCCGTCTGCCCCTCGGTGCGGTCCATCCGCATGTCGAGCGGTGCGTCCTGGCTGTACGCGAAGCCGCGCTCGGCTCGGTCGAGCTGCAGCGAGCTGACACCGAGGTCGAAGAGCACGCCGTCCACCTCGTCGAAGCCCTCGCCCGAGATGGCGTCCGCGATGCCGTCGTACACGGTGTGCACGAGCCGCACGCGGTCGCCGAAGCGGGCGAGGCGCTCCCCCGCGATGCCGAGCGCGTCGGTGTCGCGGTCGAGTCCGATGAGCGTCAGCTCCGGGAAGCGCTCGAGCAGCCCTTCGGAGTGGCCGCCCATCCCGAGCGTCGCGTCGACCACGACCTTGCCCGGTCCGTCGAGCGTGGGCGTGAAGAGGTCCACGATGCGTTCGAGCATCACCGGCGTGTGGGGGAACCTCGGGGTCTCGTCGTCGGCCATGTGCAGCCCCTCGTCTCCTGGGCCACGGGTCCGGATCCCCATCCATGCGACCTGACACCGGGGAAGGTGTGTCAGGGCTTCACGGCTGGGAGTCCCGATCCGCGGATCAGAAGATGCCCGGGATCACCTCCTCGTCGTTGTCGGCGAAGCCCTCTTCGACCTCGGCGTAGTAGGCCTCCCACGCGGGGGTGGACCAGATCTCGGCACGGTCACCGCTGCCGATGACCGTCAGGTCCCGCTCGAGCCCCGCGTACTCGCGGAGGTTCTGCGGGATCGTGACGCGGTTCTGCTTGTCGGGCTGCTCTGCGCTCGCTCCGGAGAGGAACAGGCGCATGTAGTCCCGGGTGCGCTTCGAGGTCATCGGAGCGGTGCGGATCCGTTCGTGCAGTTGCTCGAACGTCTCCGCGCTGAAGACGACGACGCAGCGCTCCTGCCCGCGGGTCATCACGAGCCCCCCGGACAGTTCGTCCCGGAACTTGGCGGGGAGGATCACGCGACCCTTCTCGTCGAGCTTCGGGGCATGGGTACCGAGCAGCACGTCGGGCCTCCCCTCCGCTCCACCGGACCGTTGTGTGCCCCACTTTACTCCACTCCCCTCCCCTGGCCCAGGAAAACCCTCCCGGAAACGCCCACGTGACCCGTTTTGGGGCACGTCCAGGCCCAGATCTGCCGACGGCGCAGCCTCACAAGCCCGGAAACACGGGGGCGTGGAGGGAAGTGGGGCACGTGGAGGAAAGTGGAGGACTTCCACAGGCCCAGCGCGTCACGGGCGCGCGTCGAGGCACGGGAGGCGCGGTGCGGCCCCGCTCCGCGCCTCCTGTCCGCCTCCGGGCACACGACAACGGGGCCGGCCCCGAAGGACCGGCCCCGTGTGGAGGAGTGTGGAGGGTGTCTAGCCCTGCTGGTCGTTCCGCTTGTCCCAGCGGTCGTTCATGCGGTCCATGAAGGAGCCGCCACCGGCACCCGGACGCGATGCTCCGCCGGTCGACGACCGACCGGTGCGGGGCGTCTTCGCCTTGGGCGCTCGCAGGCCCGGCCGCAGCGCGAACAGGACGCCGGCGAGCATCACCACGAAGCCGACGATCCCGATGACCGGCGCCTTGAACACCAGTCCGAGGATGACCACGGCGACGCCCACGAGAGCACCGAGGACCCCGAGCGTGATCGACGTGTAGGTCGGGCGACCCTGGCGGCGTGTGACGCGCGCCACGAAGTCGGAGTCGTTCTGGTAGAGGCTCCGCTCCATCTCTTCGAGGAGTCGCTGCTCTTGCTCCGAGAGTGGCATCTTTGTTCCCTCTGTTCCTGGGATCGACGCGTGGTTGAGGTGGACCGAGTCTACGACCCGACCGCTCCACTAGGGTAGGGAGTGTGGCTGAGAGTACGCGATTAGTGGACCTCGTGTCGGCGCGGATCGATCGGGCGCTCGACGAGCAGCGCGAGCGTCTCGCCGCGATCAGTCCGGACCTCGCTCCGTTCGACACGTACGCCCGTGACCTCCTGTCCGGCGGCAAGCGTTTCCGGGCGCTGTTCTGCTACTGGGGATGGCAGTCCGTCGCCGGGCGTTCGGGCTCGTTCGACCCGCTGGCCGAGGGGTCCCGGCAGACCACGGCCGAGGCCATCGTCACGGTCGCGGCCGCGCTCGAGGTCTTCCACGCGGCAGCCCTCGTCCACGACGACATCATGGACCGGTCGGACACCCGTCGGGGCCGTCCGGCGGCCCACCGTCGGTTCGAGTCCCTGCACGAGGAGTCCGGCTGGGTCGGCGACCGGGCGCTGTACGGCACGAACGCCGCACTCCTGCTCGGCGACCTGCTGCTGTCCCTGAGCGACGCCGTGTTCGACGAGGGGCTCGCACTCCTCGATCCCGCCCGGGCCCGCATCGTCCGGCAGGAGTTCCACACCATGCGGCTCGACGTCACGGCGGGGCAGTACCTCGACGTGCACGAGGAGACCGCCTGGCCGTCGATCGACGAGTCCGAACACCTCGTCCGTGCGCAGCGCGTCATCGTCTTCAAGTCCGCGAAGTACTCGGTCGAGGCACCGCTCGTCATCGGCGCGCTCGTCGCCGGAGCATCCGACGCCCAGCTCGAGGGGCTCCGGGCGTTCGGACTCCCCCTGGGCGTGGCCTACCAGCTCCGCGACGACGTGCTCGGGGTGTTCGGCGACCCCGAGGTCACCGGCAAGCCCGCCGGGGACGACCTCCGCGAAGGCAAGCGCACCGTCCTCATCGCATCGGCGCGCAAGGCGCTGCCGAGCGGACCGCGGCAGCTCCTCGACGAGCTCCTGGGCGACCCCGACCTCGACGAGGCGCAGGTGCAGATGCTCCGTGCGACCCTCACCGAGTCCGGCGCGGTCGCCGCGGTCGAGCGTTCTATCGACCGGCACGTACAGCGCGCGAAGGCCGCGATCGAGGCGGCGCCGCTCACCCCCTCCGCCCGCGAGCAGCTGGTCGCGCTGGCGGACACGGTCAGCCGTCGCGTCGCCTGACGGTCCCTACTGGAGGCGCGGGGCGGGCCCGCACCGCGCCTCCCGTCCGACGGCGTCGACCGTCTACAGCAGGGACTGGGCGACGCGACGCACCTCGGCCTTGCGGCCGGCGCGCAGCGCGGCGATCGGCGACGTGCCGATCGCGTCGTCGACCGAGAGCATCCAGCGCACGGCCTCGTCGTCGCTGAACCCGTTGTCCGAGAGCACGATGAGCGTGCCGCGCAGCTCGGGCAGCGGCTCGGCGCCGTCGAGGAACTCGATCGGCACGCGGAGCACGCCGTCGACGCGCGCCGGCAGCAGCGTCTTCTGCTCGAAGAGGCGGTGGATGCGACCGGGGGTCACCCCGATGAGTTCCACCAGGTCGGGGACGGTCAGCCATCGCTCGGAAAGGGTCGTGTCGTCGATGGGTGCAGCACTCACAGGCCCCATGTTGCCAGAGGGGCCGAGCGCCGCACACCGTCTCGTTCGTCACATCGGTCACATGCGCAACATCCGACTCTCTGGTTGACTTGGGAATCACGCCATGCCAGCGTGGCAGTACCTGTGAGTGCGCACGCGCGCACGGTCGACCGCAAGGACAGGAGAATCCCGTGGACAACGCTGCAGACGAAGCCGCGCGGCGCAACCGTTCCGCTCGGTTCGCGACCATGCCGATCGTCCTCGCGGGGACGATCGCCGTGACCGCCGGCCTGACCGGCCCGGTCGCCCACGCCGAACCCCACCACGAGGACGACAACGCCAACAAGCGCCACGTCGACCAGGACCGCAACGTCGGGGACCGTCCCGTGTTCGGCACCGCGGTCGCCCGGCCGTCGCAGACCACCGTGCGCACCGTCGCCGCGGTCACGAAGGCCCCCACGACCTACACCGTGCGCCAGGGGGACACCGTCTCGGGCATCGCCGCCCGCTTCGGCCTCTCCGCGCAGGAGGTCCTCGTGCGCAACGGCCTCGGCTGGAACACGATCATCCACCCGGGCCAGACGCTCCACCTCGCGTCGACCCCGGCCGTCACGACCGCCGCGGCGACGAGGAGTTCGACCACGTCGACCACCGGCAGCTACCACGTCAAGCAGGGCGACACGGTGTCGGGCATCGCGTCCCGCGTCGGTGTGTCCACCACGGCACTGCTCAGTGCCAACAAGCTGTCCAAGCGGTCGGTCATCTACCCCGGCCAGACGCTGCGCGTGCCCGGAGCGACGGGGGCCGCGTCGGCCGCTCCCGTGTCGACGGTCACCCCCGCGCGGACCTCGGCCGCGTCCACCCGCACCGGGACCGTGACGATCGGCACCGGCGACACCATCGCCTCCATCGCGGCCGGGCACGGCGTGTCCGTGTCCGCCCTGCTCTCCGCGAACGGCCTCACGTACACGAGCACGATCTACGCGGGCAAGACGCTCGTCCTGCCGTCCTCCGGGCCCTCGCTCTCCGCCGAGCAGCGGGGCAACGCGGCCACGATCGTGGCGGTGGGCCGCTCGCTCGGTGTGCCGGACCGCGGCATCGTGGTCGCCCTCGCCGCCGCGATGCAGGAGTCGAGCCTGCGCAACCTGTCACACGGCGACCGTGACTCGGTCGGGCTGTTCCAGCAGCGCCCGAGCCAGGGCTGGGGCTCCGCCGAGTCGCTGCGGGACCCGGCCACCGCCGCGAAGCGCTTCTTCACGGGCAACCCCGGCCACACCCGCGGGCTGCTCGACATCGCCGGGTGGTCCTCGATGAGCGTCACCTCGGCGGCGCAGTCCGTGCAGGTCTCCGCGTACCCGAAGGCGTACGCGCAGTGGGAGACGACGGCGCGGCACCTGCTCGCATCGCTCTGACGGCGACGGGCGGGGGACGGAGCGTGGACGCGGGGGGCGTCGCTGAGACGGGCGTGGGCGCGTGCACGGGCGGGCGTGATCGCGCGTGCGCGGTCCGTCGACTGTCCGTGCGGCGGAGTCGAGTCATCCGCAAGATCGAGATTCGGTCACGGCCGGTGCGTCAGTGCGGGTCCGTGCAGCCCCGATTCGTAGAATGCCGCCGATGACCACCAACGCCGCAACGGACCCGATGATCGGTCGCATGATCGATCACCGGTACCGCGTGCGCTCCCGCATCGCGCGCGGGGGCATGGCGACGGTGTACCTCGCGACGGACGTGCGTCTCGAGCGCCGCGTCGCGATCAAGATCATGCACGGCCACCTCGCCGACGACCAGGCCTTCCGGGAACGCTTCATCCAAGAGGCCCGCTCCGCCGCCCGGCTCTCCCACCCCAACCTCGTCGGCGTGTACGACCAGGGCGCCGAGGACGACACGGCCTACATCGTGATGGAGTACATCCCGGGCATCACGCTCCGGGACCTCCTGCAGGAGCACCACGCCCTCACGCCCGAGCAGGCCACCGACATCCTGCGCGCCGTGCTCGCCGGTCTCGCGTCCGCACACCGGGCCGGCATCGTGCACCGAGACCTCAAGCCCGAGAACGTCCTGCTCGCCGACGACGGCCGGATCAAGCTCGGTGACTTCGGGCTCGCACGGGCCACCACGGCGAACACCGCGACCGGGGCAGCGCTCCTCGGCACGATCGCGTACCTCTCCCCCGAGCTCGTCACGCGCGGCGCCGCCGACTCCCGCAGCGACATCTACGCGCTCGGCATCATGCTCTACGAGATGCTCACCGGCGAGCAGCCGTACAAGGGCGACCAGCCCATGCAGATCGCGTACCAGCACGCGAACGACTCGGTCCCCGCGCCGAGCGCCGCCGTGCCGGGCGTCCCGCCGGAACTCGACGACCTCGTCGCGTGGGCCACCGCCCGGAACCCGGACGACCGGCCGCGCGACGCCCGCGAGATGCTCGACCACATGGCCGGCAACCAGCAGCGCGCCACCGGCCAGTACCGGACGGCCGTGCTCCGCCCCGAGAACGCGACCGCGGTCCTCCCGGCCGGCGCTGCCACGCCCTCGTCCGCCGACTCGGGCGACGCGACCACCATCCTCGACCCGACGCCCCAGCGTCAGGCACCCCGCGCCGGCCGCAACACGCCGGGCCCCCGACGGACCGGATCGCAGCCCGGGGCGCTCTCCCCCGCCGGACAGCGCCTCGCCGACAAGTCCGCGAAGCGCCGGAAGCGCGGCTGGATCGTGTTCGGCGTCGTGCTCGTCCTCATCGCCATCGGTGCCGGCGTCGGTTGGGCGCTCGGCCCCGGTCCGTGGGGCAACGTGCGCATCCCCGAGGTCGCCGGCAAGTCGGTGTCCCAGGCACGGCAGCTGCTCGAGGCGCAGGGGCTCCACACGGCCTCCGCCACCGCGACCCGCTTCGACGCCGTCATCGCGAAGGGCGAGGTCTCCACGACGAAACCCGCCGCGAAGCGCGAGGTCCGCAAGGGCACCTCGGTGCAGATCATCGTGTCGAACGGACCGCGGATGATCACCCTGCCGGCGATCGTCGGCCAGCCGGTCTCCACCGTCACGGCGGCACTCGACCACGACTTCGCCCTGCAGGACGACCAGTACCAGTTCTCGGACAAGGCACCGAAGGACACCGTCGTCGCGGCCACCGGCCTCGGCACCGACGGCAACTCGATCGACCTCAGCACCGTGAAGGCCTACGGCCAGCGCGGCCCCGTCACGCTCACCGTGTCGCTCGGCCCCGTCCCCGACGTCGTCGGCAAGACCGTCGACGAGGCGACCGCTGCCCTCGACGCGGTCGACCTCACGCTCGGTTCGCAGGACGGCAAGTACAGCGACGAGGTGCCCGAGGGGCAGATCATCTCCGCCAAGGCCCACGACGACCCGGCGGTGAAGGGCACCGCGGTCGACGTGGTCGTGTCGAAGGGCCCGGCACCCATCACGCTGCCCGACGTGCACGGCAAGACGATCAACGAGGCGACCTCCACGCTCGACGCGCTCGGGCTCAAGGTGTCCGTGCCCGACTGCACGAACATCCTGTGCGGCTTCTACGACTGGAAGTCCTCGCTGCCGGTGTCCGGCACCGACCCCGCGGCGGGCAGCACCGTGCACCGGGGCGACACCGTGACGCTGGCCTACGAGCAGTAGCGCGCTGCGCGGGGCGGCGCCGGGGGCGAGTCTCGGCCCACGCGACACTCCTCGCACCCCCGCGCGCGAGGAGTGTCGCCTGACCCGAGTCTCGCGGCGCCACGGCTGGCGGGAGGCGCGAGGCCAGCCGTCGTTTCGCGCTGGGCGACAGTTCACGCGGCCGGCAGGCCGTGAACTGTCCGTCGGCGCGTGAAGTCGCGCCGCCCTGTCGGACGGGAGGCGCGGTGCCAGCCCGCACCGCGCCTCCCGGCCGCCCGTGCCGCGAGCCTCGGCGTGCGCGACAGTTCTCGTGCCTGTGCGCGCGAGGACTGACGCGAGTCTCACGGGGCCCCGGCGGGCCGGCGGCGCGAGGCCGTCCGACCTTTCGCGCTGAGCGACAGTTCACGCGGCCGGCGGGCCGTGAACTGTCGGCCAGCGCGTGAAGTCGCGTCTCCGAGGCGTGCCCACGCGGCGAGTCTCGGCCTGCGCGACAGTTCTCGCGCCTCCGCGCGCGAGAAGTGTCGCCAGACGCGAGTCTCGCGGCGCCTGGCGGCGCCGCGCTACGCGCGCACGTGCGGGTGCGCGCTCAGCTCCTCCGCGACGAGGAACGCCAGCTCGAGCGACTGCATGTGGTTCAGCCGCGGGTCGCACAGGGACTCGTAGCGGGTCGCCAGCGTGGCCTCGTCGATCTGCTCGGAGCCGCCCAGGCACTCCGTGACGTCGTCGCCGGTGAGCTCGACGTGCATGCCGCCCGGGTAGGTGCCGACCTCGCGGTGGGCCTCGAAGAACCCGAGGACCTCGTCCACGACGTCGTCGAAGCGGCGCGTCTTGTACCCGGTGGGGGTGGTCAGGCCGTTGCCGTGCATCGGGTCGGTGACCCAGAGCGGGTTCGCGTCCATGCCCTTGATGGCCTCGAGGAGCTTCGGGAGCTCGTCGCGGATCTTTCCGGCGCCCATGCGGGTGATGAACGTGAGGCGACCGGGCTCGCGGTTCGGGTCGAGCTTGTCGACCAGGGCCTTCATGTCGTCGACCGAGGTGGTCGGGCCGAGCTTCACGCCGATCGGGTTGCGGACGCGCGACAGGAAGTCGACGTGTGCGCCGTCGATGTCACGGGTGCGCTCACCGATCCAGATGAAGTGCCCGGAGGTGTCGTACGCCAGACCGGACCGCGAGTCGATGCGGGTCATCGGTCGCTCGTAGTCCATGAGCAGGCCCTCGTGCGAGGCGTAGAACTCGACGTGCTTCAGCTCGTCGAAGTCCGCTCCGCAGGCGTCCATGAACCGGATCGCACGGTCGATCTCCTTCGCGAGGTGCTCGTACCGGGCGTTCGCCGGGTTCGACGCGAAGCCCTTGTTCCAGGAGTGCACCTGGCGCAGGTCGGCGAAGCCCCCCTGGGTGAAGGCACGGACGAGGTTCAGGGTGGAGGCAGCCGTGTGGTACCCCTGCACGAGGCGGCGGGGGTCGGCCTGGCGGCTCTCCGGGGTGAAGTCGTAGCCGTTCACGATGTCGCCGCGGTAGGCCGGCAGCGTGACATCGCCGCGCGTCTCGAAGTCGCTCGAGCGGGGCTTGGCGAACTGACCCGCCATCCGGCCCATCTTGATGACGGGCATCGAGGCACCGTACGTCAGCACGACGGCCATCTGGAGGATCGTCTTCACGCGGTCGCGGATCGAGTCGGCGGTGGCACCGGCGAAGGTCTCGGCGCAGTCACCGCCCTGGAGCAGGAAAGCACGCCCCTGGGCTGCCTGGGCGAGCCGCTCGCGGAGCTTGTCGACCTCGCCGGCGAACACGAGCGGGGGCAGCGTGGCGATCTCCGCCGAGGCTGCCTCGGCAGCGGCGGGGTCCGGCCACGTCGGCTGCTGCTTGATCGGGAGCGTCCGCCAGTAGTCGAGGCCCTCGATCACGTCCGGATCCTGCAGGGCGACGAAGTCGGTCGACTCGAACAAGGGCGTTACCTCGGTGTTCTGGTGGAGAGGGCCACGAGGGCCGTACCGGCGGGTTGCCGGGACCATCGAATCCTAACGTGCGGACGTGCCGCGCCCATTCCGTGTGACCTTGCCCCGGAGGACCTGCTCGCGGGCGGTGCTCGCACGTTCCTTGACGCTCGTCGCGTACACGTCGACGTACTCCTGGCGGCTCAGACCGGCCAGCTCGTGCATGACCTCGTCGGTGACGCTGCGGAGGATGAAGCGGTCCGTCTCCAGCCCCTCGAAGCGCGAGAAGTCGAGCGGCTTGCCGAAGACGACACCGACGCGCTTGAACTTCGGGATGCGCTGCCCGATCTGCTGGACCTCGCGCGTGCCGACCATGGCGACGGGGACGACGGTGACGCGGCCCTCGAGGATCATCCGGGCGATGCCGGTCCGCCCGCGGTAGAGCTTGCCGTCCGGGCTGCGGGTGCCCTCGGGGTAGATGCCGAGCTGCTCGCCCCGCGCCAGCACCTGGAGCCCGGCCCGGAGCGACGCCTCGGACGCCTTGCCGCCGGAGCGGTCGATCGGCAGCTGGCCGATGGCGTTGAAGAACGTCTTCGTCGCCCAGCCCTTCAGCCCTCGACCGGTGAAGTAGTCGCTCTTGGCGAGGAACGACACCCGACGGTCGAGCACGGCGGGCAGGATAACGGAGTCGATGAACGAGATGTGGTTCGACGCGAAGATCACCGGCCCCTTGGTGGGGACGTTCTCGCGTCCGACCACCCACGGCCGGAAGAGCGTGAGGATGAGCGGACCGAGCAGGAAGTTCTTCAGCAGCCAGTAGGTCATCGACGACTCCGAGACAGTGAGGTGCCCGACGCTACGCCGTACGGGCGTGGATCCGTGCCAGGTCCGCTGCGCCGACCACGCCGGCGTCGTTGACCAGTTCGGCGATGACGAAGTCGGGCTCCGGGTGGTAGCCGCGCGCCGGCAGGTTCGACAGGTACGCCTGCTTGATCGGGTCGAGCAGTCGGTCCCCCGCGCTCGCGACGCCGCCGCCGAACACGAACAGCTGCGGGTCGAGCACCGCGGACAGGGACGCGCACGCCTCGCCGAGGTGGCGGCCGAGGCGACGCAGCGCCGCGAGGGCACCCGGGTCGTCGGCGAGGATCAGGTCGCCGACGATGGCGCCGTCGAGCTGTCCGCCGTTGTCGGCACGCGCGTCCGCCAGCGCCTGGCCGATGCCGCCGGCGTCCGCGACGTCGTTCGCCATCCGCTGCAGCGCACGACCCGAGCCGTACTGCTCGATGCAGCCGCGGGCGCCGCACCCGCAGGGCAGGCCGTTCGGGACGATCCGCAGGTGCCCGATCTCGCCGCCGGTGCCGAACCCGCCGCGGAACAGGCGGTCCTCGGTCACGATCGCTCCGCCGACGCCGGTGCCGATCGTCAGCATGGTCATGTCGGACACGAGCCGTCCGGCGCCGAACCGGAACTCGGCCCACCCCGCGGCGTTCGCGTCGTTGTCGACGGTGATGTGCAGGTCGCCGATCCGCTGCTGGAGCTTCTGCCGGAGCGGTTCGTTCCGCCACCGGATGTTCGGCGTGTAGTAGACGATCGACTGCGAGGCGTCGATGAAGCCCGGGGCGGCGACGCCGACGGCGCTGACGTCGTGGGAGGTCCGCAGTCGCGAGACCATCGCGACGACGTCGTCGAGCATGGCGTCCGGGTCCGCAGCGTTCGTGGCCACCCGGTCCTCGGCGAGGATCTCGCCCAGTTCCGTGACGACCGCTCCCGCGATCTTGGTGCCCCCGATGTCGATTCCGATGGCGTGCACGAACATCGAGCCTACCGGTTCGCCGCGACCACGCGGAACGCGCGGTGACGACGGTCCGCACACGGAACGCCGGGGAAGTCGTCATATGCTGACGGTGTCGCCTCGACGCTGAGGCACACTCGATTCGAACCGGCCGACAAGGGAGTCACCGTGAACGATCAGCGGCACCCAACCTCCATCACCGCACCCGACCACGGCTCCGCCGCACGCCTGCTCTCGGAGCGGGCGCGGAAGACGCCGGACCGCCCGATCCTCGCGGAACGGCACGGTGACACCTGGACGCCGATCACCGCCGGCGAGACCCTCGCACGGGTCCGCGGCATCGCGAAGGGTTTCATCGCCGCCGGTCTCGCGCCCGGTGCGCACGTCGCGATCCTCTCGCGGACGCGCCTGGAGTGGACGCTCGTCGACTTCGCGATCTGGACCGCCGGACTCGTGTCCGTCCCGGTCTACGAGACCAGCTCCCCCGACCAGGTGCGCTGGATCCTGTCGGACTCCGAGGCGGTCGCCATCGTCGTCGAGCAGGAGGAGCACGCACGCCGCGTCGCGTCGATCGCGCCGGACCTGCCGCACCTCGGCCAGCACTGGACGATCGACGGCGGCGGCCTCGACGACCTCACGCGGCTGGGCGAGGACGTCACGGACGCCGAGCTCGACGCCCGCACGGCCGACGTGCACGGCCACGACGACGCGACGATCATCTACACGTCGGGCACCACCGGTCGGCCGAAGGGGTGCGTGCTGCGGCACGACAACTTCACGGCGACCGTCGAGGGCGCGTCCGAGGCGATGCCCGAGGTCGTCGCCGACGACGCCTCCACGCTGCTGTTCATCCCGATGGCCCACGTGTTCGCGCGCTTCATCGCGGCGATGAGCGTCTCCGCCGGGGTGCTCGTCGGCCACGAGCCGGACACGAAGGACCTCATGCACGCGGTCTCGACGTTCAAGCCGTCGTTCCTGCTCGCGGTCCCGCGGGTGTTCGAGAAGATCTACAACTCGGCCGAGCAGAAGGCCGACCTCGCCGGCAACGGCCGGGTGTTCCGCGCTGCCGCCCGCACCGCGGTCGCCCACTCCGAGGCCCTCACCGCCGGCAGGGTGCCGTTCGGCCTCGCGCTGCGCTTCAAGCTGTTCGACAAGCTCGTGTACGCCAAGCTCCGCGACGCGATGGGCGGCCGAGTCCGGTACGCCGTCAGCGGCTCGGCGCCGCTGTCGCCCCGCCTGTCCCACTTCTTCCGCTCGATCGGGGTGCTCATCCTCGAGGGCTACGGGCTCACCGAGACGACCGCACCGGCGACCGTGAACCGCGCCGGCGAGCTCAGCATCGGGAGCGTCGGCCGCGCACTGCCCGGCGTCGAGATCCGGATCGCCGACGACGACGAGATCCTCATCCGCGGCGTCGACGTCTTCGACCGGTACTGGCACAACGAGGAGGCGACCGAGAAGGCCCTCCTCGACGGCTGGTTCCGCACGGGCGACCTCGGCCGTCTGGACGCGGACGGCGTCCTCACGGTGACCGGTCGTGCGAAGGAGCTCATCGTGACGGCGAGCGGCAAGAACGTCGCACCGGCGCCGCTGGAGGACGGCATCCGCGAGCACCCGCTCGTCGGCCAGGTCGTCGTGGTCGGCGAGGGCAAGCCGTTCGTCGCAGCGCTCGTCACGCTCGACCGCGAGATGCTCGCCGGCTGGTGCGAGTCGCGCGGCATCTCCCCCGCGCTCTCGCCGCACGAGGCCGCGTACGACGAACGCGTGCACCAGGCCGTCCAGGAGGCGATCGACGCGGCCAACCAGCGCGTCTCCCGCGCCGAGTCGGTGCGGTCGTTCACCATCCTCGACACCGAGCTCACGGAGGCGTCCGGTCACCTCACGCCGAAGCTCACGATCAAACGTCCGGTGATCCTCCGCGACTTCGCCGCCGACGTGGAGCACATCTACTCGGGGTCGAAGGTCCAGACCACCGCGCCTCCTGTGCGTCAGCCTGCGCGCGGGGCGCGAACCGCTGCCGCCGGGTCAGCGCTCCTGCGGCTGCTCCGCGTCCGGGGCGTCCAGGACGGCAGTCGAGGAGGTGGTCGCCGGGGCCTCCGACGGGCGGCGGTTCGTGCGGGTGCGGTGCGAGCTGAGCTCGTCGTTCTGGATGGTCATCGCGGGTCCTGGGGGTGTGGGGAACGGCGTCGGTGGGAAGCCGACCGCAGTACCGTACCTCGCCGTCAGGACGGAACGACAATCCCGCGTTGGGGTGTCACGTCAGCCCCGCATCACGATCGGGGACGCCGAGTAGGACGTCGACGTGGTGCCGTTCGGATGGGTGAGGGTGACCCGGACCCAGTACCGGCCGGCCGCCATCGATCCCAGGCGGAACGGGACGGTGTTGGACCCGTTCGCCACGGCGACGTTCTTCGCGATCGCGACGTAGCCGTGGCTGCCCGGACGCTGGGTACCGACGGCGACCTCGGCCGTCGTCCCGGCGACCCACGCGGCGTCGTGGAACCGCACCGAGGTGGAGCCGGTCGCGGTCGGGTCGGCGCGCAGGTGGAGCGACTTCATGTGCCAGACCGCGGCACCCGGGTCCTCGTTCGGGTCGAAACGGAGGCTCGTGATCGTGCGGCCCGCCCAGCCGAGCTTCGGGGACAGCGCGTTCTCGTCGAGCGGGTTGCGCGCCGTGAGGTCGAGCGTGACCTCCGCCTGGTTGCCGGAGTCGTACGTGAGGATGTCGTTGCCGATCTGCGGCGTACCGGATCCGGACGCGGTCCAGATCACGCGCGCCAACTTGCCGCCCCCGGGCTTGTCGGACAGGTCGAACTTGCCGTCGTAGGACATGTCGAACTGCAGGTAGTGCCACGTGTCCCCCTTGAAGGCGGACACCGGGAAGGCGATCCGTGGGTCGTTCTGCTTCGGCGGCGCGTTCCGTGCCGTCAGCCCACGCGAGTCGCGCGTGATCTGGGTGAGGTTCTGGTACCGCATCCCCGTGGTCGCGGGGCCGGAGCTGAACTCCCACGAGCGACCGCGCTGCACCGCAGCCAGGTCAGCGCCCTGCGACGGGTTCGGCGAGTCCACCACCGTCTGCGGCTTCGGCGTGATGGTCGTCGTGCCGTACGTCCCCGGCGGCAGCGCGGCGTGCGGGTGCGCGGCGTCCTGCGCGGTGTGCAGCCGGATCCAGTCGATGGTGGCGGTCCCGCCGGAGCCCTCGCTCGACCGGATCACGACCGGGTCGAGGCGCAGGACGACCATCTTCGCGGACTTCCACGGGACCTTGCCGAGCAGCGTGGACGACGCGGCGAGGTCGATGTCGTACACCTGCTTGCCCTGCGTCGTCGGGAAGGAGACGCCACCGCCGCACGCAGCGGTCTGCTCGCGGCACGTGAACCAGTAGATCGCCCCGATGCGCGACGCCATCGGCTGGTTCATCGAGAACGACAGCCGGGTGTACTTGGAGGTGTCGACGGGCTGGAGGGCACCGTCACGGCCGAACGGGAGGCTGCCGGAGATCGAGTGCACGAGGAAGAGCTGGTCGCCGTGGACGAGACTCACGTGCAGCGCACCGCCGGACACCGACGCGGCGCCGGACGTGAAGCTGGTGTTGAGGTCGGCCGCGTTCGAGAAGTCCCACGCGTCGTCGTAGACGTCGGTCGCGTAGTCGCCCCCCTCGGGCTCGGAAGCAGCCGCTGCGGCTGGTGCCGATGTCGCTGCCGACGCGGTCGGCGGCGAGGACACCCCGATCGCTCCGGCCGCGACGACGGTCAGCGCCGCGAGCGTGGTCGCGAGCAGGCGTTGCGTCCTGCGGTGTGTGGTCCTGGTCCTCTGGTGCACGTCGGTCCTCCCTGTAGGACACGATCGGCTCGTCGGTGGGTCGAGCCAGCAGTGTGTCGACGGGTACCCTACGTGGCGCCGGGCCCGGTGGCGACCCCCGTGATCGAGTGACCGCAGGAGTGCGCACAACGGACTGAGCCCGGCCGGGACGTCAGTGGAACCAGTCCTGCGAGCGGATGTCGCGGAGCGCCTGCCGACGGACCTCCGGGTCGAGGGTCATCACGTACACGGTGCCGTCGAGGTGGTCGACCTCGTGCTGCAGCGCCTCGGCCATCAGACCGGTGCCCTCGAGCACCACCTCGGCCCCGTCGACGTCGACACCACGCACCTTCGCGTACGGGTACCGACGGGTCGGGTACGACAGGCCGGGGACGGACAGGCACCCCTCGTCCATGAGTTCCGGCTCCCCGGAGACCTCGACGATCTCGGGGTTGAGCACGTAGCCGACCTCGCCGTCGACGTTGTAGGAGAACGCTCGCATGCCGACGCCGATCTGCGGGGCGGCGACACCGGCGCGACCGGGCTCCTTGACGGTGTCGACGAGGTCCTGCACGAGGTCGCGGATGCCGGGGGTCCCCAGCGCGTCGGGGCGGACGGGATCGGCCGGCGAACGGAGCACCGGGTCGCCGAACAGGCGGATGGGACGGACGGTCACGTTACTGCAGCACCACCAGGAGGTCGCCGGCGTCCACCTGCTGGGTCACCGGGATCGCGAGACGGCCGACGGTGCCCGCGACGGGTGCCGTGATGGCCGCTTCCATCTTCATCGCCTCGATGCTCGCCACGGCCTGACCGGCCTCGACGACGTCACCGACGGCGACCTTGAGCGTCACCACGCCGGAGAACGGCGCCGCGACGTGCTTCGGGTCGGACTTGTCCGCCTTCTCGGCGGCCTTCGTCTCGACCTCGATCGAACGGTCCCGGACCGACACCGGGCGGAGCTGCCCGTTGAGGGTCGCCATGACCGTGCGGATGCCCCGCTCGTCGGCCTCACCGATCGCCTCGAGTCCGACGAACAGGTTGACGCCCTTCCCGAGCGGCACGATGTGCTCCTGCCCGGGCCGCAGTCCGTAGAGGTAGTCGACGGTCGGCACGACGGACAGGTCGCCGTACTGCTCGCGGACCGTCTGGAACTGGCGCGTCGGCTGGGGGAAGAGCAGCCGGTTGAGCGCCTGCTGACGCTCCGGCCCCGGCTCGTCCAGGTGCCGGCGCTCGGCCTCCGGCACGGGGGTGATCGACGTCGTGACGTCACGCCCGGCCAACACCTTCGACCGGAACGGTTCCGGCCAGCCGCCGGGCAGGTCACCGAGCTCACCGGCCATGAAGCCGACGACGGAGTCCGGGATGTCGTACTTCTGCGGGTTCTGCTCGAAGTCGACCGGGTCGGCGTCGACCGCCGCGAGCTGCAGCGCCAGGTCGCCGACGACCTTCGACGACGGGGTGACCTTCGTCGGACGACCGAGGATCCGGTTCGCCTCGGCGTACCAGTCCTCGACCTGCTCGAACCGGTCGCCGAGCCCCAGCGCGATGGCCTGCTGTCGGAGGTTCGACAGCTGCCCGCCCGGGATCTCGTGCTTGTAGACGCGACCGGTCGGTCCGGGCAGGCCGGACTCGAACGGGGCGTAGGCGCGACGCACCGCCTCCCAGTAGGGCTCGAGGTCGCCGACCGCGTCGAGGGACAGGCCCGTGTCGCGCTCGGTGTGCGCCAGGGCGGCCACCAGCGCCGACATGCTCGGCTGGCTCGTCGTGCCGGCCATCGGCGCGGCTGCGACGTCGACGGCGTCCGCGCCGGCGCGGGCCGCGGCGAGGAGCGTCGCGAGCTGACCGCCGGCGGTGTCGTGGGTGTGCACGTGCACGGGTTGGTCGAACCGTTCCCGCAGGGCACCGACGAGCTTCTCCGCCGCGCCGGCGCGGAGCAGCCCCGCCATGTCCTTGATGCCGATGACGTGTGCACCGGCCTCGACCATCTGCTCCGCGAGGCGGAGGTAGTAGTCGAGCGTGTAGAGGTCCTCCGACGGGTCGAGGAGGTCGGCGGTGTAGCAGAGCGCCGCCTCGGCGACGGCCGTGTCGGTGGCGAGCACCGCCTCCAGGGCCGGACGCAGCTGGCTGACGTCGTTCAACGCGTCGAACACGCGGAAGACGTCGACGCCCGTGGCGGCGGCCTCGGCGACGAACGCGTCCGTCACCTCGGTGGGGTACGGGGTGTAGCCGACCGTGTTGCGGCCGCGCAGCAGCATCTGGATCGGGATGTTCGGCATCGCCTCGCGCAGTGACGCCAGACGCTCCCACGGGTCCTCGCCGAGGAACCGGAGCGCCACGTCGTACGTCGCACCGCCCCACGCTTCCATGCTGAGCAGCTGCGGGGTGAGCCGGGCGACGTGCGGTGCCACGGCCACGAGGTCCTTCGTCCGGACGCGGGTGGCGAGGAGCGACTGGTGCGCGTCGCGCATCGTGGTCTCGGTGACCGCGAGCTCGGTCTGCTCACGGAGCGCCTTCGCCCACTCGACCGGTCCCAGCAGGCGCAGGCGGTCGCGCTGCCCCTCGGGGACGGGCGTGCCGAGGTCGACGGCCGGGAGCTTCTCGCTCGGCTCGACCGTCTGCGGGCGGCGGTCACCGTTCGGCTTGTTCACGGTGACGTCGGCGAGCCAGTTCAGGACCTTCGTGCCGCGGTCCTTCGAGACGTGGCCGCCGAACAGCTGCGGACGCTCCTCGATGAACTTCGTGGAGATGTCGCCGCGGTCGAAGTCGGGGTCCTCGAGGACCGCCTGGAGGAACGGGATGTTCGTCGACACACCACGGATGCGGAACTCGGCGAGGGCTCGCTTCGCCCGGGCGACGGCGGCCGGGAAGTCCCGGCCGCGGCACGTCATCTTCGCGAGCATCGAGTCGAAGTGCGGGCTGATCTGCGCACCCGTGGCGACCGTGCCGCCGTCGAGGCGCACGCCCGCGCCGCCCGGGCTGCGGTAGGTCGTGATCCGGCCGGTGTCGGGACGGAAGCCCTGCGTCGGGTCCTCGGTGGTGATGCGGGTCTGGAGCGCGGCGCCGTGGACGCGCACGGATTCCTGCGACAGGCCGAGGTCGGCGAGCGTCTGCCCGGCGGCGATGCGCATCTGCGACTGCACGAGGTCGACGTCGGTGACCTCCTCCGTCACGGTGTGCTCGACCTGGATGCGCGGGTTCATCTCGATGAAGACGTGCTGCCCCTCGCGCTCGCCCTCGGTGTCGAGGAGGAACTCGACGGTGCCGGCGTTGACGTACCCGATCGACCGCGCGAACGCCACGGCGTCCCGGTGCAGCGCGGCCGCGATCGACGGGTCGAGGTTCGGCGCCGGCGCGATCTCGACGACCTTCTGGTTCCGTCGCTGCACCGAGCAGTCGCGCTCGAACAGGTGGATCGTGCCCGCGTCGCTGCCGGTGGCGTCGGCGAGGATCTGCACCTCGATGTGCCGCGGCCGGATGACCGCCTGCTCGAGGAACATCGTCGGGTCCCCGAAGGCGCTGTCGGCCTCGCGCATCGCCTCCTCGAGGGCGCCGCGCAGCTCGGCCTTCGTCTCCACCCGACGCATGCCGCGACCGCCACCACCGGCGACGGCCTTCGCGAACACCGGGAAGCCGATCTCGTCCGCGCCCCGCAGGAGTTCCTCGATGTCGCGGCTCGCCGGCGTGCTCGCGAGGACCGGGACCCCGGCCGCGATCGCGTGCTCCTTCGCGGTGACCTTGTTGCCCGCCATCTCGAGGACGTGCTCGCCGGGGCCGATGAACGTGATCCCGTTCGCCGCCGCGGCCGCCGCCAACTCCGGGTTCTCCGACAGGAAGCCGTACCCCGGGTAGATCGCGTCGGCGCCGGACTCGAGCGCCACGCGGATGATCTCCGAGACGTCGAGGTACGCCCGGACGGGGTGGCCGCGCTCCCCGATGATGTAGGCCTCGTCCGCCTTGAGGCGGTGCAGGGAGTTGCGGTCCTCGTACGGGTAGACGGCGACGGTCTTCGCCCCCAGCTCGTACGCGGCCCGGAATGCACGGATGGCGATCTCGCCACGGTTGGCGACCAGGATCTTGCTGAACACGAGGTCCCTTTCAGCCCGGGTTGAGGTGACACAACCCTACTGGCGGTAACGTTGCTCACCGTGCATGTACTCAGCGTGAGCTCCCTCAAGGGTGGTGTCGGCAAGACGACGGTGACGCTCGGCCTGACTTCGGCCGCGTTCGCCAAGGGACTGCGCACGCTGGTGGTGGATCTCGACCCGCAGTCGGACGTCTCGACCGGACTCGACATCGACATCTCCGGACACCTCAACGTCGCGGACGTGCTCGAGAACCCGAAGGAGAAGATCGTCCGTCAGGCGATCGCCCCGTCCGGTTGGACGAAGGGCTCCCAGGGCAAGATCGACGTCATGGTCGGCTCCCCCTCGGCCATCAACTTCGACGGTCCGCACCCCTCCATCCGGGACATCTGGAAGCTCGAAGAGGCCCTCGCCAACGTCGAGCAGGACTACGAGCTCGTCCTCATCGACTGCGCACCGTCCCTGAACGCCCTCACCCGCACTGCGTGGGCCGCGTCCGACCGCGTGACGGTCGTCACCGAGCCGGGGCTGTTCTCGGTCGCCGCCGCCGACCGCGCTCTCCGCGCGATCGAGGAGATCCGCCGCGGGCTCTCCCCCCGCCTGCAGCCGCTCGGCATCATCGTGAACCGGGCCCGCGTGCAGTCGCTCGAGCACCAGTTCCGCATCAAGGAGCTCCGGGACATGTTCGGCCCGCTCGTGCTCTCGCCGCAGCTGCCCGAGCGGACGTCGCTGCAGCAGGCGCAGGGTGCGGCGAAGCCCCTGCACGTGTGGCCCGGCGAGTCGGCGCAGGAGATGGCGAAGAACTTCGACCAGCTGCTCGAGCGGATCATGCGCACGGGCAAGATCGGCCCCTACGCCGAGGGCGGCGCCGCCTAGGCCGCCGCTCCGCGGCTGCCCGCCGAGTGGGCAACATCTGTCACGGTCGGTGCGGCGAGGCGACCATTGGTGCGCTCGCGGTGTGCGCCGCACGGCGTGTCGTGCACCCTCGGCGTGCGCTGATCGCGGGCCTGGAGGCACGGCTCCATTCCGGCCGTCGGCCCGGCGCTGCTGCTGGTCACCCCGCGGGCCCGGGACACGCGTCTCCCGCGAGGCTCATCGCCGTGAGGTGGCATCGACGTCGCGACGCCGAATGCGCAGGACACGCCACGCGGCGAGCGGCGAGGGGCAAGAACGGCCGTCCGAGCGCGTCGAGAGTGACGGATGTTGCACGCTCGCGGGACGCGGGGCGGGACGGCTCAGGACGCGGCAGGGCGGCCCCGGCGGGACTAGGACGCGCGGGAAGCGCGGCGCGCGGCGAGCTCGTCGTCCGGGTCGGCCGCGGGCGTCGCGTCGAGCTCGACGAGCGAGGACTCGACCTCACGCAGGACCTTGCCCACCGCGATGCCGAACACGCCCTGCCCGCGGGACACCAGGTCGATGACCTCGTCGTCCGAGGTGCACAGGTACACCGAGGCGCCGTCCGACATCAGGGTCGTCTGCGCCAGGTCGGAGACACCGGACTCCCGGAGCTGGTTCACCGCGGTGCGGATCTGCTGCAGGGAGATGCCGGTGTCGAGGAGTCGCTTCACGAGCTTCAGCACGAGGATGTCCCGGAAGCCGTACAGCCGCTGCGACCCGGAACCCGCTGCCCCGCGGATCGTCGGCTCGACGAGTTCGGTACGGGCCCAGTAGTCGAGCTGGCGGTAGGAGATGCCGGCTGCCCGGGCGGCGACGGTGCCGCGGTAGCCGTTCTGCTCGTCGTGCTCGGGCAGGCCGTCGGTGAAGAGCAACCCGAGGTCGTACCGGGTCATCTCCGACTCGGTGCCGGGGGTGTCGTTCCCACTCATCAGGCTGCCTTCCACGACGATCGAGCTCTCATCTGAACGTTCAATGACGGGTTGAGAGTTGTTCCGAGGTCCACGGTAGCGACTCGGACCGCTCCGGCGCGGGACATCCGACTCGGCGCGTCCGGCGTGTCGAGGATACGCCCCGACCCCCGACGAACGACAGGGCCTGCCATCCATCCGACCCGGCGTCCGATCATGCGTCGAGGCGCCCGATCGCGGCGCGGATCAGGTTCGAGCGGATGATCTCGAGGTGGCCGGCGATCTCGCGCGCGAGTTCCGCTGCCTTCGCCCGCGAGGTCGCATCGCCCCGCCGGGAGACGGGCATGAGCGCCGACTCGATGAGACCGACCTCGCGCTCGGCGACACTGCGCATCGTGCGGAGGTGCCGCGGCTCGATGCCGGTCCGCTGGAGTTCGACCAGGGCGCGCAGCACCGCGACGCCGTCGTCCCCGTAGGTGTCGGCCGCGGGCAGCAGCGACGCGGACACGGCGTCCGACAGCAGCATCGGCGTGGCTCCCGCTGCCCGGACGGTCTCGTCGCGCGTGTACCGGCGCTCCCGCCCCAGGATCGAGGGCTTGGGGGCGTCTCCCCCGCCGGGCAGCACCGGTTCGCGCCCGGCGTCGAGGTCGGCGAGGTACTCCTTGATGACCTTGAGCGGCAGGTAGTGGTCACGCTGCAGGCCGAGCACGACCCGCAGCCGCTCGACGTCCGCCGCCGAGAACTTGCGGTACCCGCTCGCTGTACGCACCGGGGTCACGAG
Source organism: Curtobacterium sp. 22159 (assembly GCF_052045775.1). Classification (NCBI taxonomy): domain Bacteria; kingdom Bacillati; phylum Actinomycetota; class Actinomycetes; order Micrococcales; family Microbacteriaceae; genus Curtobacterium; species Curtobacterium sp. 22159. Next base: position 65,936 of record NZ_JBQEPN010000010.1, read on the forward strand.
CTCGCGCTCCTCGAGGAAGCGGAGCTTGGAGCTCGACAGGTCGGGGAACTCCGGCTTCAACCGCGCGAGGACCTGCCCGATCGTGAGCAGGTCCGGTACCGCGGCCCCGGCTCGGGCCGCGGACGACCGCGCGGCCACTACGCGTTCGCCAGGCGCGCCAGGTCGACCCGGGATGCGTAGAACGTCAGGCGGAACTTGCCGACCTGGACCTCGGACCCGTCGGTGAGGAGGGCCTCGTCGATCCGGACGCCGTCGAAGTACGTGCCGTTGAGCGAGCCGTTGTCCTTCACGCTGAAGCTCGTGCCGTGCCGGAGGAACTCGGCGTGCTTGCGCGACACCGTCACGTCGTCCAGGAAGATGTCGGCATCGGGGTGCCGCCCGGCGGTGGTGACGTCGGAGTCCAACAGGAACCGGGCACCGACGTTCGGGCCGCGACGGACCACGAGCAGCGCCGAACCGGAGGGCAGGGCGTTGATCGCCTCGCGCTCCTCGGCGGAGACACCGGACTCTGCGGTGAGCGCAGCGCCCATGTCCATGCTGAAGGTCAGTGTGGTGTCGACCAGCCGCTGCTCCGGGGTCTTCTGACCGTCCGGCTGCGGGACCACTGGATCTGGCATCGTGGACCTCCTCCTCTTGGCGCACCAGCGTATCGGAAACGGGTGACTCCGCGGGAGCCCCGAACGGGGCTGGGGACAACTCACCAGTGCGCGCACAGCGAACGTCCCGGCGACGCACGGCAGACGGACTGGAGGCGCGGTG
>NZ_JBQEPN010000010.1:66744-124146 GCF_052045775.1 Curtobacterium sp. 22159
GCGCGGTGCCAGCTGGCACCGCGCCTCCAGGACCGACCGGACGGCGGTCAGGACGACGGGATCGCGTCCGCCGTCGGTGCGGCCTTGCCCGCTTCCACGGCCTGAAGGATCCGCTTGATCTCGGCGTCCTTGAGCTTCACCCAGGGCGAGCCGTCGGGGTCGCTCGTGGAGGCCTCCGGGCTGTCCCCCGTGTTCCACCACTTCGCCTGGTAGGGGATGCCGTCGAAGAGGACCCGCGCGCCCGTGTCGTAGCGCTTCGTGCCGGACCAGCTGTCGTAGGTGCCGGCCGGCAGGGTCACCGGCTTCACCGGCTTCTCGCCCTTCAGGACGGGACCGACGAGCTGCCAGGGCGTCTCGTACGCGCTGAGCACCGGGTCGTCGGGCAGGTCGCCGGACGTCCACCACTTCGCCTCGTACACGTTGCGGTGCCAGACGACCTTCGTGCCCTCGAGGTACGAGGCGTCCGCGCTCCACACCGGGTACGGGCTGGTCTTCGGGTCGTCCGTCGGCTGGACGGTCGCCGAGGGCTCGGCCTTCGTGACGTCCGAGGCGGCGGCGACGATCCCGCCGGTGAAGCCCTTGCCGAGGACGTCCGCGTAGAGCACGCCGTGCTGGTCCACGCCGGAGCAGGAGTCCGACACGGTCGACAGGTTGACGTAGTTCGAGCCGCACGTGGTGTCGCGGTTGAGGGACCACATCGACATCCGGCCGAGACCGCGGTCCCGGGCCCACGTGTTCAGCTTCCGGGCGTCGGCGAGCGTGAACACCTCGTCCTGCACGTCGTTCTGCCCGATCATCGGCGTCGCCCCGACCTTGTGCCACAGCGTGGCGGCGCTGAGCGGGGTGCCGGCGCGTTCGTACAGGACGCCGAGCTGTCGCTGGACCTCCTGCAGCGTCTGGACCGAGGCCGAGTACATGCTCTGGCTCGCGCCCTTGCCCTGGCCGTAGTCCATGGTCATCGCGTTCACGCCGGCGAGGTCGACACCGGCCTTGAGGAACTGCGCTACCGCGGTGGTGCCGTCGCTCGTGAGACCGGACGGCGCGGCGGGCAGCGTCAGCCACACGGCGAGCGGGTGCCCGGCGGCACGGCGCGCCGCCTGCAGCTCCGCGACCGCCTTCGCACGCCGCTGACCGGCGTCGTGGTTGGTGAGGTCGTCACCCTCGATGTCGTAGTCGACCGTGCTGACGTCGTACCGCTTCACGACCGTCTCGTACGCGCTCACCAGATCCGAGGCGTTCGTGCAGGTCGTGGCGAGCTCGTCGTTCGCGAGACCGCCGAACGAGACCCCGACCTCGCCCTTCTGCTGCTGCAGGCGGGCGATGCGACGGTCGAGGTCGAGCGTGTCCGACGCGCCCTGCAACGAGTACGCGGAGCCCCACGTCGGTGTGCAGGCGTCGTCGTGGTCGGCGACGACGAACGACAGCATGACGTCGCGCCCCTTCGCGGACTTGACGTCCTCGAACGCGAACGTCGGCGTGGCGGTCACGTCGGTGTACGCGGCGAACCAGGACTTCTGGGTCTCCGCGGCCTGGGCGGACTGCCAGCGGTCGAAGCCGACGTACCCGGCGGCGGCGAGGGCCGCGGTGAGCACCACCGCGATGCCGACGCGGAACGGCGAGAGTCGTCTCGTGGCGGACATCAGGCGGCGCTCCGTTCGTCGGTGTTCGTCGTGTGCTGGTCGGCGTCGAGGGCGGCGGTGCCGGGAGCGTTCCGCGCCCCGACGACGTCGGCGCCGTGCCGGACCGGCATGGTCTTGCCGCGGTGCCCGAAGTACAGGACGGCACGCCAGTCCTCGGTGACGGGCTCGAGCTCGGGCACGATCCCCTTCCGTGCACGTGTGCGGGCGGTGCGGGCGTCGCGACGGGCGGCCCGCCGTCCGGCACGGGCGGTCGGGTCGTAGTACATCCACTTGGTGGCCCAGAGCCACACGTCGACGACCGAGTTCCAGATGCCGATGTAGGCGACGATCGCGTACATGGCGAGCAGGGCGTTGAAGGCCGCGAACACGGCGTTGCCCCAGTTCTGCGCCTGGAAGTCGCGGGCGAAGGTGAACACCGAGAAGACGACCATCGCGTAGGGCGCGAGGACGTACAGCGCCGGCGAGGCGGTGCGGTCCCGGACCTTCGGCGTGCGGGCGAAGGGGATCTTCTTCGCCGTGAGCGCCTGCTGGATGCTCTTCAGCACCCCGGCGACGTTGACGGGCATCAGGATGAGGTTGAAGCCGTAGATGCGGAACACGTCGGTGCGCTTGTAGCCGCAGTACTTCAGGTCGCTCGACAGCAGCCAGAAGTAGGGCAGGGCGGCGAGGAGCACCATCGGGCTGAGCAGCCGCGAGTCGTACGGGTACGCCAGCAGGAAGATGAGGCCGAACGAGGCCCACGCGATCGACGCCATGTAGTTGACGCGCAGCGACATCTCGACGATGCCGACGCGTTCCCCGCGGGCACGCCGCTCACGGACCTGGCGGATGTACTTCGGCAGGATCAGCAGGCCACCGTTCGCCCACCGTCGGCGCTGCACGATGAGCGAGCCGAAGTCCGGCGGGGTCGCGCTGTACGACAGCCGCTCCGGGTAGTTCACGAGGGTCCAGCCGTGCATGCCGAGGTCGACGCTGGACTCGGTGTCCTCGATCACCGTGCGGTCCTGCACGTAGCGCTTCACCTCGAAGCCGCCGACGGTCTCGACCTCCTCGATGTCCCGGAGCGCCCGCGTGCGGATGACCGCGTTCGCGCCCACCCAGAAGGTGGCGTTGTGCCGCGACATGCCCTGGTGGAGGATGTGCTGGATGTCGGTGGTCGCACCGGCGAGCCGCTCGATGCGGGTGGCGGCGCCGCGGAACGACGAGTACGGGGTCTGGGTCACGGCGACGCGGGCGTTCTCCGGCTGCTCGAGGAAGTAGACCAGGCGCAGGCAGTAGTCGCGGAGCAGGACCGAGTCGGCGTCGAGCGTCAGGATGTAGTCCGACGCGGGGACGACCAGGTCGGCCGAGGCGGCGTCAGACACGGTGCGCAGGATCGTGCCGGAGGCGGTCTCCTCGAACGCGTACGAGCCACCCAGCAGGCCGATGTACGCGTTGAGGTTCATCGCCTTGTTCGCCTCGTCCGAGAGGTTCGCGTAGCGCTTCCGTTCGAACGTCGTGATCTCGGCCGTGAAGGTCCACGCCAGACGGCGCTGGAGTTCGAGGGCCCGGCGGCTCGTCACCTCGGTGAAGGCCTCGCCGGCGTCGACGGCGTCCACGATCGCGGCCTCGAGGGCTTCGGACGTGAGCCGGAACTCGTCCGCCAGCCCGATGAGGACCTGGTCGTGGAAGAAGTGGTCCACGTGGTCGAGGACGTCGTGCTCGCGAGCGTGACGTCGGAGCCACGCATCGGCCCAGCGGTGGTGCTCGACGAGGTTGCGCAGCCCGTCGACGCTCGCGAACGGAGCAGCCTCGGCCTCGACCTCGGCGGAGAGCAGCGCCTCCTGGAAACGCTGCGACGGGGCGGCGAGCTGGTTCTGGATCGTGGTGGCGACCGCGCGGGTCCGCTCGAGCTTCTCGAGGGTCTCCGGGTCGGTCGGGAACGGGTTGTCGTCGACGAGCAGCACGACCCGCAGCGACGGGTACTCCTGTAGCGCGGCGGACCACAGCGTGGTGGCCACGACGTCGGGCTCCTCGGCGTAGCTCGGCACGAGGACGGTCATCGGCGACTCGTGCCCCTCGGCGAAGTGCCGGTCGAGCTCGGCGCGCGGGACGCGGACGTGGGTGGCGAAGCGCTCCATCGCACCCTGGCGTGCCACGAGGTGCATGAGCGCGGAGAACGTCAGGAACGTGACGACCACGAGGTACGAGATCGCCTCGGTGGTGAAGCGGAAGCTCTCGGCGCCGTAGTCCAGGAACTGGCGGATCACGGTGTAGACGACGTACGCCAGCCAGAACGCGATCGTGAGGATGATCGCGACGCGGCCGGACACGAGCTTCCGGTCGGAGGGGCGTTCGTGCAGGGTGTCGAGCGGACGGGTCCGACGCTCGGACCCCCACTGGCGACGGCGCGCGGGAGCGCCGTCATGCTGTTCGGGCATGACTGTCCTTCGTTCCGCCGGACCAGCGCTCCGTCGGGTCGGGGCACTGTCGGGTAGTCCTGCGGTCGTCAATGACCGTATGGGGACAGAACGAACGGTGCAGACACCCGGAAGGGGGGTTTTGGGTGTGGCGTGCGGAAAACCGCAAGAAGTTGCGCGGTGCGCCTCCCGGGCGTGTCGCTGCCGCTCCCGTCGGCTGATCCGTGCTGGTGGTCCGGTCGTCCTGCCCCGGCCAGCAGGTCGGGGTGCGGTTGGACTGGAGGCGCGGTGCAGCTCCGCCAGGCACCGTGCGGAGGGCGTGGCGCCGGCGCAGCGGCCGCTCAGCGGTGACCGGTCAGCGACCGCGGGCGAGCAGCCAGAGCAGGTACGGCGCGCCGATGACCCCCGTCACGACACCGACCGGCAGCGCGTTCCCCGGGATCGCGAACTGCGCGACGAGGTCGCTCGCCAGCGTGATCGCGGCCCCGACGGCGGCGGTCGGCCCGAGCGCGACGCGCCCTCCCCCGACGAGCCGCCGGGCGATCGGCGCCGCCATGAGCGCGACGAAGGACACCGGCCCCGCGGTCGCGACGGCCGCCGCGGTGAGGCACACGGCGGTGAGGAGCAGCAGCACCTTCGCCCGGTTCGGCCGGAGTCCGAGCGCCGAGGCCACCTCGTCGCCGAGCGTCAGCACCGTGAGCCGTGGGGACTGCACGAGCGCGAGCGCCATGAGCAGGACGAACGCGACGGCGAGCACCCCGACGAGGTTCCGGTCGACGGCGTTGAGGCTGCCGGACAGCCAGAGGAGCGCGGTGCCCGCCTGGGTCACGGTGCCGCTCGTGAGCATCCACCCGGTGATGCTGAGGCAGATCGCCGCGACCCCGATCCCGACGAGGACCACCCGGTTGCCGGTGATCCCCCGCCGCCAGGCCAGGCCTGCGATGACGAGTGACACCACGACCGCGCCGACGAGCACGACGGAGAAGAGCGTGCCGCCGCTCGCACCGAACAGCACGATGGCGGTCAGGCCCGAGGCGCTCGCCCCGGAGGTGATGCCGACGACGTCGGGGCTGGCGATCGGGTTGCGGACGACGCTCTGGACGATGCCGCCCGCGACGGCCAGGGACGCGCCCACGAGGACCGCACCCGCGACCCGCGGCCCGCGGAGCTGCCCGATGACGAAGTCGGAGATCGTGTCGCCGTGGCCGACCAGCGCCGCCGCCACCTGCACGGGCGAGAGCGGGATCTCGCCGACACCGAGTCCGACGAGCACGAGCGCGACGAGCAGGACGAGGACGCCCCCGAGGACCGCCCACTCGCGGCGAGCGGCGGTCGGACGCAGGGCGGCGGGACGGACGGCGCTCACAGGCCCTGCACCGCCCGCGACCGGACGAGCCAGATGAACACCGGAGCGCCGATGAGCGCCGTGACGATGCCGACCTGCAGCTCCCCCGGGTACGCGACCACCCGGCCGATGACGTCGGCCACGAGCAGCAGTGCCGGCGCGACGAGGGCCGAGAGGAGGATCGTCCACCGGTGGTCCGGGCCGCTGAGCCGCCGGACGGCGTGCGGGACCGCCAGACCGATGAAGGCGATCGGCCCGGCGGCCGCGACGGCGGACCCGGCGAGCAGCACGGTGACGATCCCCCCGACCGCGCGCACGAGCACCACGCGCTGCCCGAGGGAAGCGGCGAGTTCGTCCCCGAGCGCGAGGGTGTTGAGCGATCGGCCGAGACCGAACGCCACGACGAGTCCGACGAGCACCGGGACCGTGATCACCCCGGCCGTACCGAGGTCCTTCCCCGCCAGCGCGCCGACCTGCCAGAACCGCAGCTGGTCGAGGAGGCTCTGGCTGGTGACGAGCACCGCGGTCGTGACGGACGACAGTGCCGCGGCGACGACCGCCCCGGCGAGGGCGAGTCCGACGGGCGAGAGCCCGCGCCGGGCGACGGCCGCGATGCCGTACACGAGCAGCGCGGCGAGCCCGGCGCCGACGAACGCGAACGGGAGGTACGCGGCGGTGCCGCTGACGCCGAACAGGGCGATGCCCGCGACGACGGCGAGCGCGGCGCCGGAGTTGATGCCGAGCACGCTCGGGTCCGCGAGGGGGTTCCGGGTCACGCCCTGCATCACGGCGCCCGCGACGCCCAGTGCGGAACCGGCGAGGAGACCGACGACGGTGCGCGGCACGCGGTTCCCGAGGACGATGAGCCCGATCTCGTCGTGCCTGCCGGGGTGCAGGACGGTGTCGAGCACGGTGCCGAGCGGGATCGGACGCGAACCGAAGGCGACGGACAGTGCGACCGCGACGGCGAGGACGACCACGGCCAGCACGGTCGCGCCGACGAGGCGTGGCGCGGAGCTGGGCGCTGGAGGGGTGGGCGACGGGGAACGCATGGAAGTGAGGCAACCCTAACCCACGAGCCCGTTCGGCGACCCCCGAGCAAGCCGTGAGCAGCCGCAGGGTCCGTTCATAGGTCCGTCATGGGAAGCGGGCTTGTACTCGTACCCATCGACGCCCGACCGGGTCGTCGAGGGACGACCGGAGAGCACCGATGAACGAGACCCCGAACCCCGCCGCCGACGAGAACGGCGCCGCCCGCACCGATGCAGCGCAGCCGCAGGCCGGGGCGACGTGGGAGGCACCGCACGCCGACCCGTCCACCCTCCGCTCGGCGTACGCGTTCGACGGCAGTGGCCCGTACCTGTACGGTCCGGACGGCTCCGGCCCCTACGCCTACGCCCCGGACGGACGCGGACCGTTCCTCATCGGGAGCCCCGCGCTCCCCGGGTTCCAGCACGGCTGGGTGCACGGTGCCGCGGCCGCGAACCACGGCACGAAGCGGCCGCGTCGGCTCGGGCTCGTGATCGGCTCCGGGATCGCGGCGCTCGCGATCGTGGGGGCCGCGGGCGGGACCGCGCTCGGGCTGTCCTCGCACAGCACGACGACGACGTCCAGCCAGTCGCAGGGCACCACGCTGCCGGGCACGGGCACCGGCTCTGGCACGGACAGCGGCAGCGGCACGAACGGGTTCACGGTCCCCGGTGACGGCAGCGGGGACAGCGGGAGCTCCGGCAGCACCGGCGGTTCCGGCACGAGCACCGAGTCGGCGGCGACCGCGGCGACGAGCGCCCAGAAGAAGGGCGTCGTGACGATCAACACCGTGCTGAACTACGACGAGTCGTCGCAGGCGGCCGGAACCGGCATGGTCCTCAGCTCGAACGGCACGGTCCTCACGAACAACCACGTTGTGCAGGGAGCGACGAGCATCACCGTCACGGACGAGACCACCGGCAAGCAGTACAAGGCGGACGTCGTCGGGACGGACGCCACGCACGACGTCGCCGTGCTCAAGCTCGAGAACGCCTCCGGCCTCTCCACCGTGACGCTCGACGACGACGGCGAGCCGAACACCGGCGACACCGTGACCGACGTCGGCAACGCCGAGGGCACCGGCAACCTCGTGGCTGCCCAGGGCACCGTCACGGCCACCGACCAGGACATCCAGGTGCAGAGCGAGTCCGGGTCGGGCACCGAGTCCCTGCAGGGCCTCATCGAGGTCGCGGCGGACATCGTCTCGGGCGACTCCGGTGGCCCGGTGCTCGACAGCGAGGGCGAGGTCGTGGGCATGGCGACCGCCGCGTCCTCGGGTTCGGCGGACGTCACGGGCTACGCGATCCCGATCACGACGGCGAAGTCGATCGCGGACAAGATCCTCGCGGGCGAGTCCTCGTCGACGATCACGATCGGCCTGCCGGCGTTCCTCGGCGTCGAGGTGAGCGGCACGGCGTCGACCGGCGGCGTCGCCGTGGCCGGGACGGTGACGGGGTCCGGTGCGGCGTCGGCCGGGCTCGCGGCGGGCGACGTCATCACGAGCATCGACGGCACGTCCGTTGCGAGCTCGGATGCGCTGACCTCGGCGATCCAGTCACACGCGGTCGGGGACAAGGTGACGGTCGGCTACACCGACAGCACCGGCGCGGCGAAGACGGTGACGGTCACCCTCACCGCCGGCCCCGCAGCCTAGTCACCCGAGGAGGGCGCGCACGACCGAGCGGTAGACGTTGGCCCAGCGGGCACAGTGTCGGGAAAGCGGTCACCCGAGGAGGGCGCGCACGACCGAGCGGTAGACGTTCGCCGGGGAGTCCGTCGTGAAGACGGTCTCCCCGGCCTCCGTGCGTCCGACGCGCGCGAAGCCCTGCCCGTCGGCGTGCACGACGACGACGGGGTTCGGCTTCCCCGGGCGCCGCAGGGACGACACCGTCCACGGCGCCGCCCAGAAGCGCGCGAGCCGGGGGTCCGCCTCGGCGATCGCCGCCGGCAGGTCGGGCGCCACGTCGGCTCCGCTGGTCCTCCGCCCGAGCAGGTCCGCCCGGAGCGACCGCGTGCGGAACGGGAAGGTCCACGCCGGACCGATGCCGAGCCTCCCGGCCATCGTCCGCACCACCTGTTCGACCGGCAGTCCGGCGATCACGCCGCCGGTCTCGTCCGTCCCGTCGACGACGGTCTCCGACCAGGCCTGGAGGCGCGTGGTGCGTCCGTCCGGGAGCCGCTGTTCGAGCGTGACGGGTTGCTCGTCGCGCTCCCAGGGGCCGAGCAGTGCCTGGGTGGAGTCCGGCAGCGTGCCGAGGCGGCCGACGAGGCCGGACTCGATGAGTTCCCGGCCGGCCGGGCTGCGGAGGAGGGCGGGGTTCCAGCGGCGTCCAACCAGGCTGCGGAGCGTGGTGAGCGCCTCCGGGCCGAGGTGCACGCCCTCGACGGCGGGAGCGGGAGCGGCGGCCGGGAGCGGCTCGGGGTCGCGCTGCACCCGCGACGGACCCGGTTCGGCCGCCCGCACGGTGTCGAGCACGGCGAACACGAGGTCGTCAGTGGCGAGCATGCGCGCGAGGGGGCGCTCGACGGTGAGGTCGACGCGGTGCCGTCCGGTGACGAAGAGGAGGTGCGCTCCCACCACGTCGCCGCCGTCGTCGGGACGGACGTACTCGACGAGTCGGGCCGGCGCTCCGACGCTCGTCCACGGGTCGCACCCGATGAGCCGGAGTCCGTCGACGGCGCCCGGCAGCCGTTCGAGGAGGCTGGTGTGCTCCTCGGCGATCGTCCGGTCGCTCGGACGGGACCGGACGGTGAGCACGACGTCGTCGCCGGTGACGCGCAGGTCCGCCTGCGCCGTGTCCTCGCGGCGCCACGCGTCGGGGCGGCGGAGGGTGAGGCGGGCGGTGCGGTCCTCGGTGCCGAGCGGGACGGGGACTGCCATGGCACGAGGCTACGTCGGCGGCCCCGCTCGGCACGTGGCGGCTCGCCGGGGTCGCCCGGACGGTCAGGGACGCCGGGTGCGCGGCGCGGGTGGCGGCGGGACCGGCTTCGCGGCGAGCACGTCGACGAAGGCGACCTCGACCGGACCCCGCCGGGTGTCGATCGTGACGCGCAGCGCGGACCGGGCGGTGAGGGTCCCGAGGGCGTCCCGGGCGCCGTCGCCGTCGCGTGCCCGGACGACCAGGCGGTCCCCGATCGACGCCGACCGCAGCACGCCGAGCGCGTGGGTGCGGGCGAGCGCGTCCTGCTGCCCGGGCACCTGCTCCACACCGCCAGCGTACGGGCGTCCCGCCTAGAGTGTGGGGATGGCGAAGGCACGCGTGGACAGCTGGATCTGGGCGGTGCGCATCACGAAGACCCGCTCCGCCGCGACCGCCGCGTGCAAGGCCGGCCACGTCCGGGTGAACGGGGAGCGCGCGAAGCCCGCCCAGCCGATCGGCCCCGGGGACGAGGTGCGGGTGCGGCAGAACGGCTTCGACCGGATCGTCGTCGTCACCGGCATCATCCTCAAGCGGACGAGCGCGCCCGAGGCGGCGAAGCACTACGAGGACCGGACCCCGCCGCGCCTGCCCAGGGAAGAGGCCGGGTTCGTCCCGGTGCGGGACCGCGGGGCGGGTCGTCCGAGCAAGCGGGAGCGCCGCGACCTCGAGAAGCTGCGCGGCTACTGACCCGCGGGCTTCGGCTTCCCGGACGGATCGACTCGCTCCGGCATCAGACGAACCGGACGGTCTGCTGCAGGCGGTCGCGGATCTCGAACACGTCGACGCTGCCCTCGGGCGACCACACACCGTTCAGGACCTGACCGAGCGCACTGCGCCGGACGACGAACGCCGTGGGCTTGCGCGGGGAGCCGACGAGCTGCACGTCCTCGTCGACCGCGGAGTCCGGCACGACGAGCAGCCGGCCGGTGAACCGCACGCGGGTCTGCTTCTGCACGGCTCGCGCGGCCCGGACGAGTTCCTTGACCGGGCGCTCCCCGGGCGCGAGCGTCTCCCCGACGATCTCGCCGTGCTCGATGCGCACCGGGGCACCCCAGTCGATCGACTCGAGCGCCCACAGCCCGCTCGGGGCCAGTACGGCGTGGTCGAGCTTCCCCTCGGCGCCGGCGTCGAGGTCGTGCCAGACGGTCACGCCGATCCCCATGTCCGCGACGATGGACGCCGTCGCTTCCTCGGCGAGCGCCTCCGCCAGCAGCCGTCGGATGTGGCGTGGTGCGGAGCGGACGAGGGTGGGGTCGTAGGGGTCCTCGATCGGGTCGCCCAGGCCGACCCATTCGCGTTCGGCCTGGAGGAACACCTCGCGCGACCGTCCGCCGGGGTGTCCGTGGGAGCGTGCCCGGGGGCGGGAGTCGCGCCGTGCTGCCGGGGGCGCGTACGCGTCGCGACCGGCACCGTCCCTCCAGACCGACGATCCCGACGGACCCTGCGCGCCGGACGTGCCCGGTGCGGCGGCCCCGCGCGAGCCGGCGTCGTAGGCGCGGCGGGCGGCGGGGGTGCCGATCCGCTCCCACGCGATCTGGACCTGGCGGAAGCGGCGCGCGTCACCGCCGAGGTCCGGGTGGGACTCCCGGGCGGCGCGCCGGTACGCGCGGCGGAGTTCGTCGTCGTCGGCGGTGGCTGCGACGCCGAGGACCTCGTACGGGGTGGCGTCGGCCGGGCTGTCGGTCATGGCCCTGCGACACTACCCGAGCCAGCGTCGGAGTCAGCCGCGTGGCTCCTGAGCGCTGCCTGGAGCATCGCGGGGCGGTGCGTGAGCGCTGCGCGACCGGTCCGCCGCGGTGCGGTCAGGCGACGGAGAACGTCACCGGGGCGCCGAGGAACGCACCGAAGCGGCCGGCCGCGGCGTCGAGCGCCCGGGTCGCGGCTGCGTCGAGCGGTTCGAAGGGGGTGACCGTGACACGGACGTCCCGGGAGCGCTCCGTGCGGGTCCAGGTGCCGACGACCCGTCCGCGGACCACGGCCATCGGCAGGAACACGCCGTTGGCGCCGGGGACGACTCGGTCGGCGTGGGCGGTGTCGAGTTGGGCGGAGCGGTCGGCGTACCCCAGCAGGTACTCGTCGAACCCGGGCAGGAGGTGGCCGGTCGGTACACCGCCGACGCCCGGGCGGTCCGCGAGCGCGAGGAGTCCGTCGCTGAGGTCCTCGACGGTGTCGCCGGCAGCTGCGCGTGCTCGCCGGACGTCGCCGAGCGGCAGCTTCGTCCACGACGCGGCGTCGGCCTCGGTCGCCGGGCCGCGTCCGCGCAGGTACCCGGTGAGCACACGACGGAGCGCCTCGTCGCGGTCGGGGACGTCCTCGGTCGGCGGTGCCCACTCGTCGAGCAGCACGATGCCCTGTCCGACGCGTGCCGTGGGGCCCCAGGCGAGCAGCCCCTCGAGCGCGAGGCGGAGCAGCAGGTGGTAGCCGCGGCCGCCCGTGGGGTCGATGCCGGCGGCCCGGTGGACGGCGAACAGCTCGTCGCGGACGAGGGAGCGGCCGCCGGAGAGTGCGCCGACGGTGGCCGCTCGTGCCGTCGCCGTGACGGTGTCGTCGATGCCGAGCTGCGCAGCGCGTCGGGCGATGGACCGGATGGTCCGCTCGGCGGTCAGGGAGAGCACGAGCCGGAGGTCGTCGGGCCGCATGGCGTGCAGGGTGTCCCGCATCGGCCACGAGCGCACGAGTGCACCGCGGTCGAACGCCGCCCGGACGTCGTCGCGCGTGGCCCCGGGCGACCGCACACCGATCGCCCACAGCGCCTGGCCGAGGTCCTGCCCCTGCACGGCGAGCATGCGCTCCACCGCGGCGGCCGGCGGCAGGCCGGGGACGCCGATGCCCTGCGCCGCCATCCGTTCCGCGCGGAGCCCGGCGGGTGTCCAGCGAGCGGGCACCGTGCTCACGCGACGGCGGCGGTGATCTCGTCGGCGTGCTGCTCGAGGTAGGCGACGTCGGCCCGGTAGAGCTCGGCGTGTCCGTGTGCGAAGTCGCTGACGAACTTCGGGTTGCCCGCCGCCGCCTCGGTCTCGATCGTCGTGACGAGAGCGACGAGCGATGCGGTCATGGTGTCGGCGAGGACCGCACGCGACCGCTCGTCGAGGTCGTAGGCGCGGCAGAACTCCGCCGCGCGGTCGAGCCGTTCGTCGAGGGAGGGGGCGGTGGAGCCCTCGACGACGCCGGTCGTGAACGGGGCGAAGCGGTACACGGCGCTGGCGACGTCCCACACGCGGGGGCCGGGGTGGGCGGTGTCGAAGTCGATGAGCCCGATCGCCGCGACGCCGTCGTAGACGCAGTTGTAGGGGGCGAAGTCGCCGTGCACGATCGTCTCGACGGGCAGCCGTCCGGCCTGGGACCACACGTCGCGGTGGTCGTCGCGCGGGAACGTGGCGGCAGCGTCGTGGTAGTGCCGGAGCAGGCGTGCCGTCGTGACGAGGGCGGCTTCGCTCGCGACGTCGGCGGTCCAGGGGTACTCCCCCGCGGCGCCCGGCACGAACGACACGGTCTCGAGCGTGTCCCCGAGCTCGATCGGTTCGGGGGCGGCCACGAACCCCTGTTCGTGCAGGTGGGCGAGCAACCGGTGCACGGTCGGCGTCCACGGTCCGGCCGGGCGGTGCACGCGGTCGTCCGCCCTGGTGATCCGTTCCATCGGGTCCTCCTGTCGGCACGTCTCCGTTGACGTGGAGGCCCAGCGTATCCGGGGTCGCCGGGTGTCGCGTGAACACGGCGTGACATGACGGCATGCATCCTTGCATGCAAGGCGTACGATGGCTCCGTGAGCACGTCGAGCACGAACACCCCCGTCCCGGCCGCGGCCGATCGCGCGTACGAGCACGTCAAGCGGGCGATCATCCGCGGCGACCTCCCCGGCGGTACCGCGATCAGCGAGAACGCCCTGTGCCAGGAGATCGGCGTGTCCCGGACGCCCGTGCACGAGGCGTTCCTGCGCCTCGCCGCCGAGGACCTCATCACGCTGGAGTCCCGGAAGGGCGCCGTGGTCCGCCCGATGTCGCCGAACGAGGCCGCCGACGTGCTCGAGATGCGGGAGGCGATCGAGTCCACCGCCGCGGCCAGGGTCGTCGCGGACGGTCGCGTCGCCGACGTGGCACCGACCCTCCGGGCCGTGCTCGCGGAACAGGAGCAGGCGGTCGCGACCGGGGACGTCGACCGGTTCGTCGAGCTCGACGCGGAGTTCCACGGGGCCGTCATCGGCGCCTCCCGGAATTCGATCGCCGTCCTGTTCGCCCGCACCCTGCGCGACCGGCAGCAGCGGCTCCGGCACCAGCTCATGCGACTCCGACCGGACCAACTGCAGGCATCGCTCGACGACCACCGCGCCCTCGCCGACGCGCTCGACGCCGACGACGCCGGCCACTACGCCGAGGTGCTCCGTGCCCACGTCGCCTCGCACCGGGGTGCCCTGTGAGCGCGAGCGGTGCCACCGGGAGCATCCCGACGACCGGCTCGGTCGCCGTCCCGCGCGCCGGGGTCCTGCCGTGGGTCGCGGTCTGGGGTGCGGTGTTCGTCTGCTCGTGGGGCGGCAACCAGTTCTCCCCGCTCCTGCTCATGTACGAGGAGCGCGCGCACTACTCGTCGCTGCTCGTCAACGTCCTCCTCGGCGTGTACGTGCTCGGGCTCGCGCCGGCACTCCTCGTCGCCGGGTCGCTCTCGGACCGGCACGGGCGTCGTCCGCTCATGCTCGCCGGCATCGTGTCGGCCGTGGTCGGCAGCGGACTGCTCGCGTGCGGACCGCTCGGCCCCGGCTTCCTGATGGCCGGACGGCTCTTCTCCGGCATCACCGTGGGCATCGCCATGGCCGTCGGCAACAGCTGGGTGAAGGAGCTCTCGCAGGGCCGGTTCGACCCGACCGCGGACGCCGGCTCCGGTGCCCGGCGGGCCTCGCTCGCGTTCACGCTGGGCTCCGCCTCGGGCGCGCTCGTCGCCGGGCTCATCGCGCAGTGGGGTCCGATCCCCGAGGTGCTGCCGTTCCTCGTGCACATCGTGGTCGCCGTCCCGTTCGCCGTCGTCGTCTGGCGCACCCCGGAGACGAACCGCACGGGCGGCCTCCCCGGTCCGTGGTGGAAGCAGCTCGCCGTGCCGAGCGCCGGACACCGCCGCTTCACCCGCGTCGTGCTCGTCGCGGCACCGTGGATCTTCGGCTCCGCGGCCATCGGGTACGGGTACCTGCCGACGAAGCTCGCCGGCGCGACCGGCACGTGGGGGCTCGTGTTCGCGACGGCGGCCACCGTCGTCGCGCTCGGGGTGTCGAGCGCGGTGCAACCGTTCGCCAAGCGCGTGCACTCGGCCGTGTCGGCCCGTGGGCTGGTGACGGGCGTGGCGCTCATGACCGCCGGCATCGCCGTGGTCGTCGTCGCGATCCAGCTGCAGTCCGTGGTGGTCGGGCTCGTCGCGAACGTGGTGATCGGGCTCGGGATCGGCCTCGCGCTCGTGTCGTCGCTGCTCGAGGTGCAACGGATCGCGGGCGCGCGCGACCTCGCCGGACTGACCGGGGTGTTCTACGCGGCGGCGTACGCCGGGTTCCTGGCACCGGCGGTGATCGCGGCGGTGGGGAACGTCGTCGCCGTGCCGGTCGTCCTGTGGGTGGTCGTCGGGCTCGGCGTGCTGTCGTGGGCGGCGGTGCTCGTGTCGTCCCGGAAGCACATCCCGGGCGACGCCGACTGATCAACGGCGTGCCGCCGGGCCGCACGCACCAGGAGACGAGGCGTCAGCTCGGGAACCGGTCGCGCAACCACGCGGGCCCGTGGGGCACCGCTCCGAGCGCCTCCACACGCTCCCGCAACCCACGGTCCGCCGTCACGACGACGACCGGGCCGTCGCCGGCGCCCACAGCGGCACGCGCGGCGTCGACGATCGCGTCGTCGCCCGACCCCGGTGCACGCACGACCCCGACGACCTCGCCGGCGCCGGGCACCGCGGTCGCCGGGTCGGCAGCGGCCCGCGCCTCCCCCTCGAGCACCACCGTCCACCGCGGCCACCACCGGTCGAACGGCAGGTCCAGCGCCGCCGCCGGCAGTCCCGCCGCGGCGAGCGCCCCCACCGACGCGACCAGCCGCGCGGCCGCCCCGGCCCGGTCCTTCCACCAGCCGTCCGGGACGCTGCCGACGACGTTCGCCGCGTCCACCACGACGTGGGGCGTGGTCGCCATCCGGTCGCGCAGCGCCGGCCAGGCGGCGCCGAACCCGGGGTGCAGTGGCAGGTCGTCGACGTCACGCGCGGGCACCCACGCCAGCTCGAGGCTCTCGCGATCCGCGATCACCGGTTCGAAGGGCCTGGAGGCGCGCCCCACCACGGTCGTGTAGGTCCAGAACCCCAGGTCGAGGACGGACGTGTGGCGCAGGTCGACCCCGTCGAGGGGCACGCCGGCTTCCTCCGCCGACTCGCGCAGGGCTCCGGTGACGGCGTCCTCGCCCTGGTGACGCGCTCCGCCAGGGATGCCCCATGTGCCGCCGTGGTGGCTCCACTCGACGCGGTGCTGCAGCAGCACGCGACCGGCGCCGTCGTCGACGAGGAGACCGGCGGCGCCGAAGATCCCCCACGCCTTCGTCCCGTCCGGGCCGATCGCCCAGGCGTCGCCGGGGTCGCGGGGGCCGGGAGGGGGCCCGGGAGGCGTTGCATCTGGCACGTCCTCAACCCTCCCACACGGCACCGGTGCTGTGACGGCCGGTGGTCGCAGAGCGTCGTGTACGGTGTCGTCCGAGACACGGGGTGCCGCAACCGGCGGCTGAGATCACACCCGTCGAACCTGCTCGAGTTCGTACTCGCGAAGGGATCGTCCATGCACACTGCTGCGCCCGTACCCGCTGCACCCACCGGTGGCGCCGAGCCCGACTGGGCCGACCGGACCGCCACGCTCCTCGAGGCCGTCCGGGGCCGCGCTCCCCTGGTGCACTGCATCACGAACACGGTCGTGCAGAACGTCACCGCGAACGTGCTGCTGGCGCTCGGCGCCTCGGCCGCGATGGTCGACGTCGTCACCGAGGCCGGACCGTTCGCGCGCGTGGCCGACGCGCTGCTGGTGAACACCGGCACCCCACACGCCGAGCCCCGCGCCGCCGCCGAGGAAGCCGTCGCGGCCGCGGTGGACGTCGGCACGCCGTGGGTCCTCGACCCGGTCGCGGTCGGTTCGCTCCCGGTCCGCACGGCACTGGCGCGACGCCTCCTGGCCGCGGGTCCGACGGTGCTGCGCGGCAACGCCTCCGAGGTGCTCGCGGTCCTCGGCGCGTCGGCGGGCGGCCACGGTGTCGACAGCACGGTCGGCGCGGACGACGCGCGGGACGCCGCGGTCGCCGCGGTCACCGCTCCGGGCGGTCCCGGGAGGCGCGTGGCCGCGGTGGCCGTGTCGGGTCCGGTCGACCTGGTGGTCGCGCCCGGCACCGGCACGGTGCGGGTCGCGAACGGCACGGAGCTGCTCACCCGGATCACCGGCGGCGGGTGCGCCCTCGGAGCGGTCGTCGCCGCGTTCACGGCCGTGTCGCCCGGGGACGCCGGAGCCGCGGCCGTCGCAGCCACCGCGGTGCACACCATCGCGGCCGAACTCGCCGCGAGGACGTCCGGCGGTCCGGGCACGTTCCAGCCGCTGTTCCTCGACCGTCTGGCGTCGCTCACCCCCGAGGACGTCGTGCGCGAGGCCCGTATCACCGTCGAGCCGTCGGCGGTGGTCGCGTGAGCGCCGCGGCGGACCTCGGCGTGTACCTCGTCACCGACGGTCGGCTGTCGGACCGGCACGGGATCGGGGTCCTCGGCGTGGTCCGGGCCGCGGTGCACGGCGGGGTGCGCCTCGTGCAGGTGCGTGACAAGGACGCCTCGGCCCGGGACCTGCTCGCGCTGAGCGCCGCCGTCGCGGACGCGGTGGGCGACCGGGCGACGGTGGTCGTCGACGACCGCCTGGACGTCGCACTCGCCGCACGGTCCGCCGCGCACCTGGTCGCGGGCGTGCACCTCGGGCAGTCCGACGTCCCCGTCGGGGTCGCGCGCGCCCTGCTCGGTCCGGACGCGCACGTCGGGTTGACCGCGAACACGCCGGAGCACCTCGCGGCCGTCGCCCGGCTCCCGCACGGCACCGTCGACCTCCTCGGGGTCGGCGTGGTGCACCCCACGGCGACGAAGGCGGACCACCCGCCGGCGCTCGGCCACGAGGGGTTCGCGCGGCTCGCGGCTGCGACGGAGGTGCCGTGCGTGGCGATCGGCGGGGTGACGCTCGACGACGTCGCACCGTTGCGTGCCGCCGGTGCGGCCGGGGTCGCCGTGGTGTCCGGCATCTGCGCGGCCGCCGACCCCGGTTCCTCGGCGGCCGCGTTCGTCGCCGCGTGGACCGGCGCGGGCCCGGCGGGCGACCCGCTCGGTCACGGGTCGGATGGTCCGCCGGACCGCAGGCGGGTCGGTCCGGGTGATCCGTTCCTCCTGGACGTCGCCACGCGCGACGAGGCGGACGCGTGAGCGGCGGTGGACGCGTCCCGCGCGTCCTGTCGATCGCGGGCACCGACCCCACCGGCGGGGCGGGGATGCAGGCCGACCTCAAGGCCATCGCCGCCCACGACGGGTACGGGATGGGCGTCGTCACCGCCCTCGTCGCGCAGAACACGCGCGGTGTGCGGTCGGTGCACGTGCCGGACGTGGCGTTCCTCCGCGAACAGCTCGAGGCCGTCTCCGACGACGTGGCCGTCGACGCCGTGAAGGTCGGGATGCTCGGCACCGCGGACGTCGTCCGGACCGTGGCCGAGTGGCTCCGGGCGAACCGGCCGCCGGTCGTGGTGGTCGACCCGGTCATGGTCGCCACGAGCGGCGACCGGTTGCTCGACACGGACGCCTCCGCGGCCATCGGCGAGCTGCTCACGCTCGCCGACCTCGTGACGCCGAACCGGGCCGAGCTGAGCGCGCTCGCGGAACTCGCGGGCGCGGAGTCGGTGGCGGCGGCGGACGGGCCGATCGCCCAGGCGCTCCGGGTCGCGCGCGCCTGGGACGTGCTGGTCCTCGCCAAGGGCGGCCACGACGGCGGCGACACCTCCGACGACGTGCTCGTGTCGGCGTCCGGCGTCGTCCGGACGTTCACCGCCCCGCGCGTCCGGACGACGAACACGCACGGCACGGGGTGCTCGCTGTCGAGTGCGATCGCGACGCTGGTCGTCCGCGACGGCGACTGGGAGCTCGCGATCGGCACCGCGAAACGGTGGCTGACGCAGGCGCTGGAGGGCGCGGACGCGCTCGACGTCGGCACGGGCTCCGGGCCCGTCGACCACGGTGCCGTCGTCCGTGCTGCGCTTCCGGAGGTCTCCTGGACGGACCGCTGGTGGGACGACGTCGGCGGGGTGCTGCAGGACACGATCGCGTGCGCGTTCCTCGTCCGGATGCGCGACGGCACGCTCGATCCCGAGGTGTTCGCCGGGTACCTGGCGCAGGACGTGCACTACCTCCGCGCCTACGAACGCCACCTGTCGCTGCTGGCGACCTGGTCGACCGGCGAGGAGTCCGCGTTCTGGGCCGCCGCCGCGCAGGGCTGCGCCGACGAGGCGCGCGACCTCCACCACCGACGGCTCGCTGGCACACGGGGCGACGACGCCGTCCTCCCGACGTGTGCGGGGTACCTCGCCCACCTGGAGGAGGCCGCTGCGTCCGGCGATCCTGGGGTCCTCGCGGCCGCGGTGCTGCCGTGCTTCCGGGTCTACGCCTGGGTGGGGACACGGTTCGGCACCGTGCCGGACGAGCACCCGTTCGCGGACTGGGTCCGGGCGTACGACGACCCGGGGTTCGCCGAGGCGTCGGCTGCGGCGACCGCCTGGGTCGAGCGGCGTGCGGCTGCGGCGACGCCGGCGGAGCGGGGCGCGATGACCCGGGCGTTCCGCCGGTCGACCGAGTGGGAGCTGGCGTTCTTCCGGATGCCGCTGGAGGAGGGACGACTCAGCGCGTCCAGAGGGTGACCGTCGCACCGGCGACCCGCTGCGGTTGCCGCGCCGAGAAGCCCGCCGCCCGCACCTGCCGGACCAACGCGGGGTCGCCTGCCGCGGGCACCGCCACCCAGACGCGGTGCTCGTGCCGGAGGCGCCGCTCGAGGGCCTGCCCCCGGACGAGCACGTCGGAGTACGTGCCCGTGCCGGCGTAGGACCGGAGGAACGCGACGTCGTCCAGACCGTGGAACGCCTGTGGGTACGCGGCCAGGGCGTTCCGGGGACGGAGCGACACCGTGCCCCGGTCGGACAGCAGGTACCCGTCCCCGGGCCGGGCGCCGTCGTGCACGACCGCGGCGACGGACCGCAGGTCGATCCCGGCGGGCTTGCCCAGCGGCGTCCGCGCGTGCACGTCCGCCGGCACCGCGGCGACGACGATCGCGGACGTCAGCACCCAGACCACCGCGGGTCGCCACGAACACACCGCGAGCCCGACCAGTGCGGCGACCGCCGGCGTCACGATGCTGAGGTACCGGGGCGTGAAGAGGGGGCTGACGACCACGCTCGCCACGACGAGCACGACGGTCGGGACGACGATCCAGGCGAGGAGGACCACGACGAGGCCGCGCTCGCCGGACCACGGACGCCCTGCGCGTCCGGCCCGGTCGGCACGGTCGGCGCGTCCGGCACGGTCGGCGCGTCCGGCCCGCACGGCTGCGACGGCGAGGACGAGGGCCACGAGGGCGGCCGACCACCAGGACTGGTCGAACACCGGCTCGACGACGACCGTCCAGATCGTGATCGGCTGGGACCGCAACCAGTCGATCTGCCCGCGTTCCCCAGCGGCGACGACGAGGACCGGCGCCGCCAGGAGCAACGCACCCATCAGCGAGAGCCCGAGCGGCGCCACGCGCCGTCCCGCGCCGGAGCCCACGCGCTCCGGCAGGAGTGCGGCGAGCACGACGGCGGGGACGACCAGGAGCGCGTACGGGAACACCGCCGCCGCGAGGCCCGCCGTGACCGCCAGCGCGACCCACCGCCGGGCTCCCCCGTCCCGACCCGCGCGCAGTGCCCACACCACGGCCCACACGACGAGCGCCGTGCTCAGCGCGTACGACCGGGCCTCGACCCCGTTGAAGGAGACACGCGGCAGCACCGTGAACACGACCGCCGCGACGAGCGCCGCCACGGGCCGGTCCCGGTCGGGCGCCGGGTGACGGAGGAGCGCGAAGACCCCGGCGGCAGCGACCCCGACGGCGATCGCGGACGGAGCGCGGACGACCACCTCGGCCTCACCGAACCACCCGATCCAGACGTGCACGAGCAGCGCGTACACCGCGTGCACCGCGTCCTTGTGCTGCACGAAGTCGAGCAACTGGTCGACCGGCAGTCGTGCGAGCCGGAGCGTGGCGGCCTCGTCGTTCCAGTACGACGGGATCCCCGCGCCGACGGACGTGACCACCGCGGACAGCAGTCCGACGAGCCACGCCGACCCGCGGACGTCCCAGGGTCCGGCACGGTCGTGCGCACGCGGGACCCGGCGTCGCCTCGGGTCCTCCCGCAGCACGGTGTGGGACGTCACCGGCGCGGGGGCAGCCGGACGAGCTCGACCGTCAGCGTGCAAGCGTCGACAGTCCCGCGCATCCAGGTGTGGTCCGGCTGGCGGCGGCGGTCGGTGGGCGATCCGGGGTTGAGCAGTCGGAGCCCGTTCGGCGCGACGGTGTCCCACGGGATGTGCGAGTGCCCGAACACGAGGACGTCGACGTCCGGGTACTCCGCCGCCATCCGGCGCTCCCGGCCGGACGCGGCCCCGGTCTCGTGGACGAGCGCGAACCGCAGCTCCTCGACGGCGAACCGCGCCACGAGCGGCAGCCGGTCGTCGAACTCGGGCCCGTCGTTGTTCCCGCGGACGCCCTCGAACCGGCGCGCACGGCCCGCGACGGCGTCGAGCGTGGCGGTGTCCACCCAGTCGCCGGCGTGCACGACGAGGTCCGCGGCGTCGATGTCCGCCCAGAGCGGCGCCGGCAGGTCCTTCGCGCGCTTCGGCAGGTGCGTGTCCGAGAGCAGGACGAACGACGTCGTCACGGTGCCGCGCGCCCCGGGACCGGCAGTCCGGCCTCGTCCGCCGCGCCGAGGCGTTCGAGCAGCCCGGCGAGCAACGCGACGTCGTCGTCCGACCAGCTCGCGAGCCGTTCGTCGAGCGCGTCGCGGTGCAGCTGCACGGACCGCCGGAGCGCCGCACGCCCGGCGTCCGTGACCTCGAGCGGCTTCGCGTTCCCCGTGCCGCCGTCTGTCGTGCGGACCAGACCCGCCGCGAGCAGTCCGGAGAGCTGCCGCGAGATCGTCGACCGGTTCAGCCGCAGGTACCGGGCGATGTCGATCGCCATGCAGCCGGGGTGCTGCACGACGAAGTCGACGAGGGACTGGTCGACGACGCTCAGCACGCCCTCGGAGCCACGGGCCCGGATGCTCGCGCGTCGGGTGATCCGCGAGAGTTCCGTGTAGGCACGCTCGATGTCGCTGTCGCGGACACCGGGCTTCGCGTCGCTCATGGAAGCACTCCAGCCTGTCGTCGCCGGTGCCGACCGGCGGTGGTCGTCCGGCAACCATACCGGCGGGTACGGCGCGGTCCCGCTCAGCGACCCGCTGCCGCAGCCTGCAGCGCCGGGATGTCGAGCTTCACCATCTGCATCATGGCCTGGAACACGCGGGCGTTCGCCTCGGGGTCACCCGACCCGGTCATCAGCTCGCCCATCATCGACGGGGTGACCTGCCACGCCACACCCCACCGGTCGAAGAGCCACCCGCACGCGGAGGGCCGCCCGCCGTCGGCGAGGAGCGCGTCCCAGACGCGGTCCAGCTCCTCCTGCGTGTCGACGTCGACCTGGAACGAGATCGCGTCCGTGTGCTCGTGGCCCGGGCCGCCGTTCATCGCCCGGTACGGCTTGCCGAGGAGCGTGAACTCCACGACGAGGGTCTGCCCGTCCGGGGTCCTGCTGACACTGTCGATGCTGCTGTCCGGGAACAGGCTCACGTAGTACTCGGCCGCCTGCTGCGCCTGGTCGTCGTACCAGAGGAACGGGGTGATCGTGGTCATGGGCGGGGCCTTCCGGTCCGGCTCAGTCCGCAGCGCCGCGGATGAGCAGGTCTGCCTTCTCGGGGTACTCGTCGAACCACTTGCCGACGAACCAGCACATCGGGACGATGCGCTTCGTGGTGTGCTGCTCGACGTCGTCGACGGCGAACTCGACGAGTTCCGCGGCGTACCCGTGGCCGCGGTGCTTCGGCACCGTGTAGGTGTGCGGGAACGCGATCGCGTCGCCGTTCTCGCGGTAGTCGAGCACGCTCACGAGCTCGCCACCGACGTACATCGCGTAGCGGTCCCGATCTGCCTCGTCGCGGAACTCGTGGTCCATGCCGCCATCATGCACCCTGAGCGACTCCACCGGATGCGACGGGAATGCCCACGACGGGGACCGGCGTTGCCTGGACACCATGACGACAATCGGCATCATCGGCGCAGGCAACATCGGTTCCCAGCTCGCCCGGCTCGCGGTGCGGCACGGCCACCAGGTCGTGATCGCGAACTCGCGCGGCCCCGAGACCCTCACGCCGCTCATCGACGAACTGGACGGCATCGCGTCGGGCGCGGCACGCGCGGCCACCCGCGACGAGGCGGCAGCGGCGGGCGAGATCGTCGTGGTGACGACCCCGCTCGCGGCCATCGAGACGATCCCCGTGGAGCCGCTCGTCGGCAAGGTCGTCATCGACACCAACAACTACTACCCGCAGCGCGACGGGCAGATCCCGGCGCTCGACGACGAGACGACCACCACCGCGGAACTGCTGCAGGCGCACCTGCCTGGTGCCCGGGTCGTGAAGGCGTTCAACCACATCGGCGCGGCCGACCTGACCGGCGACGCCTCTCCCGCAGGAACCCCCGGCCGCCGCGCCCTCGTGGTCGCCGGGGACGACGACGATGCCAAGCGCACCGTCGCCGACCTCATCGAAGAGTTCGGCTTCGACGTCGTCGACGCCGGGCCGCTCGCCGAGGGCTGGCGCATCCAGCGCGACACCCCCGGCTACGTCGCCCGGTTCACCGCCGACGAGCTCCGCGGCAAGCTCGCCGAGGCGAAGCGCTACCGCGACATGTAGCCCTCAGCGGGTCGTGCCGCCCTGGCCCCCGTCGAAGATCACGGTCATTTCCGCGATGTCGTCCTCCGACGGGGTCCAGGCGGTGCCGGCCTCCGCGTTCTGCCGGACCTGCTCCGGCTTCGTCGCACCCGCGATGACGCTCGACAGCCCGGGCTGGGCGAGCAGCCACGCGAACGTCGCCTGCAGCATCGTGACCCCGCGTTCGTCGCAGAACCCCTGGAACTCCTCGAGGACCGACCACGGCGCGTCGGCGAGCACCTGCGGCTTCGCCTTCGTCAGACGCCCGTCCTCCGGACCCCCGGACTTCGTGTACTTGCCGGTCAGCAGGCCGTTGTACAGCGGGAAGTACGGCAGGAACCCGAGGGCGTAGGCACGGACCGCTGGCAGGACCTCGTCCTCGACCCCCCGGGCCAGCGGGCTGTACTCGTTCTGCGCGGACACGAAGGCCGTCGTCCCGGCGATCGCGGCGGTGAGCTCCGCCTCGGCGATCTGCCAGCCGGCGAAGTTCGAGTGGCCGATGTACCGGATCTTGCCCTCGCGGACGAGGTCGTCGAGCACCGACAGGGTCTCCTCGATCGACGTCACGTCGTCCGGGCGGTGCATCTGGTACAGGTCGATCCAGTCCGTGCCGAGACGTCGGAGCGAGGACTCGACGGCGAGCCGCACGTAGCGACGGGACCCGCGGACGCCCCAGTCCGGGCCGTTCGCGCCCTGCATGTCCATGCCGAACTTCGTGGCGAGCACGATCTCCTCGCGGCGCCCGGCGATCGACTTGCCGAGCATCTCCTCCGACTGCCCGGGCCGCCCGCCGTAGATGTCGGCGGTGTCGAAGAGGGTGACGCCGGCGTCGAGGGCAGCGTGGACGACGGCGTCCGTGCCCTCCTGCGTCTCGGTCCGGGTGCCGGGTCGGCCGAAGTTGTTGCAGCCGATGCCGACGGTGGAGACGACGAGTCCTGAGGGCCCGAGCGGGCGGTGTTCGATTCCGGTCATGCCCCGACCGTACCGGCGACCCCGGAACTGGGGCTGCGAGCGGCCGTCCGCTTCCGATTAGAACTGACGATGGATCAGCGTACGGAAGGAGCACCGCAGTGGCATCGCATCGCCTGCCCGACGAGGACCGACCGCGTCGCGCGGTCCCTGCCTGGGTCACGGCTCCGCCCGAGAGCGCTCCGGAGGTCCTGGAGGCGCGCCCCGCCCCCGTCGCCTCGGCACCGGTCCCGGAGACGGTCGCCACCGCGTCGCCCGCGGCGCAGTCCGCACCCGCACTCCCCGACGCCGACGTCGTGGTCCCCGACTTCCCGCCGCAGGAGGACCTCCTGCCGCCGGCGCCCACCTCCCCCGCGGTCGAGACGGTCCCGTTCGAGACGGCACCGGCGGACCGGACGCCGCACGGGCCGCCCCCGGTGTCGCCGATCGACGCCGCACCTCCGGCCCCGCCGACACCCGCCGTCCCCACGGTCGGCCAGCCGCGCTTCTCCGTCCCCGGTCTCGAGCACGTCGTCGTCGAGGGCGCCGAGCCCGAGCCGTCCGGTCCGATCGGCTACCGGACCCCGGCCCGGTTCGCCCGCCAGCAGCGGTCCGCCGCTCCCGTCCCCGCGCCGCAGCCCGACGCGGCGACCCGTCCCTTCGACGCCGTCCTCGCCGCGGGCGCCCCGGCGGCCCCCGCCCACCCGGTACCCGACCCCGCTCGTCGGCACCCGCGTGCCGCCGCGACACCGACAAGCGACGCCGAGACCGTCGGCAGCGTGGCGACACCCGCACCGCCGGCGGACGGCACCGAGACGCCGGAGGCCGAGCCGCGCCTCCAGGACGGCACGGAGGTCGCGCGCCGACCGCTCGTCGGCGCCACCCCGGGTGCCGCCCTCGGCGCGGTCACCGGCCTCGCCGCGCTCGGGCTGGGCGCCTGGTGGTTCACGGCACCCACGACGGTGCACGCGGTCGGGGTCCTGCTCGGCGTGCTCGCGCTCCTGCTGTCGTCCGCGACGCTCCGGAACCCGGCGGCGACGTGGCAGCGACCGGTCGCCCTGCTCGGCGCCGTGCTCGGCGGTGTCGGCACGCTCGTGCTGTTGTGGGCCGTGGCCTCCGCGGTGCTGCCGCTGGTCGGCGTGACCCTGCCGGACATCACGGGCAGCGGGACGGCGCCGACGCTCGCGCCGTAGCCACGGTCAGACCGCGCGGATGACCCCGCGGGACAGGATCGCGTTCGTCAGGGCGTTGATCGGTTCCCGCTGCACCGTGGGGTTGGCGATGAGGACGTAGTCGACGGCCGGCAGGTCCGGCAACGACAACCGTTGCGACACCTTCACGAGGTCTGCGGGGATCAGCGAGTGCGGGAACACGGCGACCCCGATGCCCGCCCGCACCGCCGCCAGCACACCGTTCACGTCGCGGGTGTTGCAGGTGATGCGCCAGGTGCGACCGGCGGCCTCGAGGGCGTCGATCGCCATCTGTCGGCTGATGCTCGGCGCCTGGTACGCGATGAGCGGCACCGGCTCCCCGGGCTCGAGCGCGATGCCGTCCTGCGCCATCCACACCATCTGGTCGCTCGCGACGCGCGTGCCCTCGGCGGACTCCCCGGCGGTCTGCTTGATGAACACGAGGTCGAGCTGCCCGGCGTGGACCCGGCGCAGCAGCGGCGCGGACTGGTTCACCGTCAGTTCGAGGTTCACCTGCGGGTGCAGTCGACGGAAGTCCCGGAGGATCCGCGGCAACTGCGTGATCGCGAGGTCGTCCGCAGCGCCGAACCGGAGCCGGCCCCGCGTCGCGGCTCCTGAGAAGTACGCGTCGGCGGTGGCGTGCGCCGCGAGGATCGTCCGCGCGAACCCCGCCATCGCGTCCCCGTTGTCGGTGAGCGCCACGCCCCGGGTGTCCCGTGCGACCAGGGTCCGGGAGACGGCGTTCTCGAGGCGCCGCACGTGCTGCGAGACCGTCGGCTGACTGATGCCGAGGCGGGCGCCGGCCTGGGTGAAGCTGCGCGTCTCGGCGACCGCGAGGAACGTCTGCAGCAGGACCGGATCGAGCACGGTGCACCCCGTTCATTCGACATCGCAATGGACTGATAGCCACCATAGGGGTATCGAATGGCCCGCGGGCACGTAGTTTCGTGGAGGTACGAAATCCGCAGCCGACGTCCGGAGATCCCCCACCGTGAGCGCGTCATCGACGACCCTCCCCCCACCGACCGAACCACTCCCGATCCAGGCCACCCGACCGCCGTGGCGCCACACCCTCATCGCCCTGTCCGTCCCGAACTTCCGGCTCTTCACCGCCACGAACCTCGTCGCGATGACCGCCGGGTGGATGCAGCGCATCGCGCAGGACTGGCTCGTCCTGCAGCTCACCGGCTCGGTCGCGCAGGTCGGCATCACGGTCGCGTGCCAGTTCGCACCGATGCTGTTCTTCGGGCTCTGGGGCGGGGTCCTCGTCGACCGGTTCTCGAAGCGTGCGCTGATGATGATCACGCAGGGCGCGTTCGCACTCCTCTCCGCGGTGCTCGCGGCACTGACGCTCGCGGGCGTCGTGCAGGCGTGGCACATCTGGGCGATCGCGTTCCTGGTCGGCATGGTCACCGTGATCGACAACCCGGCGCGCCAGGTGTTCGTCACCGAGATCGTGGGGCACGAACACCTGCGCAACGCCATCAGCGTCAACTCGTCGGTGTTCCAGCTCGGCGGCATGATCGGGCCCGCGCTGTCCGGCGCCCTGCTCGTCGCGGTCGGTGCGGGCTGGTCGTTCGGCATCAACGCGATCGCCTGCGTCGCCGTCGTCGTGACGCTCGGGTTCCTGCGCGTCTCGGAACTGCACCGGACGCCCGCGGCCCCACGCGGCAAGGGACAGCTCGTCGAGGGGCTCCGCTACGCCGTCCGGAAGCCGACGATCATCGTGCCGGTGGTGCTCGTGGCCTTCTTCTCCGTGTTCGCGCTGACGATGCCCGTGCTGCTGTCCGCCTTCGCGTCGCAGGTCTACCACGTGGGCGCGGGCGGCTACGGGGTGTTCAACTCCGCCGTGGCGATCGGGGCGCTGACCGGTGCGCTGCTGTCCACCCGGCGCGCCACCGTCCGGCTGCGCACCATCGTCGGCGGTGTGTTCTGGACCGGGGTGCTGCTCGTGGTCACCGGGTCGATCCCGGTCATCGCGCCGTTCACCGTCGCACTCGTCGCCGTCGGGATGTCGCAGCTGCTGTTCCAGACGGCGTCGAACTCACTCGTGCAGCTGTCCTCGAACGTGGCGATCCGGGGCCGCGTGATGTCGCTCTACGTCCTCGTGCTGCTCGGTGGGCAGGCGATCGGTGGCCCGCTCATGGGACAGGTCGTCGACCACTTCGGGCCCCACGTCGGGATGGTCGTCGCCGGTGGGGTGCCGGCCGCGGCGGCGGCCGTCGTCGGCGTGGTGCTCGCCCGGCGCGGCGGGCTGCACCTCGCGGTGCGGATGCGGCACCACATGCCGGTGCCCGCGATCGTCGGGCACCGCTGACGCGGCGGGGCGCTGCGCGGCGCGGGCTCGGAACCAGCCGGAGCGGCGCGCGGCCGACAGCGACCAGCCGTCGGACTGGAGGCGCGGGGCNCGCCCCGCGCCTCCAGTCCGACAGGCGGCCGCGATCGCGCTCCCGTGGGGACGTTGCGCCCTCGCACGCCCGAGCGTGTTGTCCGGCCGTCGGCGTGACGCCGCGGGGCGCGACGCGCGTCAGTACGCGACGCCGAAGCGCGCGCGGTGGTGCGCCGGCGAGGCGATCTCGTCGACGAAGGCGATCGCGAAGTCCTCGCCGGAGATGTCCGAGTTGCCGTCGGCGTCAGTGAGGAGGACGTCGTCCGTTGTCCGGTAGGTGCCACGACGCTCACCGGGGTTGTACCCGCCGAAGGACGCCGCCGGGCTCACGTAGAACCAGTCGACGTCGGTGCTGCCGGCACGGAGGGCCTCGAGGATCTGCGCGTGGCTCTTCGCCTCGGCCTTGAACGCGTCCGGGAACTCCGGCGTGTCGACCAGCTGCGGGCCGCCCTCGGCCACGAGCAGCGATCCGGCGCCGCCGACGATCCCGAGTCGTGCGCCCGCTGCTGCCGCGGCGTCGACGAACGGCTGGAACTTGTCCTTGAGCTCGCTGCCGTCCGCCTGCACCGCGTGCAGCGCCACGACGATGACGTCCGCGCCCTTCGTCACATCGGCGACGAGGTCGGCGTCGAACGCGTCGCCCTGCCGGAGCGTGAGCCCCTCGGCGGCCTCGACACCCGAGGTGTCACGCGCGACGGCGGTGACGGCGATGCCGCGGGACAGGGCCTCACGGACGATGGCGGAGCCGGCGTACCCGGTGCCGCCGAACACGACGATGCTGGTCATGGAGCTTCCTTTCGTGGAGATTGACACTCACCGTACAAGCGTTACTCTCTTTCGGTAAGTAGGCACCTCACGGTGCGTGACGGAGGACCCGATGTCAGCACTCGAGTACAGCCCCTACGCAGCGGACTGCCCGTCCCGCCAACTGCTCGACCGCATCGGTGACCGGTGGAGCGTCCTGACGATCGGCACCCTCGCCGACGGCCCGGCACGCTACTCCGCCATCGCGGCCCGCGTGCAGGGCGTGTCGCAGAAGATGCTCACGCAGACCCTCCGCGCGCTCGAACGGGACGGCTTCGTCACCCGAACGGTGTTCCCGGAGATCCCGCCCCACGTCGAGTACGAGCTCACCGATCGCGGTCGCTCCCTGCGCGCCGTGCTCGAGCCGCTCGAGGCGTGGGCGACCTCGCACATGGACGAGGTCGCCGTCTCCCGCGACGAGTACGACGCGCGAGCACGCTGACCGTCAGCCGGAATCCCGGACAGAGCCGAGTGGTTGCCTGGGGACATGCGATCAGTCGTCTACACGAAGCCCGGTGACAGCTCCGTCCTCGAACTCGTCGAGCGGGACGTCCCCACCCCAGGCCCCGGCGAGGTCCGTGTCCGCGTCGTCGTCTCCGGCGTCAACCCGACCGACTGGAAGGCCCGGCAGGGCGGCACCTACGGCGACGGGCTGCCGTTCCCCGAGATCACCCCGGACCAGGACGGCGCCGGCGTGGTCGACGCGGTCGGCGAGGGCGTCGACGGCCTGCGCGTCGGCGACCGCGTCTGGCTCTACATGTCCGCGTCCGGCCGACCGACGGGCACGGCGCAGGAGTACACCGTCGTCCCGGCCTCCCGCGCGGTGCCGCTTCCCGATGGCACGTCATTCGACGTCGGCGCCTCCCTCGGGGTCCCCGCGATGACCGCACACCGAGCGCTCACCACCCACGAGCACGGTCCGGACCGGCTCGCACCCGGTGCACTCGAGGGCAAGACCGTCCTGGTCGCCGGGGGCGCCGGTGCCGTGGGACACGCAGCCATCCAGCTCGCCCGTTGGGCCGGCGCGACCGTCATCAGCACGATCAGCTCCGAGGCGAAGGCAGCACTCGCCACCGCCGCCGGGGCGCACCACACGATCGACTACCACGACGACGACGCGGCCGAGCAGATCCGGCGGATCGCCCCGGACGGCGTCGACATCGTCGTCGAGGTCTCCATCCCCCAGAACGCAGCACTGGTCGCGCAGGTCCTGGCGAACCACGGTGTCGTGTCGATCTACGCGAACAACGGTGGGGACGAAGCCACGCTGCCGGTCCGCCCGAACATGAGCATCAACGCCCGGTACCAGTTCCTGCTGCTCTACACGATCGGTGACGAGTCCTTGGCCGCTGCGGCCGAGGACGTCACCGCGGCGCTCCGCGACGGGGTCCTGCCCGTGGGCGAGGAGTCCGGACTGCCGATCACCCGCTTCCGGTTGGAGGAGACGGCCGCCGCACACGACGCCGTCGAGGGCAACGTCGTCGGCAAGGTCCTCATCGACGTGAGCGACCAGTAGCGAGCCGTTCCACGGCGCGAACGACGCACTCGACGCACTCGACGCACTCGACGCACGAAGCGAATGGACCGCGCGATCACCGACGCCCGCCCGATGCACGACGATCCCGGCACCGAACCAGGCAGTCCTGCTGGTTCCGTGTCGGGATCGTGGTGCGTCGTGTCGACGGGGCGCTGACGCCCGCTCGGGTCAGCGAGCCAGGGCAGCGGCGAGGCGTTCCTCGAACCGGCGGCGGGCAGCTGCCCGTTCGCGCTCGATGTTCGCGGCGATGACCTCGAGGTCTTCGTAGTCGGCGTCGGTGGTGTCGTCGGTCCAGTTCGGGGTGTACACCCGGGACCGACCGAAGGGCTTCGGTTCGGGGTTCACGATGGTCATGGGGGGATCGTACGTCGAGCGTCCGACAAATCGTGTGAGCATCACGGGCCTTTCCTGGGGTTCCGGTCCCGCTCCGGGAACACGGACGCGAGCGAGAACGCGATGGCCATGAACGAGGCCATCATCGCGACGTACTTGGCGTCGAGGTCGGTGAACGCGTCCGGTACAGGCGAGTCCACGGTGAGCATGCCGAACGAGTACTCCTCGGAGCGGATCACGACCGACACGTACGAGCGGTACCGCGGCTCGAAGTCGGGCTGGTCCTGGTCGACGTCGACGTCCGCCGCGCGGTCACCGACCACCCGCGGTCCGCCGCCGACGAGCACCCACTCGAGGTTGCGGTCCCCGTAGGGGGTGCCGGCGCGGAAGACCCCGGCGGTGTCGTCCGCGCCGCCGTGCCCGATGGGTTCGAGCGCGCGCAGGTCGGCGGAGAGCTGGTACACGTTGGCGCGCACGTCGGGGACGCCGGGCAGGAGGTAGAACGCCAGCGCGACCGCGATCCGGTCGGCGAAGGCCGGGAGTTCCCGGTGCCGCTCGTGCCGTCGGAGTTCCGAGAACCGGACCAACCGGGTCGCCAACTGCCCGAAGGCGTACCGGACGGCCGTCCCGTGCTCGATCTCGGCCGCGCGGGCATCCGCTGCCGCACTCGCGAGCGACACCGCGCTGCGCCGAGCGCGGACGATCTGCACGACCACCGCGGCGAGCAGGACCACGAGCCCGAACGCCACGAGGGCCACGCGCACGCCGGGCGTCACGAAGAGGTTCGGCAGCTGGAACGCGGCGGTCGGAGCCGTCGCGATGACGATCGGCCAGACCACCGCTCCGGCCCGCCGACGACGGCGGTCGCTGGTGGTGTGTTCCCCGGTCATGCCCCCGACGGTAGGGCACACCACCGACGCGGACGGAGTTCTCCACAGGCCCGTTCCGGAGCCGATCGAGGTACGACTGTTGTCCCCTGCAACGCCGACTTGCCCCCCGAACAGGGGTCGACGCACCATCAACTGCATGAAGCAGCGACAGAACCTCAAGGGACTCGCCCTCGCAGCGACGGCAGCCCTCGCCCTCCTCGGCGGCACGCTCGGCACCACCGCAGCGAACGCCGCGACCGTCTCGCCGCAGGTCATCGGCGGCGAGCAGGCCCCGAGCACGCCGTGGGAGGTGCAGCTCATCTTCCAGCAGGGCGGCAGCGCCACCTACGGGTGCACCGGTGAACAGCTCAACGCCTCGTGGGTGCTCACCGCAGAGCACTGCGTCGACGGCACCACCGCGATGAACGTCTACCACTCCAACAGCACGACGAACCGTGGGCCCGCGACCGCCGCGGACCGGCTCTACTCGGCACCCGCCGGGGACATCGCGCTCGTGCACCTCAGCACGCCGAAGACCCTCTCGTCGTACGCACAGCTCGACCTCGCCTACACGACGAAGTCCTCCGGGACGGGCACGATCCTCGGCTACGGCAACCGCGCGAACAGCGTCCCGACGACCGGGCTCTACCAGGCGACCGTCAACCTGACCGGCGCCTCGACCGACGCCTACGGCGGCCGCGCACAGCACGTCACGGGCGTCACCGGCGCCTCGAACCACGGCGACTCCGGCGGAGCGCTCGTCGTCAACGGCAAGGTCGTCGGCGTCTGCTCCACCGGTGACGTGGCCGACCCGGGCGCGAACACGCACGCGGGTTCGAACTACGCCGTCCTCACGCAGAGCGCGAGCTGGATCCGCTCCACCGCTGGGGTCTGACCCAGCCCGACCAGGGAAGGACGGGAGGCGCGGTGNNNNACCGCGCCTCCCGTCTGCCTGCGCCTGGTAAGCAGGACCCATGACCGACGTCTCGACGCCCGCGCCCGGAACCAGAGCACTCGTCCTCGGGGGTGGTGGGGTCGCCGGCATCGCCTGGGAGCTCGGCGTCCTCGCCGCGCTGCAGGACGCCGGGGTCGACCTCGACGCCGCCGACCTGGTGGTCGGCACGAGCGCCGGCAGCGTCGTCGGGACGTTCGTCCGGTACGGCGGCGTGCAGCAGGCGTACGACCAGCAGCACGCACCGGTCCCGACCACCTACGAGGAACCCGTCGCCATCGACGGCGAGGACTTCCAGCAGCGCATCGGCGCCGTCCTCGAGGGCGCCACCTCCGACCAGGACGCCCGCGCACGGCTGGGGCTCCTCGCCCAGCAGACCACGACCGGGCAGACCGACGACGAGCGCACCGCGACGTTCACCGAGACCCTGCCGTCGACCGAGTGGCCCGCGAAGCCCCTCGCGCTCACCACGATCGACGCCACCGACGGGACCTTCCGCGTGCTCACGGCGGCGGACGGCGTCCCGCTCCCCCGCGCCGTCGCCGCGAGCTGCTCCGTTCCGCTCGTCTGGTCGCCCGTCGGCATCGAGGGACGGCCGTACATCGACGGCGGCCTCCGCTCCGGCACGAACGCGGACGTGGCCGCCGGGTACGAGCGGGTCCTCGTCATCGCCTGCGGCCCCGAGGGCCCGTCGCCGCTCGGGCCGTGGCTCGACGTGGCGGTCGAGGGGCTCCGGGCTGCGGGGAGCTCCGTCGAGGTCGTCGTCGCGGACAGCACCGCGCAGCAGGCGTTCGGCACGAACTCCCTGTCCCTCGCCACGCAGGCCCCGTCCGCGGACGCCGGCCGGACGCAGGGCCGGGCGGTCGCCGAGGGCATCGCGGCGTTCTGGGCCTGATCGCGCCGGCGGGTTCTCCACAGGAGGGCGCCTGACGGCCCGCAGCTCCGGACGCCGCGTTAGCGTGGGGGCATGACGACGCCGTTCTCCGACCTCGACCAGTACACCGCACTCCCCCGAGTCGACGGGATCGCGGTGAGTCCGGACGGCTCGCGCGTCGCCCTCACCGTCAGCGTGCTCGACGAGGACGGCACCGGCTACCGACGGGCGGTCTGGGCGGTCCCCGGCGACGCCGCGACCGAATCGGTGCCGGTCCGCCTGACCCGCTCGGCGAAGGGCGAGGGCGGCGTCGCCTTCACCCGCACGGGCGACCTGCTCTTCGTCTCCGCACGTCCCGACGGTGACGGCGACAAGGACACCGACGCGCCACAGCTGTGGGTCCTGCCGGCCACCGGCGGCGAAGCGCGCCCGGTCACCCGCCTCGCCGGAGGGGTCGGCGGGGTGCTCGGCGCCGCTTCCGGTGCCGACACCGTCGCCGTCACGGCCGGGCTGCTCCCGGGCGCCGGCGACGACCGCACCGGCGTTGTGGTCGCCGACGCCGAGCTCCGTGGGCGCCGCAAGGACCGGAAGGTCCAGGCGATCCTGCACGAGACCTACCCGGTCCGCTTCTGGGACCACGACCTCGGGCCGGACGAGACCCACGTGCTCACGCTCGACCTCGGCTCGCTGTCGGAGCGTGACACGGCGGCCGCGTCCACCCACGACACGGCGGCCGAGTCGAAGCACGCCTACCCCGCGCACCTGCCGACGCTGACCGACCTGACGCCGACACCAGCACGCTCCCTCGAACACGTCAGCGGAACGGTCACCCCCGACGGTTCGACGGTCGTCGCCACCGTCGCCGTCCAGGAGGCGCGTGGTTCCCGCTTCACGCTCGTCGCGTTCGACGTCGCCACGGGTGCGCGCACCGTGCTCGCGGACGAGGACGACGTCGACCACGAGATGCCGGCCGTCAGCCACGACGGCCGGACGGTGGCGTGGGTCCGGACGCGGCGGTTCACCCCGGCGGGTGCGACCGAGCAGGAGATCTGGGTCGCAGGCCTCGACGGCTCCGGGCTGACCGGTGCTCGTCGGATTGCGGCCGAGTGGGACCGCTGGCCGAACGAGCTCGTCTTCGAGCACGGCGACGGTGCGCTCCTGACGACGGCGGACCAGGACGGCCGCGCGCCGGTGTTCCGGATCCCGCTCGACGACGGTCCGGTCGAGCAGCTGACGCACGACGACTGGGCGTACTCGAGCCTGCGCGTGGCGGAGGAGAGCGGCGCGGTCGTGGCGCTCCGTGCCTCCTGGGCGGCTCCGATGCACCCCGTTCGGATCGCGTCCGACGGGGCGGTGACCCCGCTCGCGACGCCCGCGCCCCTGCCGGACGTGCCCGGGCGACTGGAAGAGGTGTCGACGACGGCGGCCGACGGCTCCCGCGTGCGCGGGTGGCTCGTCCTGCCCGAGGGTGACGGCCCGCACCCGCTGCTGCTGTGGATCCACGGTGGTCCGCTCAACTCCTGGAACCAGTGGTCGTGGCGGTGGAACCCGCAGCTCGCAGCAGCGCGCGGGTACGCCGTGCTGCTGCCCGACCCCGCACTGTCGACGGGCTACGGGCTCGACTTCATCAACCGCGGGTGGAACGCCTGGGGGCAGGCGCCGTTCACCGACCTCATGGCGATCACCGACGCGGTGACCACCCGCGACAACATCGACGAGCGCCGGACGGCCGCGATGGGCGGCTCCTTCGGCGGGTACATGGCGAACTGGGTCGCGGGGCACACCGACCGGTTCCGCGCGATCGTCACGCACGCCAGCCTGTGGGCGCTCGAGCAGTTCAACGGCACGACCGACATGTCCCAGTACTGGCAGTCGATCTTCGACGAGTCCGGCATCCACGAGAACGACCCGCACCGGTTCGTCGGTGACATCGTCACGCCGATGCTCGTCATCCACGGCGACAAGGACTACCGGGTGCCGATCGGCGAGGGGCTGCGGCTCTGGTCCGAGCTCGCCGAGCACCACGCCGCGGCCGACGGTTCGATGCCGCACCGCTTCCTGTACTTCCCGGACGAGAACCACTGGGTGCTGAAGCCGCAGCACGCGGTGGTCTGGTACGAGACGGTGTTCGCGTTCCTCGAGCAGCACGTCCTCGGCGGGGAGTGGAAGCGGCCCGAGCTGCTCGGCTGAGGCGGGTCCGCCGACGCGGAACGACATCGTCGACGTCGTACGACAGCGATGATGTCGTTCCGGGTCGGTAGGCGCCGACCGCCGACCGCGGCACTACACGAACGCGGCCTGCCCGGTGATGGCTCGCCCGACGATGAGCGTGTTCACCTCGCGGGTGCCCTCGTACGAGTAGATCGCCTCGGCATCGGCGAAGAACCGCGCGACGCCCTTGTCGAGGACGATCCCGTTCCCGCCCTGCACCTCGCGGCACCACGCCACGGTCTCCCGCATCTTCGCCGTCGCGAACGCCTTCGCCATCGCGGAGTGCTCGTCGCCCCCGGTCCCGGCGTCCTGCATCGCCGAGGCCTGCGTGCACAGGGCGATGGACGCCGTGATGTTCCCGAGCGACTGCACGAGCCGGTCCTGCACGAGCTGGTGCGCAGCGATCGGCTTGCCGAACTGGATCCGGGTGCGGGCGTAGTCGAGCGCCGCCTCGTAGGCGCCGACGGCGATGCCGATTGCCTGCCACGCCACCTCGGTCCGGGTCAGGCGGAGCACCTCGGCGGTCGCGCGGAACGAATCGGCGCGCTGCAGTCGCCGCGCTTCCGGGACGCGCACACCCGTCATGACGATGTCGGCGTTCTGCACACCGCGCAGGGCGATCTTGTCCTCGATCTTCGTCGCGCTGAACCCGGGGGTGTCCGTGGTCACGAGGAAGCCCTTCACCTGACCGTCGGAGACGTCCTTGGCCCAGATCACCACGACGTCCGCGAAGGTCGCGTTCCCGATCCAGCGCTTCTCACCGTCCAGGACCCACGTGTCGCCCTCACGCCGTGCGGTCGTGCGGAGGCCCCGTGCCGAGTCGCTGCCGGACAGCGGCTCCGTCAGCCCGAACGCGCCGACCAGCTCGCCCGATGCCATCCGCGGCAGCCACTCGCGCTGCTGCTCCTCGCTGCCGGCGACGGCGATCGAGTTCATCGCGAGGCCGGACTGCACGCCGATGAAGGTCGCGACGCTGGCGTCCACGCGTCCGAGTTCGAGGGCCGCCCACCCGCGGTACACGGCCGAGTTCTCGAAGTGCCGCACGAGCGGGACACCCGGGCCGTACATGCCGAGGTCGGACAGCGGCTTGATGACCTGCATCGGGAACTCGGCCCGCGCCCAGTAGTCGTCCGCGATCGGGCGCACCTCGGACTCCAGGTACGCGCGCAGCCGCCCGAGGGATGCACGCTCCTGGTCGGTCAGCCCCTCCTGGAAGCGGTAGAAGTCGGACTCGAGCAGCGCGGTGGTGGACGTCGACGTTGACATGGGAACCACGATGCATCATTCTCGAAAACGTTGCAAGGGAGGGACGCGTGTACACATCGGATTCGGCGCTGCGCGCGTTCCGGGAGGCGCGACACACCTTCATCGACGGCGCGCGCATCGACATGGGCCAGTTGGCGACGTCGCTCGGCGTGGACCGCACCTCGCTGTTCCGCTGGGTGGGCAACCGAGACCGGCTGCTGTCCGAGATCCTCTGGTCCCTCGCCGTCCCCACCCTCGATGCGGCAGCCGCGGCGGCAGCTCCGTCCGGAGCCGCCCGGATCGTCGACGTGCTCGACCGGTTCACGGCGGACCTGATCCAGGCGCCGTACTTCCGGATCTTCCTCACCCGGGAGCCGGCACGCGCGCTCCGGCTCCTCACCACGACCGAGAGTGACGTGCAGAGCCGCTTCGTGGGCCGCGTGACCGCCCTCATCGAGCACGAACGCCGCAACGGTTCGTTCGACCCCGAACCGCTGTCCGCCGAGGAACTCGCCCGGCTGCTCGTCCGCATCTCGGAGTCCTTCACCTACGCGGACCTCATCTCCGGTGAGACGCCCGACCCCGTCCGCGCCCGCGCGACCTTCGAGTACGTGCTCCGCCCCGTGGCCCTTCCGACAGGAGACCGATGACCATCGACGACTACCCGTTCCGACGCAGCTACCCCACGCGGTGGAACGACAACGACATGTTCGGGCACGTCAACAACACGATCTACTACAGCGCGATGGACAACGCGGCGACGTACTGGTTCCGCGAAGAGGCCGGCCTCGACCCGTTCTCGTCAGAGTGGATCGCCGTGCTGGTGTCGTCGAGCTGCCGGTTCGTCGAGTCAGCCGTGTGGCCGGACGTTATCGAGGTCGGGATGCGCTCGAAGCACCTCGGGAACACGAGTCTGTCGTGGGAGTTCGGCCTGTTCCGCCAGTCGGATGGTGCGTTGCTCGCGACCGGCGAGTTCGCGCACGTCATCATCGACCGCGAAGGAGCCCGTCGCCCGATGCCCCTCCCGGACGCACTCCGCGAACTCGTGACGCGCACGATGGTGGTCACGGGACCGTCGTCGGCGTCGCCCACCGCCGACTGACCGGCCACGACCGGAACTCCGCCGACGTGCCGAGCCCGGCGACGGCTCAGGGCCGGTAGTCCTCACGGCGCGGGTTGTTCAGCCGCACCGCCGCGTCGTCGCCCGCAGGCTTCGCACCACCCCAGGTGCCGATCACCTTCGCGGCAGTCGTGAGCACGAAGCCGATCCCCCGCCCGATGGCGAACACGATGTGCATCCGATCCCCCTTCTTCGGCGTCCGCTCAGCGGAACCCGTTCTCCTCGAGAAGGTACCGCGGGAGCCCGTGTCCCTGACACCGGTCACGCCGCCGAACCCCGCGGAGGACCTCGCGCACGTGCTCGCCGCACCCCGTCCACGTCGATTTGCCGCACACGGGGCACTGGGCCGACTCACACATGCGCCCGTTCTACCGACCGTGGGCGACCGACGTCCGGCTGAGCGCGACACTCGTCGCAGATCGGCCAATCCGCCTGCCGCGACCGCATCACACCGCGTTCCGGACACAGCGCCGTGGAAGAGCGCGGTGCTGTGTCCGAAACCTGGTTCCGGGGCGGGAGCGGCCGTCAGATGAGCGCGTCGGTGAGGTGGTTCGGCGTCCCGAAGCGGTGCGCCGTGATCGACACCGCCTGCTCCCGCACGAACGGCAGGATCTCGATGCGCCCCGACTCGGTCACGGGCCCGCCGTAGATCGCCACGTCCGGACGCCCGCCGACCGCCGCGGCCAGCGCCGACACGTCGCCGCCGATGAGCCGCACGCGCGTCGACGGTCCGCTCTTCACGGCGGTCGCGAACGCGGCGTCGGTGTGGGACGAGGTCAGCGACCGAACGGTGGGCAGCGACCGGACAGCCGCCGACACGGCGTCGGGCAGCGCCACCGCAGACGACACGTCGATCGTGGTGCCGGCGCGGACCGACGCGGCGACGACCCGCACGAGGCCGGCGATGGCTTCTTCCGCCGGGGACGCACCCGTCGCATCGGCAGCCAGGCGCACGTGGACCGCCGGGAACGGCAGGTACCGCGCGATGTTCCGCTCCGCGCTGAGCGCCGAGACGTCGGTGGCCGTGCCGAACAGCGTCGACCAGGCGTGCTCGTCGGACCGGAGTGCCCGGTCGAGCGCGGGCGACACGACGCCCGAAGCACGGACGAACTCCGCGACCGCAGCGGACGGTGTGTCCCCAGCGGAGGCTTCCGCGGGCGCCCACGAGCCCAGGCCGAGCAGGTAGTTGAGCCCGCCAGCCTTCGTTCCGGCGCCGACAGCGGACTTCTTCCAGCCGCCGAACGGCTGGCGACGGACGATGGCACCCGTGATCCCGCGGTTGACGTAGAGGTTGCCGGCTTCGATCCGGTCGAGCCAGGTGCCGATCTCCGCAGCGTCGAGCGAGTGCAGCCCGGAGGTGAGGCCGTAGTCGACCTCGTTCACGATGTCGATCGCTTCGTCGAGGGAGCGGGCGGTCATGATGCCGAGGATCGGACCGAAGTACTCGGTTCGGTGGAAGGCCGACCCGCGCCGGACACCGTCGCGGACGCCGGGGCTCCAGAGCTTGCCCGTGTCGTCGAGCTGCTTCGGTTCGACGGCCCACGACTCCCCCGCGCCGAGCGTCGTGAGTCCTTCGAGCAGCTTGCCCGCCGCCGGCTCGATGACCGGACCCATCTGCGTCGTCGCGTCGGTCGGGTAGCCGACGGTGAGCGAGGACACCGCGTCGATGAGCTGCGACCGGAAGCGGCGCGAGGTCGCGACGGAACCGACGAGCACGACGAGCGACGCCGCCGAGCACTTCTGCCCCGCGTGCCCGAACGCCGAGGCGACGACGTCCTTCACGGCGAGGTCGAGGTCCGCCGAGGGCGTCACGATGATCGCGTTCTTGCCGGAGGTCTCCGCGAGGAGGGGCAGGTCGGGTCGGAACGAGCGGAAGAGCTCGGCCGTCTCGTACGCGCCGGTGAGGATGACCCGGTCGACGAGCGGTGACGCGACGAGCTGCTTGCCGAGGTCGTTCTCGGACACCTGCAGGAACGCCAGCACGTCGGCCGGAGCGCCCTCCGCGTCGAGCACGGTCTCGATGATCGATGCGAGGACAGCCCCGCACCGCTCGGCGGGCGGCGCCGGCTTGAGGACCACGGCGGACCCGGCGGCGAGTGCCGCGAGGGTCGAGCCGGCCGGGATCGCGACGGGGAAGTTCCACGGCGGCGTGACGAGGGTGAGTGCCGCCGGTGTGAAGGCCGCCCCGTCGACGTCGTCGAGCTGCGCGGCGAGTTCACCGTAGAAGTGCGCGAAGTCGATCGCCTCGGAGACCTCGGGGTCGGCCTGGTCGATGGTCTTGCCGGTCTCGGAGGCCATGACCTCGACGAGGGCGGCCCGGTTCGCCTCGAGGGCGTCACCGATGGCATGCAGGACGGCACCACGGGCTGCTCCGGACCAGGCGCCCCACTCGGTGCCCGCGGCGCGGACCCGGCTGAGCGCCGAGTCGAGCGCCGCGGCGGAGTCGACCCGCGCCTCCTGGACGGCCTTCGCACCGAGCGTCGACGACGCGATCCGTGCGGTGATGGCTGCGCCCCACGCGCGGGACGCCGCGACCGAGGGGTCGGTGTCGGGCGTGTTCTCGAAGTGCCCGGCGCGCGGACGTTCGACGGCCGCGTACCGGTCGGGGACACGGTGCGCCGCCGGCGCGTCGAGTCCGCCGGGCTGGGAGAGCGGCGACAGTGAGGCGCGGAACCGCTCTTCCTCACGGGCGAAGAGGGTCGGCGACGACGCCAGGGAGAACACCGCGGACATGAAGTTCTCCTGCGACGCCCCCTCTTCGAGTCGGCGGATCAGGTACGCGATCGCGACGTCGAACTCGCCCGGGTGGACGACGGGCGTGTAGAGCAGCAGCGACCCCACGGTGCGACGGACGGCTTCCGCCTGCCCCTGCGCCATGCCGAGCAGCATCTCGAACTCGATTCCGTCGCGGACCCCGCGCTGCCCGGCGAGCAGCCACGCGTGTGCGACGTCGAAGAGGTTGTGCCCGGCGACGCCGACGCGCACGTTGCGGACCCGCTCCGGTGTGAGCGCCCAGTCGAGCACGCGCTTGTAGTTCGTGTCGGAGTCCTGCTTGGTGTGCCAGGTGGCGAGCGGCCAGCCGTGAACGGAGGCCTCGACCTGCTCCATCGGCAGGTTGGCTCCCTTGACGAGACGGACCTTGATGGCCGCTCCGCCACGGGCTCGACGCGCGGCCGACCACTCCTGGAGGTGCTGCATCGCGGCGAGCGCGTCGGGCAGGTAGGCCTGCAGGACGATGCCCGCTTCGAGCGACGTGAACTCGGGCTCGTCGAGGAGCTGGGTGAAGACCGCGATGGTGAGGTCGAGGTCCTTGTACTCCTCCATGTCGAGGTTGATGAACTTCTTCGGCGACGACTCGGCAGCGCGGCGGAACAGCGGCCGGAGCTTCTCGATGATGTCCTGGACGGCGTGGTCGAACGCCCACGGGGAGTGCGGGTGGACTGTCGAGGAGACCTTGATCGACACGTAGTCGACGTCGTCGCGGGCGAGGAGCCGGTGCGTGCCCTCGAGCCGTCGGGCGGCTTCCTTCTCGCCGAGGACGGCCTCGCCGAGCAGGTTCACGTTGAGCCGGACGCCGTCCCGCTTGATCTTGGCGATCGCCGGTCCGAGCTTCGCGTCGGTCGCGTCGACGATGAGGTGGCCGACCATGTTCCGCAGCACCCGTCGGGCGATGGGCACGACGACGGACGGGAGGCGCGGCGCCAGTCCGCCGCCGAGGCGCACCAGTCCGCGGAGTGCGGCCGGCAGGAAGCCGGGGGCGTCCGGCGCGATCTGCTGGAGGCGACGGGCGGCCACGCCGAGGTCTTCCGGGCGGACGACGCCGTCGACGAACCCGACCGCGAACGCGAGGCCCTTCGGGTCGGCGAGGACCCCGGCGAGCTGCTTCGCCGAGCCGTCCGTGGGGTACGTCTCGGCCTCCGCCAACCACTGCCGGACGAGGGCGACGGACTCGTCGGCGAGTGCGTCGTGGTCGGTGGTGGGGTGCGCCTGCAGGTCGGTCATGCGATCAGTGTGGCCGTCCGCGATCGGTAGCGGAAGCGAATCTTCCTGACGCATACCGTGAAGGAGAACTACGCTTTCGGCATGCTCGACGTGCGACGACTGGTCCTCCTCCGCGAACTGTCCATCCGCGGGACGGTGGCGGCCGTGGCGGAGGCGCTGAACCTGACGCCCTCGGCGGTGTCGCAGCAGCTCGGCGTGCTCGAACGGGAAGCGGGCGTGCAGCTCCTCCGTCGAGCCGGACGGCGCCTCCAGCTGACGCCGCAGGCCGAGGTGCTCGTGCAGGCCGCGGGGCACGTGCTCGACGTGCTCGACACCGCCCAGGCGCAGGTCGAGTCGTCCCTGCCGACCGTGCAGGGCCGGGTCCGGGTCGCGGTGTTCCAGTCGGCGGCGCTCGCCCTCATGCCGAACGCACTGCACGAGATGGCCGTGGAGCACCCGGACGTCCGGGTCGAGATGGTGCAACGCGAACCCGAGACGGCGCTCCACGAGACCTGGGCCAGGGAGTTCGACATGGTCATCGCCGAGCAGTACCCGGCGCACGCGGCACCGCACCTGTCCGGTCTCGTCCGCTCGGACCTCACCACCGACGAGGTCCGGCTCGCACTGCCCCCGCTCGACACGGCCCTCGCGCCGGTCACGAGCATCGAGGACGCCGAACTGCTGCCGTGGGTGATGGAGCCACGCGGGACCGCGTCGCGCCACTTCGCCGAGCAGACCTGCCGCCGGTGGGGCTTCGAGCCGGACGTGCGGTACGAGACCGCGGACCTGCAGACGCAGATCCGGCTGGTCGAGTCCGGGAACGCCGTGAGCCTCATGCCCGACCTGATGTGGACCGGACGTACGACCACGTGCCGGCTGGTCGACCTGCCCGAGCGTCCGCGG
The DNA here is from genome assembly GCF_052045775.1 of Curtobacterium sp. 22159. Lineage (NCBI taxonomy): Bacteria > Bacillati > Actinomycetota > Actinomycetes > Micrococcales > Microbacteriaceae > Curtobacterium > Curtobacterium sp. 22159. The sequence continues at coordinate 109,498 of NZ_JBQEPN010000010.1, forward strand.
CGGACCATCTTCACCACGGTGCGCTCCGCGGGCGCGTCCGCACCGGCGGTGCGCGCCCTCCGCGACGCACTCGAACGGGCGGCCGCCGCGGTCGACCGCGACGTTACGTGATCGTGACCGGCTTGCGCCTCGATGCCGTCAGGATCGCCCTGCGAGCGACATTCCCCGGGTAGGAGCCGAACGGGCTCCGGGGAACGAACTCTCGAGGGGGAACCATGGACCAGTCCTGCACGTCACGGATCCGGCGCGCGGCGACGATCGGCACGGCGATCGCGCTCGTCGCCACGTCGTCGGCGTTCGGCATCGGTGCGACCGTCGCGGTCGCGGACGAGTCACCGACGACCGCGGGCACCACGGCCGGCGGCGTCGCGGCCGACACCACCGCCGCACCGCCGACGACCAGGGATGCGGTGGCGGGCGGAACCGGCACGACGGCGGACACCTCCACGCCCGAACGGCCGGGAACCGACACGGCGGACACGCCCGCCAACGACGCCCCCGCGCAGCCGAGCGACCCAGCCGGGGCACCGCCCGCCACACCGGACCCGGCCCCCGCCCCGGCCGCACCGTCCGCCCCGGCCGCGGACGGCCACGGAGGGACGCCCCAGGCGTCGCCGACCACAGCCAGCCCGGCTGCCGCAGATCCGACCGACGGCGGCCCGGCTGCCGCAGACCCGGCCGCCGCCGTTCCGACGGGCACCGTCTCGATCGCCGGGGACCGCACGACGTGGCACACCCTGACCGCCACGACCGACGGATGGCCCGCCGACACGACGTTCACCTACGCCTGGACGATCGACGGCGCCGGTCGGAACCAGGTGGTCGACGGTGCGACCACCTCCCACTTCGTGACGGACTACGGCGTCGACCGCGTCCGGGTGGCCGTGACGGGCACCACTCCGGATGCCGGGTCGGCCACCGTCACCAGCGACTGGGCGACGATCACTGCCGACGCCGCCTCGCCGTTCAACGGGGGTGCACGCACCGTCGATGTCACGGCCGGGGAACGCGTGTCGATCCCGCTGCAGGCCTTCCTGGGGGACCAGGGAGAGCTCCGGTACGAGCCCGCAGCGACGTTCGACGGCACCGCGGACCCGAGCGTCCTGCCCGCCGGGTTCTCGCTCAGTGCGGACGGGGTCCTGACCGGCTCGTCCACGTCGGTCGAGTACGCGGACTTCTGGGTCCTGGGAGTCACGTCGGCGAGCCCCGAGGGCAGTCCGGGCCTCCACGTCACGTTCCGGATGCACCAGGCCGCACCGGTGTCGCTGCGGGCATCCGTGTGGTCCACGAGCGCGACCACCTACGACGTGTGGAACGTCGCACCGGACGGGTCGACAGTCCACTCGACGAGCCCGGAAGTACAGGCGGGTGACCCGGCAGCGCCCCTGCGCCTCCCGCAGACGGCCGAACCGTACGTGGACGTCGTGCAGTTCGACCGGTACGGCAACGGCGAGCCCGCTGCCGTGCAGGTCTCGTCCTCCGTCGAGTCCGACACCGTCACCTCGGAGGCGCTGTCCCACCGCCTGCGCTTCGCTCACGCGAGCACGCACGTCATCACCGCCACGACCGGTGCGCTGTCGATCTCGATCCCGATCGAGGTCGACCCGGTCGCAGGCGCGTCCACGGCGACGCACGGCACCGGGAGCGGTGGCGGCCGCCTCGCCTTCACGGGCGCCGACACCTCGGGCCCGCTGGCGTGGGCCCTCGGCCTGGTCGCGTCCGGGGCCGGGCTCCTGCTGCTCCGGCTCCGCCGGCGCCGGGCCTGAGACGTCCGACCGCCCGGCTCGGCACACGTCGGACGGGAGGCGCGGTGCGGGTCGGCACCGCGCCTCCCGTCCGTCGCGTGGTTGCGCGACTCCGCACGACCGGGCACCGGATCCGGCCCCACCCCCAACCCAGGTCACATTTCGGACACCGACCTCCTGGGCGCGTTCCTGTACCAGTACGATCCGAGAGCGCCGACATTCTCGGCGGATTCTTATGATCCGGCACCCGACCGGACCTGACCCCTGGGGGGACCCGTGCACCGCAGCACCTCCACGACCCGTCGCGCCTGCGCGCTGGGAACGACCTTCGCGCTCATCGGTCTGACGACCGGTCTCGGCGTCTTCACCTCGACGGCCGCCTACGCCGCCGACGAGACGCCGACCGCCGCCGTGGCGCAGGCGGACCCGACGCCGACCGACCAGCCCACCGACACGCCGACCGACCAGCCGACCGACGCGTCGTCCACGCCGGCCGCCACCGAGCCCCCGGCGACCGACCCGACGACGCCGACCGACGCCGACTCCTCCGCCCCGGCACCGACGGGCGATCCCACCGCCCCGGCCGACAGCGCTCCGAACGCCACCCAGAGCCGCGCGACGGCGTCGCCCACCGCGGCCGACGTCCCGGCGCCCAGCTACAAGGTCACGATCGTCGGCAAGCCGACCGTCGGCACCACGCTCCGCGCTGACGTGACCGGCATCACTGGCCAGTACGGCTACGACTGGACCGTCGACGGTGCGACGCTCTCCACTGAGCCGTCGTTCACCCTGACCAAGGACCAGATCGGCAAGAAGGTCACCCTCACGGTCACCGGCAGCACGCCGGAGCAGACCGCAGAGGCCACGACGGACGTCGTCACCGAGGACGTCGTCTCCGCCGACGAGACCACGGCCGACACCCCGCTCGCGCTCACGGTCACGGCCGGACAGGCGCTCTCGCGCTCCTTCGCGGTGAAGGCCGGGAGCGGCGACGTGACGTACTCGGTGGGCTTCGCCGACCCGGACTACGTGGCGGACCCGACCGACCCGACGGACACGCCCGACCTGCCGGACGACGTCACGCTCGACCCGACCACGGGTCTGCTCAGCGGGAAGCCGACCTTGGCCGGCACGTACGACTTCACGGTCATCGCCACGAACGGCACGTCGACCACGACCGAGTACGTCGAGGTCGTCGTGGACCCGGCCGCCGCCGTCGGTGTCATGGCCTACGCGACGGACACGGCGTCGTCGGAGTTCTTCGACTCGCTGGACGACGAGGGCAACCCGCACCTCGACCACCCCATCTCGTCCTGGATCATCGAGCCGGACGGCACGATCATCACCCTGAAGCAGCCGGCGGACTTCAACCAGGACCCGACGTTCACCGAGGGCGGGAACCCGACGGTGAAGCAGGGCGGCTCGCTCTGGATCAGCGGGTCCGCGGTCGACGAGTTCGGCAACGACACCGTGCAGCAGGACGACGACGGCAACCTCCCCCAGCCGACCGTCACGAGCGACATCGCCAGCGACCAGATCTCGTTCGACGAGGACGAGTTCGCCACGCGCGTCACCTTCCCGCACGCGTCGACGCACCACCTGACCGTCGCGCAGGACGGCCTCGCGGTCGCCTTCCCCGTCACGGTCATCCCGACCGCGACGACGGTCGTCGCCACGACGCCGGTCGGCACGAAGGGTGAGCTCGCGTACACCGGTACGGACGCCACGGACGCACTGCCGTGGGCGCTCGGCTTCGTCGCCGCCGGCGCCGGTCTGCTCGGTGCGGCCGCCGTGCGCCGCCGCCGCGCGCAGCGCTGACAGCCGCGCCCGACGTCCGGCACAGTCCTTCGTGCCGGACGTCAGGCCGTCAAGGGCCCCGCCACACCGCTCACGGTGTGGCGGGGCCCTTCCGCGTGTCCCGTCGCGTGCCCCAGCGGATCGGTAGCGTTGGTTCCATGCCCACGCTCCTGCACATCGACTCCTCGGCCGACCTCGCGCACTCCCGCTCCCGTGCGCTCACCGCGGCGTTCGCCGACGCGTGGCGAGCCCGCGGTCCCGAGTACACCGTGGTGCGGCGGGACCTGCACGTCGACCAGCTCCCCCACCTCGAGACCTCCGCGCTGCACTGGGCTGCGTCCGACCGCACCGCCGAGGAAGCGGTCGACCCGGCGGCCGACGCGCTCCGGCAGGAGGTCATCGACGAACTCCTGGGAGCGGATGCGGTGGTCGTGGGGGCGCCCCTGTACAACTACACGGTGCCGTCGACGCTCAAGGCCTGGATCGACCGCGTGCACGTGCCCGGGGTCCTCGCCGGCGACGTGCAGCCGCTGGCCGGCCGACCGGTCGTCACCGTCGTGAGCCGCGGCGCCACGTACGACGCGGGGACCCCGACGGAGGGGTGGGACCACGCATCCCCCGTGCTGCACCTGATCCTCGGCACCGCACTCGGCATGAAGCTGTACCCGATCACCGTCAGCGCCACCCTGGCCGACCGCATCCCCGACCTCGCGCCGCTCGCCGAGCACGCGTCGGCCGAGTTCGCCGACGCCCGGACCACGCTCGAGCGTCTCGCCGCGACGGTCGTCTGAGGAGCGGCCCGGCAGCGGTCCTCAGGCGGGACGGATCTCGTCCGCACGCCCGATCAGGTCGGCGTGGAAAGCCGTCTGCGTCAGCGCGCTGGCGAGCAGGAACCCGGTCATCGAGGCGATCCCCCCGCTGAACGGCACGCGTGACGCGACCTCGAACAGGGTCGGCGCGGACAGTGCGTCGAGCGCGTCGGCCACGTGCCGGCAGCGTTCCTCACGGTGTCGCGCCAAGGTCCTCGCCCGCGCGACGACGTTCCGGAAGCGGTACTCGTGGCCCGGGCAGACCTCCAGGTCGGCGTACCGGTCGAGCCGACCGAGCGACGCCAGGTAGTCGCCGAGCGGGTTCGTGGCAGTCCGGCCGCCGAGCCCGATGCCGGAGTTGATCCGGGGCAGCACGTGGTCTCCGGTGAACAGGAGCCCGTCCGCGGCGTCGACGAAGCACAGGTGCCCCGCGGTGTGTCCCGGCGTCCAGAGCGCCCGGACCTCGCGGCCGACGATCGGCAGCAGGTCGCCGTCCTCGACGAGCAGGTCCGCGAAGGGCTCGGACGTCCGGCCGAGCCCGATCCGCCGTCCGCTCCCCCAGGCGGCGACCACGCCGGGGCGGAGGTCGGCCGGCACACCCCACGACGCGATGTCGGCGTCGTTCGCCACGGCGTCGTCCCGTTCCCTGCGGAGCGCCTCGACCTCGAGCGGGTGCATCGCGATCCGCGCTCCCGTCGCCCGTCGCACGGCTGCGGCAGCACCGAGGTGGTCGGCGTGCAGGTGGGTGACCACCACGAGGCCCACGTCGTCGAGGGACCGCCCGATCGCGGCCAGCCCCGCACGCAGCGCGCCGAGGTCATCGTCCGCCGCCCAGCCGGGATCGAGCACCGTGAGCACGCCGTCGGCACCCTCGACGACGTAGACCAACGTCGCGTCCGGAACACCGAACCGGAACGGCACGGCGAGGGTCCAGACGCCCGGCCGGACCTCCTCGGCGGGCGGCAGTGCGCCGTCACGGAGGGCGGCGGCCTGCACCGGGCTGATCGGTCGCGGTGCCGGCGCTGCCGGCGGGGGCACGGTCGTCACGCGACCACCCTAGTGACGCGGGCGGCAGGTGCGAGCCGCACCGCGCCTCCAGGGCTGCCCGTGGCACGACCCGAGTAGACAAGGACCATGGAGATCGCACCGATGCTCGCCAAGGCCGTCGCCACCGTGCCCGAACCGGACAGCGTCCGCGGTGGACTCCGCTACGAGCCGAAGTGGGACGGGTTCCGCGGCATCGTCACCGTCGACGGTGACCACGTCGAGATCGGCAGCCGCGGTGCGAAGCCCCTCACCCGCTACTTCCCCGAACTCGTCGAGGCCTTCCGCACCCAGTTCGGCGGCCGGGACCACCCGGTGGTGCTCGACGGCGAGGTCGTCCTCCGCGCCGGCGCGCCCGGAGCGGAGCGACTCGACTGGGAGGCACTGTCCCAGCGCATCCACCCGGCAGCGACCCGCATCACGAAGCTCAGCGTCGAGACGCCCGCGCAGTTCGTCGCGTTCGACCTGCTCGCCGTCGACGGTCGGGAGCTCCTCGACCTGCCGTTCGACGAGCGGCGTGCGCAGCTCGAGACGCTCGCCGAGGGGATGTCCGACCCGCTCTTCGTGACCCGCACCACACTCGACGTCGACCTCGCCCGCGAGTGGCTGACGACGTTCGAGGGCGCCGGGCTCGACGGTGTCGTCGCGAAGCCCCGTGCCCGCCCGTACGAGCCGAACAAGCGCTCGATGCTCAAGGTGAAGCACCACCGCACGGCGGACGTCGTCGCCATCGGCTACCGCGTGCACAAGAGCGGCACCGGCGTCGGCTCGCTGCTCGTCGGGCTGTACGGCGACGACGGCGGACTCCGCCAGGTCGGGGGCGTGTCCGCCTTCTCGGACAAGCGCCGGGCTGAGCTCGTCGACGAACTCGAGCCCGTGGTCCTCCGAGACGAGGACGGGAGGCCCGTCACCGGCGAGGGGGAACGATCGCGGTTCTCGTCGGGGCGCGACACGTCGTTCGTGCGGCTCGAACCGTCGCGGGTACTCGAGGTCCGCTACGACCAGATGGAGGGTGACCGGTTCCGCCACACCGTGCAGTTCGAGCGGTGGCGTCCGGACCGCGAGGCCACGTCGTGCCGCTTCGACCAGCTCGAGGTCCCCGCCGCGTACGACCTGCAGGACGTCCTCGCCTGATCCCGACTGTCCGATTGACGCTCACGGATGTGATTAGTTAGGCTGACTAGTAACTTGGGGATGCGGCACCGGCCGCGACGAGCAAAGACGGGGAGTGGGCCATGATCATCGACGGCATCAGCGACGCACACCGCGGGACGTGGTCCCGACTCACGCGCCTCCACACGGCGAGCGTCACGCTGCCCACCCACACCACGCGGGTGAGCGAGCCGAAGCGCCGCGTCGAGGACGCCAGCGCGGTCTGACCCGGACGGCGTCAGGCCTTCCTGGCGCGAGACGGCTGCACGCGCGGCGGCTCCCCGGGCATCTTCGGGAAGTCCGGCGGGAAGGGCAGTTCGCCCTCGCCGTTCTCGAGGTCGCGCGCCCACCACTCCAGCAGCGGAGCGATCGACCCCGGCTGCTCCCCCATCGACTCCCACGGGTCTCCGGTGGTGCGCAGCCGATCGGGGACCGTGCGGACCGTGAAGGCCGTGGGGTCCGCCGAATCGAGTTCGTCCCACGTGATCGGCGTCGACACCGCCGCGTGTGCCAAAGCACGAGGGCTGTACGCGCCCGCCATGGTGCGGTCGCGGTTCGCCTGGTTGAAGTCGACGAACACCCGCTGCCCGCGCTCCTCCTTCCACCACGCGGTCGTCACCCGGTCCGGCATGCGCCGCTCGAGCTCCCGGGCGGCGGCGATCACCGCGTGCCGGACGTCGAGGAACTCGTGCTCCGGCCGGATCGGCGCGAACACGTGCAGGCCCCGGTTGCCGCTCGTCTTGATCCACGCGGTGAGCCCGACCTCGTCGAGCACCCGGCGGAGTTCGTGGGCGATCGGGACGGTGTCGCGGAAGTCGGTCCCCGGCTGCGGGTCGAGGTCGATCCGCAGCTGGTCGGGGTGGTCGGAGTCCTCTGCGCGTGATGCCCACGGGTGGAACACGACGGTGTTCATCTGCGCCGCCCACACCGCCACGGCAGGCTCGTCGATGACGAGCTGCGGGTGCGACCGGGCGCTCGGGTAGGTCACGACGACCGAGCGCACGTAGTCCGGGGCACCCTTCGGCGGGTTCTTCGAGAAGAACTGCTCGCCGTCGACACCCCCGGGGAACCGCTGCAGGGAGATCGGACGGCCACCGTTCGCCCGGACGAAGGCCGAGCCCACGGCGACGAGGTACTCCGCGAGGTCGAGCTTCGTGATCCCGGGCTCCGGCCAGAGCACGCGCGACGGGCTGCTGATCCGGACCTGCCGGTCGCCGTGCGGACCGGGGACCGTCAGCGTCGTCGCGTCGCTCGCCATGCTGCGGAACCTACACGAACGCCCCTGCGGGCGGCCGCCGCCGGTCCTGGCGGTGCGCCGCACCGGAGCGCCGTCGCGGCCACGACGCCGCGGATAGGCTGGTCCGGTGAGCACCACCACCGAACCTCTGCGCATCGGTCTGGTGTCGCTCCACACCTCCCCCGGCGACGAGCCCGGCTCCGGCGAGGTCGGCGGCATGAACGTCGTCGTCCGTCACCAGGCCGAAGCCCTGGCGGACCGGGGCCACCACGTCGACATCGTCACGCGACGGTCGTCCCCCACCCAGCCGGACTCGGTGTCGCTCGTGCCCGGCGTGTGCCTGCGCTTCCTGTCCGCGGGCCCGGCCGAACCCGTGCCGAAGGGCGAGCACGACGCGTTCATCGAGCCGTTCCGGCACGAGCTGGAACGGCTCGGCCCGTTCGACGTCCTGCACTCGCACCACTGGTTCTCCGGTGCCGCCGCCCTGCCCGTGGCCCACGACCGGGGCATCCCGCACGTGCAGTCGTTCCACTCGATCGCCGCCGACAGCGACACGCCCCTCTCCGAGGGCGAGCGCCCCGAGTCCGCGGGGCGGATGGCCGGTGAGCGACTCCTCGCCCGCGACTCCGACGCCGTCGTGGTCGTCTCCGAGGCCGAGGCATCGACCGTCCGGTCCCGGCTCGGCGGCGATCCGGGCCGGATCTGGATCGTCCCACCCGGCGTCGACGGGTCCGTTTTCCGTCCCGCGGCGAGCGCGTCGCGCCGCGCGGCCGTCCCGTACGTCGTCGCCGCTGCCCGGGTCCAGCCGCTCAAGGGCCTGGACCTCGCGATCGAGGCCATCGCGGGCATCGGCCAGGAGGCGCGACCCACCCTCGTCATCGCCGGTGACGCATCGAGCGAGGCGGGCGACTACGTGGACGAACTGCGTCGGCTCGCCGCCGCGCGCGGGATCGCCGACCGCGTGACCTTCATCGGACCGCAGTCACGGGCCGACCTGGCGTTCCTGTTCCGCGGCGCGGCAGCCGTGCTCGTACCGTCGCACTCGGAGACGTACGGCCTCGTCGCGCTGGAGGGGTCCGCGTCCGGGGTGCCCGTCGTCGCGGCCGCTGCCGGTGGTCTGCGCGAAGCGGTCGTCGACGGGGAGACCGGTGTCGTGCTCGAGTCCCGGGACCCTGCGGTGTGGGCGGCCGAGATCGAGCGGATCCTGACGGACGAGTCGTACGCGGCATCGCTCGCCGCCGCCGGACGCGAGCACGCCGAGCGGCTGAGCTGGGAGCGCTCGGCCGCCGGGCTCGAGGACGTGTACCGCCGCGTGCTCCGCCGCTCGTGACCGGGGTCCCGCGCTTCGACGGCTTCTGGAGTGCGCTCGACGCCGTGCCGGTCGCCGACGACGCCGAGGCGCTGTTCGACGTCGGGTCCGACGAGGGCCGGTTGCGCCGGACGAACCTCGAGCGGTACCTGTCACGCACCGGTCCCGGCGCGGACACGCTGCTCGTCGCCGAAGCCCCCGGGTGGCGCGGCATGACGAACACCGGCATCCCGTTCACGAGCATGCGCGAGCTCGGGCCGGAGTACCTCGTGCCGCCGGAGCCGACCGCTCCGTGGGAGGCGTCGTCGCGGGTCGTGCGGGCAGCGCTCGACGAGTGGCGTGGGGTGCCGCCGGTGGCGTGGGCGATCTTCCCCCACCACCCGTTCGTCGCTCCGGACCGGCTGACGAACCGGACGCCGCGTCCGGCCGAGGTCCGGGACGGCGCCCCGGTCGCGCTCGCACTGCTCGACGCCCTCGGCGGCGCGTCGCGTGTCCGCGTGGTGGCCGTCGGTCGCAAGGCCCAGGGGGCGCTCGCCCTCGCGGGGATCGACGCGATCGCGGTGCGACACCCGGCGCAGGGCGGCGCGAAGCAGTTCACCGAGCAGCTGCTCGCCCTGGACCGGTAGCGTCCGGCGGTGTTCAGGCCGAGCGGACCTCGACGCCCTTGGCGGTGAGTCGCTCGACGACGTGCGCGGGGAGCGGCGCGGCGGCGTACACGGTGGCGAGTGCCGGCAGGTCGAGCACGTCGTCCCAGTTCTGCGGGTCGTACCGGTCGTCGGAGCCGTCCCAGCCGGGGTGCACGTCCTGCAGGACCTCGAGGTCGGAGTCGACGGTCAGCTCGGTCACGAGCGACAGCTGCGACGGTAGGAGCTCGAGGTCGTCGTAGTACTCACGCGCGCGGTCGTCCTGCCCCTCGACGTCGAGGTCCTCGTCGCCGTCGTCCTCGCTCTCGGCGTCGTACGGTTCGAGGACGTCGAGGTCGTAGCAGAGCACGTCGAGCACGAGCAGCTTCGCGTTGAAGTCGGCGAACTCGACGGGTTCCTCGGTGGTGTTCGACTCGTCGTACATGGCTCGGAGCGTAGCGGTCGGTCGCCGTGGACGTCCGGGGACGGCGTGTCCGCGAGGACACGAGCAGGTTGCGATCGGCGTCGATCTTCCTGTGAGGGTGGACAGGAAGCCCGTCCACGGACGATGCTGACGCATGGCCAACACGAAGACGGACCGCCCGCAGGAGGAGCAGACAGAGCTCCGGCGGGTCATCGGTCCCAAACTCCTGCTGCTGTTCATCGTCGGGGACATCCTCGGCACGGGCGTCTACGCGCTCACGGGTCAGGTCGCGGCGGAGGTCGGCGGGGCAGCGTGGCTCCCGTTCCTCATCGCGTTCGCGGTGGCGTTGCTGACGGCGTTCTCGTACCTCGAGCTCGTGACGAAGTACCCGCAGACGGCCGGGGCGGCCCTGTACGTCCACAAGGCGTTCGGCATCCACTTCGTCACCTTCATCGTGACGTTCATCGTGATGTGCTCGGGCATCACCTCGGCCTCGACGGCGTCACGGGCGTTCGCCGCGAACCTCGGGGCCGGGTTCGGTCTCGAGCTGCCGAACGCGGTCGTGATGCTCATCGCGATGGGGTTCATGCTCGCCGTGATGGTGATCAACTTCCGCGGGGTCAGCGAGAGCGTCAAGACGAACGTCGTCCTCACGCTCGTGGAGCTGTCCGGTCTGGTGATGGTGATCCTCATCGGCTTCTGGGCGATCGCGGGCGGCGACGCGGACTTCTCGCGCGTGGTGCTGTTCGAGACGCCGGAGGACAAGTCGCTGCTGCTGTCGGTGTCGACCGCGACGTCGTTGGCGTTCTTCGCGATGGTCGGGTTCGAGGACTCGGTGAACATGGCCGAGGAGACGAAGGACCCGTCCCGCATCTTCCCGAAGGTCATGCTGACGGGCCTCGGCATCACCGCGGTCATCTACGTGCTGGTGTCGGTGTGCGCCGTCGCGGTCGTGCCGATCGGGGAGCTCGCGGGCAACGAGACGCCGCTCGTCACGGTCGTGCAGACGGCGGCGCCGGACTTCCCGATCGCCGACCTGCTGCCGTTCATCTCGATGTTCGCCGTCGCCAACACCGCGCTGATCAACATGATGATGGCGTCTCGGCTGCTGTACGGCATGAGCAAGCAGGGGGTCCTGCCCGGGTTCCTCGCCCGCGTCTCGCCGACCCGTCGCACCCCGTCGACCGCGATCGTGTTCACCACGCTCATCTCGCTCGCCCTCATCGGTTGGGTGTCGCTCGACCCCGACTCTCCGATCGTCGTCGTCCTCGGTGGCACGACCTCGCTCCTGCTGCTGTCGGTGTTCGCCGTGGTGAACGCGTCGGTGCTCGTCCTGCGCCGCGACCGGGTGGGGCACCGGCACTTCCGGGCCGGTGTGGTCGTGCCGATCATCGGTGTGGTCACGTGTCTCTGGCTGGTGTTGCCGTTCTCGTCCGGACGTGATCCGCAGCAGTACCAGATCGCCGGCGCGCTCCTGGCGCTCGGCATCCTGCTCTGGATCGTCACGTGGTTCACCCACGGCAGGAAGCAGCTCGACCGGGCACCGACCGGACTCGTCACCGAGCCGACCGCCGTCCAGCGCGACCACGAGCACGAGCGCCGGGACGTCTGACCGGCTCGGGATCGCCAACCGCGCGACACCCCCGCTCGGGCGGGTGCGGTTCCCAGGCGGCGCACGTACCCTCGTCGTGCTCCGCCTGACCCGCCCCGCCCGAGAGGACCCGCCATGCGCCGCGTCGGCATCACGCTCGCGTCGGTGTTCGGCGCGGGCATCGTCGCCGTCGGCATCGGCGTGGTCGTGGTGATCGTGATCGCGGTGAACTCGCTGACCGGCGCGGCTCGGTCGGCCACTGCGATCACCACACCGACGTGCCCGGACGTCGCGACGAAGACGGTCGGCGGGATCGTCGTCCCCGCGGGACCGATCGGCGGGTTCTGCCAGGACCGGCTCGTCAACGCCGCGCACGTCATCGAGGCAGCCCAGGCGCTCGGCATCGGACCCCACACGCAGGCCGTCGGTGTGATGACCGCGATCGGCGAGTCCAGTCTCGTGAACCTCGACCACGGCGACGCCGCGGGCCCCGACAGCCGCGGGCTCTTCCAGCAGCGGGACAACGGCGCCTGGGGCACGTACGAGCAACGGATGGACCCGTACACCGCCGCGTCGATGTTCTACGCGAAGCTCGTGAAGGTGCCCGGTTGGAAGACCATGGCGCCCTCGCAGCTCGCGCACGCCGTGCAGATCAACTCGGACCCCGACCACTACGCGAAGTTCTGGCCGGAGGCGAAGGCCGTCGTCACCGGGCTCACCGGGCAAGCCGTGCCGGACACCGCGCCGCAGGGCTGACCGGCACGTCACGAGGCCAGGGCGAGGGGCTCGTCGTCGACCTCGTCGAGGGACACGATCGCGGTGCCGCCCCGGTGGACCGCGACCTGGGCCCGGAGCCGGACGCGGTGTTCCTCGAACGCGCACGCGCAGGCGTCCACCCACTCCCAGTCGACCGGGAACAGCCGGGACTCCCCCGGGCGCTCCCACACGAGCACGACCTCGGCTGCGCCGATCTGCACCACGGTGTCCGCCACGAGTGCCGCCAGGTCCTCCACGCGTTCGTCGGGCTGCCACGGCAGGTCCGAGATCGGCATGACGAACGACACCGGCACCGCCCGTTCGTCGAGGAACAGCGCCCAGCACTGGCGGGTGATCGGCCGTTCGACGAGGGCGGTGACGAGGTCCAGCACGTCGTCGTCGGTGCGGACGGGGGTGTTGATGAGGCGGTCGAGCTTGTCGGTGTCTGGCATGGACCCAGCGTCGCCGAGCTCGCCCCCGCCGAGGAGGCGTCGCCAGCATTCTGTGGAGCGACCCCGGAGATCGCGGTCCTGTGGAGGAACGAGCCTCAGATGCCGTGGGTGATCGCGCTGTCGACCAGCAACATCGCGCCGAAGAACACGGCGACCACCGCGGCGACGCCCACCAGCGCGAACGGCCAGGACAGCCGACGCCGGACGAGCCGCAGCACGCACACGACCAGCGTCGCGACCAGCACGAGCGCGACCAACACCGGTCCGACGTAGACGACCGCCCCGCCGAGCGTCTCGTCGCACGAGTTGCCGGGCGCGCCACACGAGCTGAACGCCAGCGACAGGAACACGATGCCGCCCCCGGCGACGACCGACTCCGCTGCCAACAGCACCAGCAGCCCGACCGAGGCGACCAGGTCCGCGACGCGACGGCCGCCTGCCAGCGGGTGCCGCGCCTCCCGTCCGAACACCGCCGGACCGGACGCGAGCGGATCCGTGACGGGCGCGTCCATCACGCCCACCGCCCGTCGTCCGCGCACGGCCGCGCGGTCCGGTGGGACCGGAGACGTCCGCCGAGCCGGCGCGGGAAGGATCGCATGCCCACCATCGTGCCCGCTCCGGAGGCCCGCGGTGCGTTCCTGCACCGATCGGACACTGCACGGCCGGGTCGGTAGGTTCGGGGGCATGGGAGCAGCCTCGCGGGACCACGAGCCGCCCGCCGTCCCCGCGACCGTCGCCGTGCTGCTCGGACCGGTCGCGTTCTACATGGGCCTCATCATCCCCGCGGCGTCCACGGGTCGGCACGTGCTGCTCGGTGCCGTGTTCGGCGTGGTGTGCGTGGCTTCGGGCTGGCGGGCCATCGCGATCGCTCGACGCCGGCGGGTGGCTGTCCGGGTGTGGTCGTGGATCGGGATCGTGCTCGGTGGGGTCGGCCTCGTCATGCTCGTGTGGCAGCTGCTCGTGATCGTGACCGGGGGTGCGTTCCCGGCGCCGTTCTGGTCGCCGTACGCGCGGCACTGAGCTGTCGCGGGGCCGTGCGGCGGGCACCGAGTCGGGGCGCGGGCGTGTGGCGGCGCGGGGCGTGCGGCACGTGGGCCGTGGCGTCACCAGCCGAGGGTGCCCGGGCCGCCCTTGAACGGGCCGACGACGCGGGAGGTGATCCACCCGCCGTAGAAGTCGCCCTCCTGCGCCTGCACGACCTCGCCATCGACCTCGCACGAGTCCATCGCGGACGGGTAGATCGCGACCCGGTCCCGGAGTTCCTCGTACCCGGGCTCGGGGTTCGGGTAGTTCCACGCCGCGCGGGGCGCCACGAGGCCCCCGCCGAGGACGTCGAAGTACCGTGCGCGCCCCTTGAACTCGCACATGCTCGAGCCGTCCGCCGGGCGGAGCTGCAGGCCGCCCATCGGGAGGTAGTACACGGGAGGATGCGACGTCTCGAGCACCCGCACCGCATCCGTCGTGTCCGCGATCACCTCGCCGCCGAGACGCACCAGGACCCGTTCGGGGACCGGTTCAACGGCGGGCGGGCGGGGGTAGTCCCAGACGGATTCCTGCCCGGGGCCAGGTTCGGTTCGGTTCGGTCGGCGCACAGTCCTGGTCTACGCCGTGTGGCTGACCGGGGGCGCCACGGACGCGCGAGGGCGGGTTTCGCCGGCGCGCGGGTGAGTTTCGCGCCGGGCGACACTTCACGGCCGGAAACGCGCGTGA
>NZ_JBQEPN010000010.1:124196-164108 GCF_052045775.1 Curtobacterium sp. 22159
GTGAACTGTCGCTGAGCGCGAGACTCGGCCCGGAACAACGGCCGCCCCGGCCCCGCCGCCGCCCCACCCGCCCGGCACCACAGCCGCCGCACAAGGTGCAGAGTGGGGCGCGTGACGACGACGACACGCACCCTGTTCCGACGCAAGCCGATCGACACGATCGATGACGAGACCGGGGGCGAGGGTGGCCTGAAACGGCACCTCGGCCTCTGGCAGCTCACCGCGATCGGCATCGGCGGGATCATCGGCGCGGGGATCTTCACGCTCGCCGGCACGGTCGCGCACAGCGTCGCCGGCCCCGCGGTCCTCATCAGCTTCCTCGTCGCCGGTGTCGCCAGCGCCGCAGCCGCCCTGTCGTACGCCGAGTTCGCCGGCCTCATCCCCAAGGCGGGCAGCGCGTACACCTACGGCTACGCGGTCCTCGGCGAGATCGTCGGGTGGTTCATCGGGTGGGACCTGCTCCTCGAGTACACCGCGATCGTCGCTGTGGTCGCGATCGGCATCTCCGGGTACGTCGGGTTCCTCGTCGGCCAGTTCGGCGTCCACCTGCCGGCCTGGATGCTCGGCGCGCCCGGCACCGGCGACGGGCACGTGATCGACGTGTTCGCGATCATCCTCTGCCTGCTCACCGCGTTCGTGCTCACCCGGGGCATCCGGAGCGCTGCGCGGTTCGAGTTCGTCGCGGTCGGCATCAAGGTCGGCCTCGTCGTCCTCATCGTCGTGCTCGGCGTGTTCCACATCAACAGCGCGAACTACGCGCCGTACTTCCCGTTCGGGTTCGGCGGCGTGATGACGGGGGCCGCGACGGTGTTCTTCGCGGTGTTCGGGTACGACGCCATGTCAACGGCGGCCGAGGAGTCCACCGACGCCCGCAAGCACATGCCGAAGGCGATCCTGCTGTCCCTCGGCATCTCGATGATCCTGTACGTCTTGGCGACGCTGGTCCTCACGGGCATGCAGCGGTACACCGACATCGACCCGGCCTCGGGCTTCTCGTCGGCCTTCGCGTCCGTCGGACTCGGTGGGGTCGCGAACGTCATCGCG
Source organism: Curtobacterium sp. 22159 (assembly GCF_052045775.1). NCBI lineage: Bacteria > Bacillati > Actinomycetota > Actinomycetes > Micrococcales > Microbacteriaceae > Curtobacterium > Curtobacterium sp. 22159. Next base: position 125,241 of record NZ_JBQEPN010000010.1, read on the forward strand.
ATCGGCGCGATCGTCGGCATCGTGACGGTGCTCGTGACGTTCATGCTCGGCGCGAGCCGTGTCTGGTTCTCGATGAGCCGCGACGGCCTCATGCCGAAGTGGTTCGCGAAGACCGACCCGAAGCGCCACGTGCCGACCCGCGTCACCTGGATCCTCGGCATCGCCTCGGCCGTCCTCGCGGGCGTGCTGCCGATCGGGGTGGTCGCCGAACTGACCAACATCGGCATCCTGCTGGCGTTCGTGGTCGTCTGCAGCGCCGTGGTCGTGCTGCGGTACCGCCAACCCGAACTCGACCGTCAGTTCCGGCTCCCGTTCATGCCGGTGATCCCGATCATCGGCGTCATCGCGTCGCTGTGGCTCGTGACGTTCCTGCAGTGGGAGACGTGGGTCCGGTTCGCGGTCTGGTTCGCGATCGGGCTGGGCGTGTACTTCGGCTACTCCCGGAAGCACAGCCAGCTGGCGGGGTCCGAGCCTGCTGCGACGCGGTAGTCCGCGGATCGGCCGGAGAGATCATCAGAGCGGTGGCCGTCGCTCGTGTCCGCCCCAGACGGGTCGGTGGTGTCGCATGTGGTTCCTCGCGATCCCACCTCGTGGAGGACACCGTGTTGCTGCAGGCAGCCCCGACTCCCAGCAGCGCACCGATGGGCTCCTGATCAGACCGAGCGCAGCCGACGCCTCCCACGCAACCGCCGCCTCCGCAGCACGACGACCCACGCCCCGGCGACGGCCGCCACCAGCACCACCACCGCGAGCACCGCCGACACCCGAGCGACGGTCAGGGACCAGGGCGTGAGCTGCGACGGACCGGAGAGGTCGAGCAGCCGCAGCCACACGGTGACCGCTCCCGCAGCCCAGAGCGTCGTGAGCACGAGTGACACCACCCGGCCCCAGCTCACCAGACCGAGGGCCATCACGACGGCGAGGACGGTCATGATCGGCAACCCGTACCGCGTCTGCGGGCGCCCACCCTGCATGACGAAGAACACCTGGACCACGACGAGCAGGACGAACACGGCCAGGAGCATCAGGACGACGAGCGTCCGTTGCACCACCGTCACGTCAGTGTCCACCCGTGCGTCCGGGCCGCGACGAGCCCGAGCCCCAGCCCCGGCCCCAGCCCGATCCTCAGCCCGAGCCCCAGCCCGGGGGCGATGCCGGGCGCCGCGGACCGCGGCGATCAGCAGTGCCACGAGCCCGAGGGCGAGCGGCACGAAGAGCAGCAGCCACGTCCACCCGAGGTAGGCCTCGTCGCCGCGGAAGACGCCGAACAGTCCCTGGTAGAAGTCACGGCTGAGCACCGTGTCCGTGAACCCGGCGGGCGCACGGTGCAGGACCTTCGCGGACCACTCCGGGTGACTCCCCGCGAAGTTGCCGGACAGCTCGCGGTTGCGCAGGTAGAACCACCCCGACGCGGCGGCGGGGGCGGCGACGGCGAGGAGCACCGCTCCGACCCGGCCGGGCCAACCGTTCCAGCCACGCCCACCAGCGAAGCCGCCGCCGAGGCCACCGGCGAACCCGCGCGCGCAGAGGAACGCGACCACCACGGCCGCGACGAACACCACGAACGTGAGGCGGCTGAGCATCCCGCCGGACAGGACGAGCACCGCCCCGATCACGAGGCGCGTGGACAGCCCGCGGAGGATCGCGGTCGCGGCGATCCCCAGCGCGAGCGCCGAGAACACGACGTTCACCAGGTCGTTGTAGACCGCGCTCCCGACGAGCACGAGCATCGGCGTGAGGGCCATGACCGCAGCCGAGGTCACCGCGACGGCCGGACGCGCGGGGACGATCCTCCGGGCAGCCCAGGCCACGGCGACCACCGCGAGCCCCGCGAACACGGCGTTGAGCAGCCGCGCGGCGAACACCGCGGCGAGCAGGTGTCCGGCGTCCCAGAGCGGCCCGACGACCGGTGCGAGCAGCACGTAGAACCCGGGCGGGTGCTGGGCGACCCACTGCACCGGCGGGAGGGAGCCGAACGGCGGCCGGATCGTGAGGCCGTCCTCGAACACCGGCAGGTGCCCGTGCCACACGTCGATGACGTAGTCGAAGTGGGCGGCCTCGTCACCGCCGAGCGGCGCCTTCGCCCCGCCGAGGGCCAGGGACGCGAGGAACGCGAACAGGGCCGCGGCGATCACCCCGACGATGACGGGGTCGAGACGGAGACGGCGCACGGGTCAGGATCCTCCCACACCCGGTGCCCCCGGCGCCTACGCCTCGCGCCGGTGCTTGCCGTTCGCCGCCGTCGGGTCCGCCAGCGGGTGGTTCCGGAACCACCGGAGCAGCTCCCTCGACCGACTGGCGTCGGCGCTGCGGTCCCCGTCGGACAGGAAGTCGCTGAACCCCGCCGGCACGTCGGAGCCGTCCGCCGCACGGTCGTACGCCATGGACCACTCCGGGAAGCGCCGCGTGTGGATGGACTCCTCCGCGAGCAACTGGACCGACCCGTGCCGATCGTCCGCGAGGATCCGCTCGTACGTCGACAGCACCGCGTCGTACGGCCCCTCGAGCAGCTGCATGAAGCGCCCGTTGCGGTGCACGAGGAGCCCGGTCAGGCCGGCCTCGGTGTTGCGCGCGCGGGCCTCGTCGAGGACGGCGGCGAGCGCCTCCTCGTCGAAGGGCGCGGTGGCGGAGCTCATGTAGACGAGCGACTGCAGCATGCCCTCGATCCTGCACGCTCCGGCGGGCGTCCGACGCCCCCAGAACGGGACTACTCGCGGACCTCGCGCATGTTCTGGGCCTGCCACCCCTCGGGGATCGAGGAGCGGAACGCCTGCAGCGCTTCGTCGTAGGTCCGGCCCGTCGCCTCGTGCGGCTTGAGGTCGCGTGCCCGGGCGACCGCGCGGACGGTGGTCTCACCGGTGGCCTTGCTCGTGACGGCGTTCACCTGCTGCAGTTCGAAGCCGTCGAGGTCGAGCGCGGCGATGGCGGCAGCACGGGCTTCCTCGATGTTGTCGCCGCTGCCCTCGGCCTCCTGCGTCGCGGTCGATCGGAGTTCTCCTCGCAGTGTCGTCACGGTCCCAGTATCCCGCGGTGTCGGACGGGGCTGGCACGATTGACCCGTGCCAGCCGCCCCGATGATCGACGCCGTCGACGTCATCCGTTTCGTCGGACCGCAGGCCTTCGGTCGTGCACGCGACGTGGTGCGCGCCGGCCTGGTCGACGACGTCGTCTGGCACGACGACGACGGCACGGTCACGGGGGTCGTCTCGGGCTCGGCGGACGATCCGTACGAGCTGCGCGTCGAGACGACCCCGGCCCGCGGCGAGTTCGTCCGTCCGGTCCGGAGCACCTGCACCTGCCCGCTCGGCGGCGACTGCAAGCACGTCGCCGCGGCGCTCCTCACCGTCAACGCACGGGCGTTGGCCGCCGCCGCGGGCCCGCGCGCTGAACCCCCGGCTCCCCCGCCGTCGGACTGGAGGCACGACCTCGCCCGTCTCGCTGGTGACGACGAGCAGCTGGTCGCCCCGCAGGGCACGCCGATGGGTCTGCAGTTCGAGTTGCGTGACGCGGTGTCGGCGCGGCTCGCCGCTCGCGCTCGCGCTGCGGGGCGAGCGCTCCCGGCGGCGTCGCGGTCCGTGCGGCTGGGCGTCCGCCCGGTCACCCGGAGCGACGCCGGCAACTGGGTGCGGGGGCAGTTGACGTGGGGCACGCTCCCGTACTCGATGAACCGGCTCGACCTCTCCCCCGAGCAGCACGGGTGGTTCGTCCAGTTCGCCGCGCTCCACCGGGCGGGGCAGCTCGCCGGGCTCCCGGGCGAGGCCGACTGGATCCACCTCGACGACTTCGGCAGCCCACTGCTCTGGCCGTTGCTCGCCCAGGCGCCAGCGCTCGGGATCGCGTTCGTCACGGGGAAGCGCGAGGGCGGGGCCGTGCTCGGGTCCGAGGCGCGGGTGCTCCTCGACGTCGCCCGACACGACGACGCGCTGGTGATCGGCGCGAGTGCGGTGCTCGACGGTCGGCCGGCGGCGGAGGGCGCCGCGCGGATGATCGGGGACCACGGCGTCTACGTCTTCCGCGAGAGCCCCGAGTTCCACGTCGCGTTCGCCCCGACGCCCACGGCGGTCCCGGACGACCAGCGTCGGATGCTCGTGGAGGGTTCCCGGATCACGGTGCCGGGCTCCGAGGTCGAGGAGTTCCTGGCGGACTGGTCCCCCAGGCTCCGAGGCGCACTCGGGCTGGTCAGTTCGGACGGGTCGATCGAGCTTCCCGAACGGACGCCACCGGAACTCGTGCTCACGGCGACGTTCGAGCCGGCCCGGGCACCGCGGACGGACGACCGCGTGCACCTGCAGTGGCGGTGGCACGTCGACGGGCGGAAGGACCCGGTCGCACTGCACGGGCCGCTCCCCGACCTGTCCGGCCTCCGCGCGGCCGACGATGCCCCGGCAGCTCCGACCACGCCCGCCTCGACGGAGGCGACCGCCGACGGGCCGACGGACGACGGGGCGAACCGACCCGCGCCTCCAGGCCGTGCCGCACCGGACCCGGGCACCGGACCCGGCGGCGGTCTCGCGTGGTTCGCGGACGGCACCGTCGAGGGCGCCGACGTCGCCGTGTTCGCGAACGAGCTGCTGCCGGAGCTGCCCGCCCTCGGCGTCCGCACCGTGGTGCAGGGCGAGCGGATCGACTACGAGCGGCTGACCGGCCGACCACACATCCGCGTGACGACGATGCCGTCGGACAAGCACGACTGGTTCGACCTCGGGATCTTCGTGACCGTGAACGGGAAGCAGGTGCCGTTCACGCCACTGCTGCGGGCGCTCGCGAAACGGGACCGCCGGATGAAGCTCGTCGACAACTCGTACCTGTCCCTCGCCGACCCGGCGTTCGACCGGTTGAAGGAGCTCATCGACGAGGCCCGCGACCTCGACGAGTGGGAACCCGACCAGCCGATGACGGTGACGCCGTTGCAGGCGGGCATCTGGTCCGAGTTCGACCAGCTCGCCGACGAGACCGCGCACGACGAGCGGTGGCAGGCGATCGCCAACGGGCTGCTCGACGCCACACCGCCGGGTCCGGTCGAGGTCCCGGCGTCGCTGCACGCCGAGCTCCGGCCGTACCAGCACGCCGGGTACGCGTGGCTGTCGTTCCTGCTCGCGCACGGCGTCGGTGGGGTGCTCGCCGACGACATGGGGCTCGGCAAGACCCTGCAGGTGCTCGCGACGATCGCGGCCGCCCGGCAGGGTGCACCGGACGGCGCGCCGTTCCTCGTCGTCGCGCCGACGTCGGTCGTCGGCAACTGGGCGGCGGAGGCGGCACGGTTCACGCCCTCGCTCCGCGTGACGACGATCGGTTCGACGACGCTGAAGGACCCGTCGCTGGTGGCGCGGGCCGCGGCGTCCTCCGACGTCGTCGTGACGAGCTACGCGCTGCTGCGGCTCGACGCGCCCGCCTACACGGACCTGTCCTGGGCAGCCCTGGTGCTCGACGAGGCACAGTTCGTGAAGAACCCGCAGTCGCAGACGCACCGGGTCGCGGTCGACCTCCGCGCCCCGGTGAAGTTCGCAGTGACCGGCACGCCGCTCGAGAACGGGCTCACCGACCTCTGGGCGCTGTTCCACATCGTCGCGCCGGGGCTGCTGTCCTCGTGGTCGCGGTTCGGCGACGACTACGTGAAGCCCCTCGCGTCGCCCGACCTCCGCGGCCAGGCCCGCAAGGACCTCACCGAACGGCTGCGGCGTCGGATCCGGCCGCTCATGCTCCGGCGGACGAAGGAGAGCGTCGCCGCCGACCTCCCGCCGAAGCAGGAGCAGGTCGTCCGGGTGACGCTCGACCCGGCGCACCGCGCGCTCTACGAGACGACGTTGAACCGGGAGCGTCTCAAGGTCCTCGACCTCATCGACGATCTCCCCCGCAACCGGATGATCGTGTTCCGGTCGCTGACGCTGCTGCGGATGTTGGCACTGTCGCCGGCACTCGTCGACGGTTCGGCTCCGGATCCGGCGCCCTCCGCCAAGCTCGAACTGTTGCTCGACGAACTCGAGCAACTCGCCGCGGAGGGCCGCCGTGCCCTGGTGTTCAGCCAGTTCACGTCGTTCCTCCGCATGGTCGCCACGGCGCTCGACGACCGCGGCATCGGGTACGAGTACCTGGACGGCTCGACTCGGCGTCGCCCGGAGGTCATCGACCGCTTCCGGAACGGGACCGCCCCGGCGTTCCTCATCTCGCTCAAGGCCGGCGGGTTCGGGCTCACCCTGACCGAAGCCGACACCGTGTTCGTGCTCGACCCGTGGTGGAACCCGGCCGCCGAGAACCAGGCGGTCGACCGGACGCACCGCATCGGTCAGACCCGGTCGGTGAACGTGCAGCGGTTCATCGCGGAGGACACCATCGAGGAGAAGGTCCTCGCGCTGGCGTCGAAGAAGTCGGAGCTGTTCTCGACGATGATCGACGACGACGCGCTCTTCGCCGACGACCTGACGGCCGACGACATCCGGTCACTGCTGGAGTGAGCCGCGGGCGTCCGCGACACGACCGCAGCACGGACGTGAGGCGCGGTGCGAGCCCGCACCGCGCCTCCCGTCCGCCGTGCTCAGCGCCCGAGCGCGTCGATCGCCGAGACCTCGTCCGGTGACAGCTCGATGGCGGCACCGGCAGCGTTCGAGCGGATCCGCTCCGGGTTCGACGACTTCGGGATCACCACGAACCCGTGCGCGACGTGCCACGCGACGATGACCTGCGCGCTGTCGGCGTCGTGCGCCTTCGCGATGTCGAGCAGCGTCGGGTCCTGCAGGTTGCTCGCCTTGAACGGGCTGTAGCCCTCGAGGACGACGCCGCGGTCGCGCAACCCGTCCGCGACGCTCCGGTCGTACTCGACGGGGCTCCACTTGATCTGGTTCACGGCCGGGGTCGTCCCGGTCGCCTGCACCAGCTCGTCGATCTGCGCCAGGGAGTAGTTGCTCACGCCCACGGCACGGGTGAGTCCGTCGGCCTGCGCCTGCACGACCTGCTCCCACACGTCCGGACGGGCCTCGCCGTTCGGCGGCCAGTGCACGAGCCAGAGGTCGAGGTGGTCGAGCCCGAGCTGGTCGAGGCTCTCCTCGATGGTCTCCCGGACGCGGTCGGCGTTCTCCGGCGGCAGCTTGGTCGTCACGAAGACGTCGTCGCGGGCGAGGCCGGAGTCGGCGATCGCCTTCCCGACGCCGCGCTGGTTGCGGTAGCCGGTGGCGGTGTCGATGTGGCGGTAGCCGACCTCCAGCGCTGCACCCACCGCAGCGGGCGCCTCGGCGTCGGGGATCTGCCAGGTGCCGAAGCCGAGGAGCGGCATCGACCCACCGGTGACGGACACGGACGGGTTCGCATGATCGGTCATGGTCCGTGTCTACCCCGTGGTCCGGCGGAGCCTCAGAGGGACGACGCCCACGCCGCTGCCGTGACCACGTCGGCCTGGCGCGGGAACACCTTCTCGGTGAGGACGCGGTGCACCTCGGCGTCGCCGTCGACGCACGCGTCGGAGAGGACGGTGAGGCCGAAGTCGAGGTCAGCCGCCTGGCGCAGCGTCGACAGCACGACGCCGCTCGTGGCGATGCCGGCGAGGACCAGCTCCCGGACCTCCAGGCCGCGGAGCAGCACCTCGAGGTCGGAGCCCGCGAACGCACTCACACGGCGCTTCGTGACGACGATGTCGTCGTCGCGCAGCCCGAACGCCGGGTGGATGTCCGTCGCCTCCGGTGCTTGGGAGGCCACGCGCTCGCGCATGCCGCCGAACGTCCGGTTCGACCGCGCGGCCTCGGGCGCGCCGGGGCGGAACGCGACCCGGACGAACAGCACCGGGATACCGTGCTCGCGGGCGGCCGACACCGCTGCCGTCGCCGCGGCCAGACCCTCCTCGCTCCCGAGTCGCTCGACGATGCTGTTCTGGTAGTCCATGACGAGGAGTGCGCTGCTCACCCGCACGACGGTACCCGTGCTCCCCGACGCTCCGCTCACGTCACGGGCGATGTCGCCGGTGTCGGGCATGATCGTGGGGCCGTCCGGCACGCACCACCGCACCACCAGGAGCACCACCCACGCATGACGTCCCGTCGACGCCGCACCCGCACCACCCTCACCTCCGTCCTCGTCGTCCTCGCACTCGCCGTCGGCGGGTACGCGCTGCACAGCGCCGGGGTGCTCGCGCCGGATGCCGACGCCGCCCCCGCTCCCACCGCGGCGACGGACGCACCCACCATCACCACGAAACCCGGCGCGCCGGGGACGACCCGCGCCTCCCGTCCGGCCACCGACGCCCAGGACGCGGCGACCGCACGCGCCCTGCTCGCCCGCCTGCCCGTCAAGGGCAAGGCCCCGGCGACCGGGTACGACCGCGTCGGGGACTTCGGTACCGCCTGGCTGGACGTCGACCAGAACGGGTGCGACACCCGGAACGACGTGCTCGCGCGGGACCTCACTGCGGTCACCCGCCGGGGGCCGTGCACCGTGCTGACCGGCGCGCTCGTGTCGCCGTACACCGGGGCGACGATCCACTTCGTGCGCGGGGACACGACGTCGACGCTCGTGCAGATCGACCACGTGGTCGCGCTCGAGAACGCGTGGCGGACCGGAGCGCAGCGGCTCTCACAGGCCGACCGCGAGGCGCTGGCGAACGACCCGGAGAACCTGTTCGCCGTCGACGGTCGGTCCAACTCGCAGAAGGGCTCCGGCGACGCCGCGACGTGGCTGCCGGCGGACCGGTCGTTCCGCTGCACGTACATCGAGCACCAGGTCACCGTGAAGACGAAGTACCACCTGTGGGTCACGCCCGCTGAACGGGACGCGATGGCCGGCATCCTCGAGCACTGCTGAGCGGACGCCGCCGGGTCCCCACGATCAGCGACGCTGCCCGGACACGGGCCGTTCCCGTCGGGCGGCTCGCCCCTCACGCGCGAACCAGATGATCGACGCGACGAGCGCCACCAGCGCGAGCCGTGCGCACCACAGGAGCGCCGGGTTCGGCGTCGCCGCCAGCGGTAGCCCGACCAGCACGCCCACCGCCCGCAGCAACCGGCCGGTCCGTCCGACGTACCCGGTGTCCTCACTCGGGACCGCGACGACCACCGCGATCGAGAACGCCACGATCGCGAGGAACATCGCGCCGCCCGCCGCCGCGACCCGGCTGCTCCCCCGCGCACCGATCAGCGCGCCCACGAGGGACACGACGGGCAGCACCACGAGCATGTCGACGAGCCAGGCGAGCAGCAGGGCGCACGCGGAGAGGAGCCCGAACACCAGGGAGAGGAACCACCCGCTCTGATCGCCGTCGCGCACCACCAGGACGACACCGAACGGGAACGCGAGGACGACCACGATGAGCTCGAGCAGCAGGAGGTCGAGGAACGACCGTCGCAGCTGCCGCGTGGTCCGCGCTCCGGCAGCGCGGCGGTTGCGTGTCACCACGTCGTTCAACGGGTTGTACCGGAGTCCGGTCACCAGGCCCGCGGCCGCCATCGCCGACACCACACCGGTGATGCCGTCGCCCCAGTCCGGTGCTGGTGCGAGTGTCAGGTACGCGATCTCCCCCACGGCCGCGAGTGCGATCACCGCACCGATGACGAGCAGGACCGCGTGCCGCCGGGTCCCGTCCGACACGATCCCGAGCATCCCCACGGGACAGCACTCTATCCACCTCGACGCTCCGGGGATCTGCCCGCCGACTGGCCAGTGCCCGGGTGCAGCCTGGAGGCGCGGCGCAGCTCCGGCAGGCGTGGCAAGCTGCTGGGACGGCTGAGCAACGCACCGCGCCGCAGGCATTCGCGCTCCTCCAGATCGCGCGGTTCAGGCTCCGAGTGCGGTGAGCGCCGTGGCCCACCAGTAGCCGAGCAACGCTCCGGCCGGTACCGCCAGCACCGCGAGACGGCGGCCCGTCCGGAGCAGCCGGCGGCGGTGCTGCGCCTCGGCGATCTCCCGTTCGAGTCGTTCGAACCGCTGCACGTGACGCAGCGTGTCGTTGAGGACCACCGCATCCACGTGCCACGTCCCGCGCTCCTCAGCGAGCATGGAGAGGTACCGCACCGCCTGGTCCGAGTGCGCCCGGGGCAGCCCGGTGATCCACGGACCGACCTGCTCTGGCGTCAACGTGACGACGGCCGGCTGCTTCTCGCCGAAGCGGACCCGCGCTGCCGCGACCACGATGACCGGCTGCACGACGATGGGCCCACCGGCCGCTGCGGACAGCAGGGCGGTGGCCCGCTCGCCCTCGGTGAGCGCCCGGTGGGCATGCGGGGTCCGCTGCCCGTTCACCAGGAACGTGCGACCGCCGACCCAGACGTCCTGCCCGGAGTGGTTCTTCGTGTTGATCGAGAACACCCCTGTCGGACCGATCACGACGTGGTCGATGTCGGTCGACCGCTTCCCGACCGGCACGGCGTGCAGCACCGTGAACCCGGGACCGAGCGCGTCGAGTGCACGGGCGACGTCGCGCTCCCCGATCGCTCCCTTGAACCACGAGCGGGCGTCGTCGTGCAGCGGATCGTGGCCCCAGAACCGCTGCCACCGTGAGCGTGCCGGAGCGCCGGCCTGGATCGCGAGGCACTCCTGCATGACCGCGTACCCGGGCTTGCGTGCCCGGAGCGTCAGCGGAGCGCCACCTCGTGCTTCCCCCATGCCCCCACCGTTCCAGGACCGCGGGGACCGGACCAGCCCTCGTTCAGGGGCGGGCGCTCCGCGGACCGGCGCTCCTGATGGTTCACCGCGTCCGACGCATCACCAGAAGGTCCCCGCGCCGAAGAAGATGCTGATGAAGGCGAGAGCACCCAGGACAAGCCCCGTCACCGCCATTGCCGCCCCGCGCCGCACTCGATTCGCCCGGATGATGCCGCAGATGCCGAAGATGATCGCCAGCACGTCCGGGATCCCGCCGAGCAGCAAGCCGATGAAGAACGGCACGCCGGTCACCAGGAAACCGAAGATCCCGAGCACGAGCGCTGCCACAGCCAACCCGTTCCCGGGCTGCTGCACGTACGGCGCCTCGTGCGGGTACCGCGGACGAGGTGAGTAGCTCACAGGACGTGGTGGGCGATGAGCTTGCCCAAGTAGGTGATGTCGAACCTGCCCTTGAACTCGAAACGTACCTTGCCGAGCCCGCTGAACCAGAGTTCGAGCTCCGCGTCGAGGTCGAACGTGCCGGCCGTCTCGACGGAGAAGGCCTGGATCTTCCCGTACGGCAGCGAGCTGAAGTCACGCTTCTTCCCGGTGATGCCCTGGACGTTGACGGCGATGATGCGCTTGTCAGTGAAGACGACGAAGTCCCGGATGGTCTTCGCCGCCACGAGAACCTGCTCGCCGTCGAGGAGCAGGCCGGCAATCTGCGGCACGATCTCGGCCGGATCACACTGCGCGAGTTTGAACAAGGAGCCGTTGGTGAAGTCGATCACGACAGGACCGTACCGTCGACGCTCGTGCTCTCGAAGCGACGACACCCTCCCAGTTCTGGGGATCCCTCGATTCTTCGCGCACGACAACACTGGAGTGCTGTCAGTCGACGATCAGGGGGACGACGATGCCGTTGGGCGGTTCAGGGCCACGAGACTGGTCCCCTCCCGAGTACCCGACTCGCCCGCGACCGGGACGACGAGGGGCCTCGCCGTTCCTGAACACCGGGACCGTGCGGCGCCCGACCCGGCCCTGGGCGTGGGCCGCCCTCGCGATGCTGCTCGGTGCGGGCAGCATGGTGATCGCGGTCTTCGAGCCGCAACGAGCCGGTATCCAGTCCGGCTTCATCGTGTCCACGATCGGCATCACGGCAATCGTCCTCGGGGTGAAGGCCGTCAAGGTGTCACGCTGGGGTTCGGCGACTGTTCGCGCATTCGGTCGGGGTGGCGCCATCCTCGGCACGGCGGGGACCGCGCTCATGGCGTACGCCGTCATCGCTGCGATGCTCGTCGGCGTCGGAGTGCGGCTTCCGGCCCTGTCTTTCCCGACCGTGGGTGGCGATTCGTACCTCGCAGCATCGGTCGTACCGCCCCGTGCCACTGTGCCCAGTCCTTCCCGGTCTGCATCGACACCCGCCGCCGCCCCCGCGGCGCAGGGCTCGGCGGGCGGTCAAGCGCCAGCTGCGCAAGGAGCGAGCGCAGGTCAGGCGGCTGTCCCCGCGGCGCCTTCTGCGCCCCCGACTGTTCAAGCGGAGCGGTCCGCCCTGGCTCAGAGTGCCGGATCGCTGGCGTTCGTCATGAACCAGGCGTTCGGGAGCGGACCGTTCCCGTCGACTCTCATGGTGGGAGGTTCTGCACCAGAGCGGATCATGACCGCTGGCGGATCATCCCTGGCCGCCGTGCCGGACGGCACGCGGATCGTCTACTCGGTCTCGCCGGACGGTTCGTCCTGGGCTGTCACGCTCGTCGGGGCACGGTTCGGCGCGGTCGCGACGTACAGCTCGACGGTCGGCACCGTTCAAGTGGGATGACGGCACCCGACTCCGTGATCAGGGTTCGACGAGCTCGATGAACCGCGACAGCAGCGACAGCCCTGCGATCGAGGGCGGCAGCCCCGTGGTGAGCGCGGGTGAGTGCACGAGGTACGCCGCCCACTTCGCCCGGGACAGCGCCACGTTCAACCGGTTCGGCATGAGCAGGAAGTCGAGCCCGCGCGGGATGTCAGCAGCGCTCGACGCCGCGAGGGACACGATCGACACGACCGCCTCGCGCCCCTGGAACAGGTCGACGGTGCCGACCTGGGTCCCGCGGAGCCCGGCACGGTCGAGCGCCACACGGATCACCGCCCCCTGCGCGTTGTAGGGCGCAACGACGATGACGTCCTCGTCCGTGAGCGTCCGCGTGACATCGCCGTCGACCCACCGGCGCCCGACGAGGTCCTGGGCGATGGCGACGACGCGCTCCGCTTCCTCCGGCGACGACGTCGTGTTCCCCGCGTGCACGACCGGGACGGGGTGCACGCCGGGGTCGACGTCGTCGAGGTGCCGGCCGGATGCCATCGACGTCAGTTGCCCGTCGTACGACAGGGCCGACACCGAGGCCGTGAGCGCGGGTTCCATCCGACGGGTCCGGGCGAGGAAGTACCCGAACGCGTCCGGGAGCACGTGCTGGCCGTCGGCGAGCCACCCGAGCGCGGACTCGTCGACCGGCTCCGGGTGCGACCCCTGCGACACCTGCGGCAACTGCTGCGGGTCGCCGAGGAGCAGCAGCCGGGTCGCCGCGACCGATGAGGCGATCGTCGGCGCGAGCGAGAACTGGCCGGCTTCGTCGACCACGAGCAGGTCGAGGGAGCGGCGCTCGATCGTCGATTCGTTTGCGAACGTCCACGCCGTCCCGCCCACGACCCCTCCGGTACCGGAGGCCTCGCACGACGACAGGAACGCGGCGATCGCGGCGCCGTTCCTCGCGGGGGTCCACGCCGCGGCCTCGACCTCCTCCGGGTCGGCGCCGCTCTTCGGTACCTTGACGACCCGGTCGGCGGGGACCCCGGCGGCGATCACGGCGTCGAGGAAGTTCTCACTCGTCGCGTGGGACTGCCCGACGACGCCGACGCGCCAGCCGTGCTCGCGGACGAGCCGCGCCACGACGTTCGACCCGACGTACGTCTTGCCCGTGCCGGGAGGACCCTGGATCGCCAGGTACGACCGGTCGAGGCCGAGCAGCGTCGCGACCACCGCAGACACCGTGTCGTCGCCCTGCACGGGAACGATCGGACCGCGCGGCGGTACCCGTCGCAGCAGGTCGAGGGCGGGATCGGGCAGCATCGACGGCAGCTCGTCGAGCACCGACTGCCCCCACCAGGCGATCGCCTCGGGCTGAGGTTTCGCGCGCGGCGGCGCCGAGGGGGCCAGGGCGACCGGAAAGTCGTCGTGCGGCTCGCCACCGGTCGGCAGCCGTTCGAGCAGCAGGACCTCCGTCGCGTCGCCGTCGTCACGCACGTCGAGGACGAGCGCGCGGTCCGACGCACCCTTCGAGCCCGGGCCCGGCGAGGTGACCGACGGCGGGAGCGGGTCGTCGTAGACGAGGTGGGGCGCGCCTCCAGGCCGGAGCCGCGAACCCGGCGCGAGCGTCCCCGACAACCGGATCTCCCGCGACTGCGTGCGCTTGCCAGGCGGCGTGCCCCAGTCCCGCTCGACCGATGCGCGTTCCACGATGAGGACGTCCCGCGTGTCCGCCCAGTCGTCCACCGGGTTCCGGAGCCGGTCGAAGTGGTCCTGCCAGAACGTCTTCGCCTCACGCCGGTGGTAGTCGATCGCCGCGGCCGCGAGCGCCAGCGCCGTCTGGTCGGGCGTCCGGTCGAGCGCGTCGACGTCGTCGAGCTGGGCGGCGAGCGCCACGTACACCGGGTTCGGTTCGCGCTCGACGGGGATCTCCGGCACGTCGAGCGCGACCTCGGCGTCGCCCGGCGCGGCGTCGGTCCGCAACGACAGCAGCCAGTCCCGGAGCCGCAGCGTGGACCGGCAGTCGTACGCGTTGTAGTCGGCGACCTCGTCGAGCATGTGCTGGCCCGCGGCGGGGTCGCCGTTCCGGAGTTCCTCGATGGCGTCGACGTACGCGGTGATGCTGTCCGCGGCGTTCGTGACGTCGCTGAGCCGGAGGTCCTCCCCCATGTACAGCGGCTCGAGCTTCTTGATCGAGTAGCTGTGGCTGCCGACCACGAGCGCCTTGCGGACGATCGGGTACAGGTCCACGAGGACGCCCGCGCGCAGCAGGTCGTCGACCGCGTCCTCACCGACGCCGTGCCGTGCCGCCAGGGACAGCAGGTGCGTCCGTTCGTACGCGGCGTAGTGGTAGATGTGCATGCCGGGGAACTGCTCGCGGCGCTGGCGGACGAACTCGAGGAAGTCGACGAGCGCCTGCCGCTCATCGCGCACCGTGTGGGCCCAGAACGCGGTGAAGTCGGCCCGGTCGTCGACGAGGCCGAACAGGTAGTCGAGGCCCCAGTGCACGCCGTCCTCGGTGTGCAGCGGGTCGCCCTCGAAGTCGAAGAACACGTCGCCCGGGTCCGGTGTCGGGATCGCGTCGAGGGCGTGCGGGTCGAGGACCTCGAAGAGCGGCTTGGTCACGTGACCGGTGTCGGGTCGAGGGTGCTCCGTGTCGCGTCGCGCGTGCTCGGCCGCGTTTCCCGCGTGCTCGGCCGCGTTTCGCGCGTGCTCCGTGCCGACCTGGAGGCGCGCCTGACGCACCAGCCGATCCTGGGTCGACCGGGACAAGCCCGGCACGGCCGCGGTGCGATCCGCCAGGTCGTCGATCGTCCGCAGCCCCTGCCGGATCAGCTTCGTCCGTTGATCGAGTCGCATGCCCGCGACGAGGACGAGGTCGCGGTGCTCCTCCACCTGGGTGGTGCAGACGTCGCACCGACCGCAGGAGCCGTACCGCGGATCACCCCACGCGAGCGGTTCGTCCGCAGCCAGGCGCTCCGCGATGACACGCTGCAGCTCGGCGCGCTGCGTCCGGTACACGGGCGCGATGTCGGCGAAATCGTGCGTTGTCGTGGTCCGGTCGCCGAGCACGAGGTGCACCTGGGTTCCGGTGGGGATGCCGTGCGCCTGCATCTGCTCCGCGTACGCCGCAAGCTGCAGCAGGGCGCTGATCTTGGCGTGCCGGGCGAGTTTCGTGTCGTACACCTCGTACTCGCCACGGTCGTTGCGGATGATGAAGTCCGCGAAGCCGATGAAGCCCGGCGCATCCGCGGCGGCTGGGGCGTGGAAGGTCGGCTGGTACAGGACGTCGGCCCCGTTCCGCATCGCCACGAGCGCCTGTTCCGCCGCTTGTGCGTACCCGGCCGGTTCGGGCCGGTCGAACTCGACGACCCGGTGCGTCTGCTTGAGGATCGCGAGGTAGTCCAGCTCGTGCTGGTCGCCGAGACGGGCCGTGCGCTCGAGCATGTCGTCGTGGGTCTCGGGCAGGGGTTCGCCCCGGCCGAGCTTGGTGTCCATGCGGCGGAGGAACGCCCACTCGCACGCGGCCCAGGTGGAGAGGTCGCTCGGGCTGAGCAGCACGTGCCCGTCGCTGCCGATCTGCATGGGTGTGAGCCTAGGGGCGGCCGCCGACACGGATTCCCCGTCGATCGGTTCCTGCCCCGGTCTCCCCCGAAGGGGGCATGGACTTCGCGCGCCTGCGCACAGAAACTGAGAACTTCACTAGTTTTTCATCGGAGCCCTACCGTGACCCCCATTTTGAAGCAGTACCGCGCTCCCTGGGCGGTCGCTGGTGCGTTGGCGATCATCCTCACGTTGAGTGCATGCAGTTCCGCCGCGCCCGAGGCGGCAGGATCGACGGCCGCATCATCATCGTCGGCGTCGGCGTCGGCAGCCGCAGTACACGCGGCAGCAGAGCGGAAGGCCGACGCTGCGAAGAAGGCTGCGGAGGAGAAGGCCCGGCAGGAGGCAGCCGCAGCAAAAGCCGCCGCTGCCAAGGCCGCCGCCGACGCCAAGGCCGCCGCCGACGCCAAGGCAGCTGCCGACGCCAAGGCAGCTGCCGACGCGAAGACAGCTGCGGACGCCGCGGCGGCCGCAGCTGCGGCGAATGCGGCAGCACAACCCGCTGCTGCGTCCGGTGGCGGATCCGTGTACTACGAGAACTGCGACGCTGTTCGAGCCGCAGGTGCCGCGCCGATCACTGTCGGCCAGCCCGGCTACTCCCGGAAGCTCGACCGTGATGGCGACGGCATCGGCTGCGAGGACTGACCGAGGGTCGTGCGCCCTGTACCGAGCCCATCCTCACTGTCGACTGACCTGATCAGCGGGGCGCCAGCGGCGCGAACCGCGGCCCCTCGTAGCCGTCCCGCGAGACCCACGCCGTGAAGTCCGCCTGCGACCGCACCCAATGCCCCCGCTCGCCGTACTGCGCCTGGTACACGACAACGGGCTCCTCAGTCTCGACGTCCCGCGCGACGAGCACGACCTCGTACTCCCCGCCCTTGAAGTGGCGGTACCGGCCGGGCGTCACGTCGTCAGTCACGTGCCGATGCTACGGCCACCGAGGCACGCTCATAGACTCTGGCCATGACCGAGCAGGCACGGACGGAGCGCGGCCTCGACCGCCTGGTGAACTTCTCCGACGCGACCGTCGCGATCGCGATCACCATCCTGATCCTGCCGCTGGTCGACATCGCCGGCGAGCTGTCCGATCACCACAGCGCCGGCGAGCTACTGCGGAAGAACTGGCCGGCGCTCATCGAGTTCTTCGTCACGTTCTGGGTCATCGCGCGCTTCTGGACCCTGCACCACCAGGCCTTCGAACACGTCCGCTCCTACAACCGGCGGTTGGTCCAGCTGAACTTCGTCTGGCTCGTGAGCATCGTGTTCCTGCCCTTCGCCGCGAACCTGCTCAACACGAGCTCGGGCGGGGACCGCGTGGCGCACGCGCTCTATATCGGCACCATGGTCGTCACGAGTGTGACGCTGTCCTTGATCGAGTTCGAGCTCCGCCGCTCGCCCGAACTGCTGTCGAGCCCGCTGGGCGACTCGCGACGTGGACCGATCGCCGCCGGACTGCTCGCGCTCGCGCTCGTGCTGTCCCTGGTCTTCCCGTCGGTGGGGCTCTACTGGGTTCTGCTGCTCCTCCTGCAGGGTCCCCTCACGATGCTGCTCCCGAAGCCGCGCACGTAACCGCTCGGCCAGCGGATCCCGGCGGCGAGCCCTGCCGGCCGCGGTCAGCAGGAGCGCCCGTCAACGTGACGTGCCCTCGAGGGCGATCCGTGCGCCGAACCCGACGATCGCGACGCCCGCGACGCCGTCGATCGTCCGCGCCACCCGCCGCTTGGACAGCCACGCGCGGAACCGCTGGGCCACGAGGGTGAGCAGCGTCAGCCAAGCCGCGCCGAGTACGACGTGCACGCCGGCGAGCGCGATGCCCCACGTGATCTGGGGCGCCCCGGCAGGGATGAACTGCGGCAGCAGCGCGACGTAGAATGCACCCATCTTGGGGTTGAGCAGGTTCGTCATCGTGCCCTGCCGCCACCCGCCGAGGAACGAGTCCGTCGTCCCCGTCGCCGGCTGCTCGGCGTCGTGCGACGAGCCACCGCGGATCGCCGACCAGAGCATCCGGCCGCCGATGTACACGAGGTAGGCGGCTCCGACGAAGCGGAGCACGTCGTACGCGAGCTCGGAGGCGAGCAGGATGGCGCTCACCCCAGCGGCCGCGAGCACACCCCAGGCCATGGTGCCGGTCTGGATGCCTGCGATGACGCCCCACGCTCGTCGACGGCCGCCCAGTGCGGCACTCCGCAGCACGAGCGCTGTGTCGAGGCCGGGGGTCACGGTGAGCACAGCCACCACGAGTGCGAAGGACCAGAGGACGGTGATCGAGGGCAGCACCTCAGCAGCTTAGGCGTCGCCGCCGAGTTGGGCAGGTGTCCTGCGCAGCGACGAGGTCGAGAACGTCGTGGCGGGAATGCTCGATGTCCACGGTCGCGCCCTCGCTGGCGGGACCCTGCGGACTGGTCTGCACGCCGTGACGAGCGGCGCAACGACGACAAGCGATGCCGAGTTCGCGGATGAATTGCCTCCCGTGTCGGAAGGCGCCTGCCCTCCCGAGCGACCTATTCTCTGCAGAAAGCCCCTACGGAAGATCGGTGGGGCGCGGATTGAGAGGGGTTCCGAGCTTCGGCACATTGCCCGGAACGCAGTGTCCCCACACGAGGAGGCTCGCCAAGTCCGTGCCGGACTGGAACTCCACCCCGAACCCGTCCGCCGCAGTCCCGCCGTTGTAGCCGTTCGGGTACGAGACGACGGTTCGCGGAGGTCGCAACGTGTCGTCGTGCTGGACGGGAACACCGTCCAACCCCACATCGGTCTTCAACGCCTTCGCGACACGTCGAGTCACGTCGTCGGCTGCTGCGGGCAGCGGATGCTTGCGGATTGCCGTGAGCGTGAATTGAGCGCCGTCCTCGCCGTTCGACGAGCACCCCAACCAGCTCGATTGAGTTCCCGCCTCCCACCCTTCTTCGCCGACGACCGACTTCACCGCTCGGAAGATGCTCATCACGTTTTCGTGGGACTGTTCCGGGGTCATCGAGGAGTTCTTGCTCGCAGGGGCATGCGGACCGGTGTCGGAGCAGGCGGTCAAGATGAGCAATGCAGAGGCGACGAATGCGCCCATCAGTGTCAAGCGTCTACAGCGTGGGGTCACCCGTGATTCCTTTCTTTCATTCCTCCACGACCCGTTGACCGTTTCCACAGGAGATCCGTCGGGCGCGGGTTCAGAGGTGTGCCGAGCTCGGGTGGGTCTTCGGGCAGGCAATTCCCGTAGATGCTGACCCCGACGAAGCCGGGGTCAGTTTCGAACAGAAAACGTCAAGCGCATGCTGATGTGACTCCTGCACCGTCATGGCTGTTTCCTCGCTCCCGGGGACATGTGCTCCGGTGCCCGAACGACCCGCGAGGAGGGCCGCGAAGAGTGCGCAAGAGAGCCCCGGGGCGAACCATCGGTCTTCGCGACGACTCACAGCGGCGAATGCACTACGGGAGATCCGTAGGGCTCGGGTTCAGCGGGGTGCCGAGCTTCGGCGGGTCACCCGGTACGCAGTGACCGTAGATGATCGTGGCGGCGTAGTCCGTGCCGGACTGGAACTGGATGCCGAACCCGTCCTCCGCCGTGCCCCCGTTGTACCCGTTCGGATACCCGATCACGGTCCGCGGTGGTCGCAACGTCGTGTCGTGCTGCACACGGACGTTGTCATAGCCGGAGGCTTCGAGCGCGGCGGCGACCCGTTTCGTCACCGCATCCGGCGAGGCATCCAGCGGTGACCGGCGTGCCGCGTACAGGCTGAACTGGGAACTGCCGGACTTCGACTGGCAGGCACCCCATGATGACTCGAAATCGTCATCCCATCCGTCGTCGCCGACAACGCTCTTGATCGTGTCGAACACGTCGATGACGTTCTGATGGGCTTGTTCGGGGGTCATTGCCGAGTCCTTGGTTGCGTTGTCCGACGGGTCCGATCCTGCGCAGCCGGTCACGATGAGTGCCACCGAGATCGCGATGGCGGGGCCGAGAGCGCCGCGCTTACAGTGTCGGATCACCGGTGAGTCCTGTCTGCCACTCGTACATGAACCAATCGTTCTTCGTCTGTTGCCGCATGCGATCAAATGGCGCGCCCTCTTCAGGGATCGTATCGCCGAGCCCCATCGCTGCTCGGGCGGTGTTGTACTGCGCGGTCGTGCCGTTGTCGAAGTACGAGTACCGGCCGTCGTCGTTGCCTTCTTGACCGTCGTACGGGCCGTGATGGGTGATGCCGCGCAGCGCATCCGCACCAGTCCCTTGCGTCTCGGAACTGAAGTCGTGGGCGCCCCAAGACGGGTCAGTCGGGTCCTGCCGACCGGAGAGGTTCTGACCGGTGACCGCCCACCCGTCTTTCGCCCCTTGGCTCGCGAACACTTCGCCTTTCGGAACGTGGAGTGCGTCAGCGTTGGGCGCAACATCCGTGACCCCGGCGGAACCGAGGAGAACAACATGGTCGGCGTGGGTCTTCGTCAGCGCAATCGTCGCGACGTTCGTTCCGTAGGAGTGCGCGACCACGGACAGATCCGCGTCCTTGCCGGACGCAGCCCGGACGGCGTCGAAGCCGTCTAGGTCCGCGGTGAGGGCATGAGCTCCCGTTTGGGCACGCCCGTTCGCGACGACCGACGCGAACGACAGGTCATCCGCCATCGGGCCGTGATAGCCGATCCACGATACGACAGCCACGTCATTGATTCGGGCGCTTGCGACCAGCGCCTCTTGCCGGCGCAGCCCGTTCGCGATCGTCGCATAGTCGAGAACCGTGCCGTCCTGGTACGTCGCTGTGTTCATTCCGGGCACGATGTACGTCACATGCGTCGCGGTGTCCATGTCGCCGGCGACGATCTGCGCCAACGGCGGGCGGTCATCGACGAGCGAGATGAGGGAGACGGCCTTCTGGTCCAACGTCCTCTGAACGTTCTGGTAGCCATCGCGCTGCCGTTCCCAGATCTGGAGCTGTG
This sequence comes from Curtobacterium sp. 22159, assembly GCF_052045775.1. Lineage (NCBI taxonomy): Bacteria > Bacillati > Actinomycetota > Actinomycetes > Micrococcales > Microbacteriaceae > Curtobacterium > Curtobacterium sp. 22159. Next base: position 146,116 of record NZ_JBQEPN010000010.1, read on the forward strand.
CTCTCGCAGCTGCAGCAGCCCCTGGGCTCCCGGCGGTGTTCAACTGCTTCTCCCAGTACGACGTCTTCTGCTTCGCTTCGCCGAGCTTTTCGGCGAGCACAGTCTCGTTCGCGCGCGCCCGCGCCCAGTAGCCGACACCGTTGAGGTTCCCGATCACCGCGGGAAGTGCCGCGACGAACGCGTCCTGCTCGGGAGCGTGCGCACCCTCCTGCCCCGACATCGCTCTCCACCAGGCCGCCACTTCCTTCGCGTCCATCCGCGCCATGCGGGTGGCAATCGTCGGATCGTCCTGCAACGCGGCGATCGACTCCTTGTCGAGCGTGCCGAGCCACGTGAGGAACTGCCCGTCACTCATCTTCGCCACGGCCGCGGCCGACTTGAGCTTGCCGACGACCTCCGGAGTTTCCAGAGCGGACGCAACACGACGATCAGCGGCAACGCGCCGCATCACGAGTTCTTCCCACTGCACCGACAACCGCCCCTGCAGCCCGGCAAGGCTCGCCGCTCCGTTCTGCAGCTGGTGCAGCCTCGCCGTGTCGGACTCCACCGCGTCCGCGCTCTGAACGGTCGCGGTCGCCTCACTGATTGCGCGGGCGTTCGCTGCAACCTCATCCGCCGTGTTCTGTTGCGCGGTCTTTACACGGTGCGCTTCGTCCTGGATCTGCTGGACCTCGCGTGCGTACGAGTCCAATGCTGACGCAGCAGCATCGAGCCGGGCTGCGGTGCGCTGCGCACTCGCGGGCACGGTCGCCGCGACCGCGACGAAGCGCTCCTGCGCTTTCCCGTGCCATCCGGACTGCGCCGCCTCTGCAGCGTTCACCACGTGCCGAGCCCCCGCACGAACAGCGTCAGCGTGCTGCGTGTGCAAGCGTGCGAGGCGGCGGATACCGTCCGGATCGCCAGCTGTCGGATCGGCAGTCACTGCAGCTTCCCCGCCAAACCCGCGTCCGTCTCCTCCATCGCCGTAACAGCATCCTGTACGAACTGGCTCAACGCGTCGGCATCCTCACGAAGCGAACGAACCATCGCGTCCTGCGCCCGCGCCGAGGACCCGAACGCCGACGCGACCAGATCGGATCCGAGGCATCCGCTGTCCGTCCCGGAGAGCGCACGCTCCGAACTGAACTCGGCCGCCGCGGTCTTCGCCTTCGACGCAACTGAGTGCATCACCGACGCATCAATCGTCAGGTCCCCCAAGGCTGCCCCTTCCCCCATCAACCCGGTAGAAGTCTAAACCCGGCGCATCGGCCGGGGCTGGCGGGTCAGCGCGAGCCGGCCCATCCGATCATCACGACGAACGGGGGCAGCCTCGAGAGTGAATCCCACCGCGCCTTCGCGCGTTCATTCCCGAGACGACGCCTTCCCCTTAGGTGGCGGAGGGTCCCCCCAGCGAACCCTCCGACATCGAGCGCACCGACCCAGCGCGGGCATCACATGGCGGCGGCGTGAGCGATCAGGGCCTGCTCGCTCAGCGCGACGAGGTCGTCGGCGCGGAGGGCCGGCCAGCCGTGCAGCAGCGCCCGTCACTCACCTGGCAGAGCGCTCGCCCCGTAGAGCGCTCCCGCCAGGCCACCCGCGATCGCCGCCACGGTATCCGTGTCGTTGCCCGTACGGACAGCGCTGATGAGACCGTCCTCGAGACTCGTGCTCCGCTTGACCGCCGCGTAGGCCGCCTGGAACGCCGAGACGACCCAGCCGTTCGAGTCCGTGAAGTCGACCGGCTCCGAGTGCTCCGCTGTGACGATGCGGTCCACCCAGATCCGCCGTCTGTCGAGGTCCAGCAGGTCCAGGCCAGCCATGATGTCGAGCTCGCCGGTGAGGATGACCTTCCGGATCGCGACGCACCAGAGGACGCACGCGTCCCCCGCGTCGGACTCGTAGTGCGTGAGGTCGCTGACGGCTCGAGCGGCCTCGGCCAGTCGGAGCTCTTCGTCGGCCGCACCCGTCACGTACCCGAGCGCCAGCGGCGCAGTCCGCATGAGCGAGCCGTTGCCCGCCGATCGGCCCGTGTACTCGTGTTCCTGCCGGGCCGAGGCGCGTGAAGCGGAGGCGATCCGTGCCTCCAGGCCGGTGAGGACGTTGCGCGTCTGGATGCCGACGTCGGGCGCGTCTCGCGCCCAGTCGGCCCAGGCTGCCACCAAGCCGTCGAGCGCGGCCTCGCTGGCGGGGTCGAGGCCGCGGGCGAGCGTTCGGAGGATCGGGACTGCCATGCTCGTGTCGTCGGTCCACTCCCCTGGTGCCCAACCGAACGAGCCGCCGCCCACCATGCGGATCGGGGTGGGTTCGGGCACGGGGGGACGGAACTCGTAGCCGGCACCGAGGGCGTCCCCGGCGGCGGAGCCGAGGACGGCGCCGATCGCGCGGTCGCGGGTGGTGGGGTTCATGGCCGTTCGCCTTCCGGTACGGTTTTGCGCGATCGTGCGCTAATGAGCCACAACTGTTGCACGGTGTGGAGGTTTACGCAAGGGTGCGTAAACTTCGTCATCGTGAGCACGCCCGAGTACCGCGATCCTGCCGGCAAGCGTCTTGTCGACTACCCACGGCCGTCCGTCGCTGTGGACACAGCGGTCCTCACCGTGCCTGTGCGGGAACCGCTGTCGGTGCTGCAGGTGCGCGATGCAGTGGACGGGGACTGGCGACTGCCGGGGACGTTCGTGCACGAGGGTGAGCGGTTGGCCTCGGCGGTACTGCGGTCGCTCGCCGACAAGGCCGGCGTGACCGGGCTGGCACCGTCGCAGTTGCACGTGTTCGACGACCCCTCGCGGGACAGTCGGGGGTGGGTGCTGTCGGTGGCGCACCTCGATGTCGTGCCCGCTTCGTCGCTGTCCGCCGGGCTCGATGATTCGCGGGCGCGGCTCGTGCCGGTCGACGACGCGACGGGGATGGTGCACGGGCACGAAGAGATCGTGGCATTCGCAGTGGCCTCCTTGCGAGCGGTCTACGGTGCGGCGCCGGACCCGCGGGGGCTCGCGGCCGAGCCGTTCACGATGACCGAGCTGCGGCGGGTGCACCAAGCGGTGGCGGGGCGGGCGTTGCAGCCGGACTCGTTCCGGAGGGCGATGCTGCCCGGGCTCGTGGCGACGGAGGAGAAGCGGGCGGAGGGGCCGGGGAAGCCTGCGGCGACGTACCGGCGAGCAGATCGTCCGTAGCGCCGTCGTTCCTGCACATTCAGCTCCGTCCGCCGATCGACCACAGCCCGTTTGCTCCAAGCGTCGGACGCTCCTTCGACCGCGGACACTGCTCACGATGGAGCAATGGGAAGCTGACGAAGCACGTCGACGGCACATGGCGCGCTTCGGCAGGCGAGACACGGCGCCAGAGCTCGCGTTGCGACGAGAGCTGCACCGCCGCGGGCGACGCTTCTTCGTGGATCGGCCGGTGAGCAAGCGCTGTCGAGTGCGGCCCGACCTGGTCTTTCCACGCGCCCGGATCGCGGTGTTCGTCGATGGGTGTTTCTGGCACTAATGCGAGCAGCACGCGCACCTGCCGAAGGCCAACGCCGAACTGTGGCGTCGGAAGCTGCTGGCGAACCGGCAGCGGGATGCGCGGAACGAGGCGATCCTCGTGTCCGAGGGATGGAAGGTGCTGCGCTTCTGGGAACACGGGGATCCACGCACTTCGGCGGCGAGGATCGAGCGGGAGCTCCATCGGTGGGACAGCATCACTCGGTCATCTCGAACGGCCATGGAGAGGCTCGATCCGCGCTTCAGCGGCGCACACGAATGACGCGCTCCCGAAACCGACCACCGATCCGCCGCTCCCCACCAACCACGAGTCCGCGTTCCGTCCCCATCGACCAAGGCGGAGTCGTGCGTCCGATGACGATCACCGAAGCGGCGACCGGACGATCTCCCAGCGTCGGCGTCCAGCGGCGCTCGTCAGCCCGCCGTTCGCTCGACCCCGTCGATCTCCTCGTAGGCGTCACGAAGGCGCCCCGTGACGTCGATGCCCGCAGCCTCCGCCTGCCGCACGAGGATCGCGTACGAGTTCGTGTGCTCCACCCGCCGTCCCAACGCTTCGGTCTCCGCTCGCCCGACCTCACGCGCCCAGGCGAGATCGTAGTTCGTCGCATCGAAGAGCAGGAACAGTGCGGCGTCGAAGTCCCACGACCGGAATGCCGAGAAGTTCTGCGATCGTCTGTCTTCGAACCGCACGAGGCGCGCCTTCACTTGCAGCCGGCGCCCGTCGGCGGTCCGGAGATCGAAGCTCTTCTCCGAGTTCGGCGCGAGTTCGCCGCCGTACGCTCGCAACGCAAGACTCTCCGCGAGGTCCCCGAGCGGCGAGTTGCGCGTCCGGACGAGTCCGCGCCGGATCAGCTCGTCGATCACAGCCACCGAAGAAGCGAGCAGCTGCCGGACGGTCAGCGTGGCGGGGTCGAACGGCGGACGGTGCGCGGACATGCGCTGAGCCTACGAGGTGACCAGGACTCGGACTGGAGGCGCGGCACCAGCCCGCACCGCGCCTCCAGTCCGACCCGCGCCGTGTCCGCGACCTGCCCGGGCGCGAGACGGAGGACCGGACTACACGGCGGGCGCCAATGGCAGCTGCTCCCGCGCCGCGACGGCATCCGCCGCTGGCGGCCGCCCGTACGCGCGCCGGTAGTCCCGCGAGAAGTGCGACGCACTCCGGAAGCCGACGGCCGAGGCGGCGCGTGCGGCGGTGTCCCCGTGCAGGACCATGCGTCGGCGGGCCTCGCCGAGCCGGGAGCGCTTGAGGTACTGGGCGGGCGTCATGCCGGTCGCGTCCTTGAAGCGGGCGAAGAGGGTGGACTCGCTGACCCGCAGCTCTCGCGCCAGTCGGTCCATGGACCACGGCTCGTGCATCCGGCCGGTCAGCAGTGCGGTCGCCCTGGCGACGACGGTCGGGCCGGTGCCGCCGAGTGCGGCGGTGATGCGCGGTGCTTGCGGGGTCTGGAGGAGACGGAGGACGACCTCGCGGGAGACGAGCGGGAAGAGGACCGGGATGTCCTCCGGCGCGTCGAGCAGTGCGAGGAGGCGTGCGAACGCGTCGGCGAGCGGTGCGGTCCAGGTGCCGAGGCGAGGCAGCGGCTCTGGGCTCGCATGGGTACTGGAGGACATCGATGCGACGACCTCGCCGACGACGACCGGGTCGAGCTTCCACACGGCGGACACGAACCCGGCGTCACCCGCGGTGTCGATCACCCCGGCCACGACGGGCAGGTCGACCGGGGTGATGATGAACCGGTCGCGGCCCCACTCCTGGTCGTCGTCACCGACGATCGAGCGTTTGCGCCCTCGGAGGACGACCGACAGCGACGGGACGTACCGGAGGTCGAGCAGTCCGGTGGGCCCGTGGACACGGGACACGGTCAGCCCGAGGGTGGTGGCGTGGCGGGCGGATCCGGGGCGGGCGGGAACGTCGACGGCGGAGGAGGACCGCAGCGCCGCGGCGTGCTCGGACGCGATCGCCGCCGCCCGGTCGAGGTGCTGCGCAGTGAGGTCGTCCACCATCCCAACCTAGGCGGCGAGGTGCGTCCTCGGGGAACAGGACGGCCTCCGCACGGGATCCGGCAAGCTTCCCGCGGGAACGGGCAAGGTCGCAGCGCCGCTCGGCACCGACGATCGGAGCATGAGTACAGCAACGGAGTCCAGGACCGCCCTCGTCACCGGAGCCTCGAGCGGTATCGGTGAGGCCATCGCCCGCGAACTCGCCGCGGCCGGCATGACGGTCGCCGTCCACGGTCGTGACGAGCACCGCACGCGCGCGGTCGCCGAGGACATCGAACGCCTGGGCGGCCGCGCCGTCCCGCTCGTCGCTGACCTCTCCGTCAGCGCAGCCGAAGTCCGCACCCTCGCGGCCACCGCGCGGGAGCGCCTCGGCGGTCACGTCGACGTCCTCGTCAACAACGCCGGCGTGTACCCGGGCGGACCGACCGAGTCGCTCGACGACGACACCGTCGACGCCCTGTTGGCGACGAACGTCCGGGCACCGCACGTCCTCGTCGGTGCGCTCGCCCCGACGATGGCCGACCACGGCTCGGGCAACATCGTGAACATCGGCTCGTGGATGGCCCGGGTCGGCGTGCCGTTCATGGCGCTCTACCCGGCGACGAAGGCCGCAGTCGAGCAGCTGACCCGCGCGTGGGCCGCGGAGTACGGGCCTCGCGGGGTCCGGGTCGTCACGGTGGCGCCGGGCGCGACGGCCACACCGGGGAACGCGGACTCGGCGGACGTCCTCGCCGCGATGACGCAGGGCACGCCAGCCGGGGTGCCGGTCCAGCCGGTGGACATCGCACGGGCGGTGCGCTGGGTCGTGTCCGCCGAGGCGGCATTCCTGCACGGTGGGACGGTCGACGTCGACGGCGGCATCGCGTCCACCCGGATGCGCTGAACGCGGCTGCCCTCACTCGTCGTCCGCCGCACCGGCGACGCACCGCGACTCCACGTAGACCAGGACGTTGCCGTTCGTGATCTCGTACGCTGCGCCGGCCTTCCCGTCCGCCTTGGCGGTCGCCGCGTACACGACCCCGTACTCCTCGCCGAAGTCCTCCTCACTCCGCTCGACGTGGAGTCCCGCGGAGCGCCAGACATCGGACAGACCGTCGGCGAGTTCGCGCTGTTCCGAGGCGATCGGGGCGTGGACCATGTACTGGTACCGGACGCCGTCGGAGCATGTCTTGCTCACAGGTTCGCCGGGCGATGACCAGGCGAGGTCGGTCGTCTTCGTGGTCTGCTCGAGCAACATCAGCGCGTCGTGCTGCGTCTCTTCCGGGGTCATGGTCTTCCCTCCTGCCGCGCAGGCGGCGAGCACGGTTGCGACGGACAGCAGGATCGCCACCGTGGCGGACCGCCTGCCGATCGGAGCATGACGCACAGCCCTCACGGTAGCGTCACCCGGGCAGTGGTCAGCAGAGACCCGGTCCCTGGGTCGAGGTAGCCGTGGTCCGAGTCGCTGTGCACCGTCAGGTCGTGGACGTTCACCCGGTTCCCCGCGAACGTGTCGATCGGTGTCGCTCCGAACCCGCCCGCCGGATCCGACCGGTGCGGCACGCTGTACTTCCGGCCGATGTAGGCGACGTCCCACCGTTCCGCTGCCTGCGCCGCGTACATGTGGTCGGCGTGGGTCGCGGCCGCGTCGGGCACCCTCGCCGGGATGCCGGCGGACCCGAGGGTCACGAAGGAGTGCACACCGAGCTCCGGCGAATCGGCGAGGGCGATGGCGGCGGTCGTCGAACCGTAGGAGTGCGCGACGACGTTGAGCTGTGCGTCCGGTCGCGTGGCCCGGAACCCTCGGAGGTCGGCGGCCAGGTTCCGCGCGCCCGCCTCGGCGTACCGCTCGCCGAACACCCCGGTGTTGCCGGTCGTCAGCAGGTCGGGTGGTGGTTCGTACCCGATCCAGGCGACCATCGCGGTGTCCGGCGGTGGGACGAGCGCTTGGTGCAGCGCGACGACGTGCGAGGCGGCCGACATGTACTGCGTCGTGTCCTTGAGTCCGCTCCCCATGCCCGGCACGAGGTACGACACGCTGTCGGCGCTGTCGAGGTCGCCGACGGAGAAGGCGCCGAGCGGCGGATGGCCCGGCGAGAACGACACCATCTGCCGGGGGACGTCGACCGTCAGGCCGAGCTCCTTGCGCGCTCCGGCCAGGAAGTTGCCGAGGTCCTTCTCGCGTGCGAGCGCGTCGTCCAGCGCGCGATCGGCGGCAGCCCGGGCCGCCCACCCGACCGCCGTTCGGCGCTGCTCCTCCGCGGCGGTCACCGCTTCCTTCGCCGCCGCGTACGCCTGCTGCGCGCTCAGCCGGTTCGCCTGGTCCCGCGCCCAGTAGGGCAGGCCGTCGAGGTTCCCGATCACGACCGGCAACGCTGTGATCAGTGCGTCCTGCGCCGCCGAGTGCCGCCCGGCGGTGCCGCGCTCTCCGAGGCTGTTCCACCACGCCTGCACGGTGTCCGGCGACATGCCCGCGAGCCGCTCGGCGACCGTGGCGTCCTGGGCTGTGAGCACCTCGGGTGGCATCCGTGCGAGCGCGGCGAGGAAGTCGACATCAGCCATCACCCCGAGGGCTGCGCCGGACGAGAGGGCTGGACCGAGGACGTCCTGGTCGGACAGTCCCGCGGCCGCCGTGCGGTCGGCCATCGCTCGCCGTTCGACGAGTGCATCCCATTCGTCCTGCAGCCGCGAAGCCATGGCGGCGAGGTCATCGGCGTCGGACCGCAGCCGATCGACCGTCCTGCGGTCCGCCTCGGTCGTGTCCTCGCTGGCGGCGACGGCCTTCGCCGCGCCGAGCGCGACGACGTTGGCGGCGGTGTCGATCGCGTTGGTCAACCGGGACCGTCGGATGCGTTCGGCCTCGTCGTGGATCTGCTGGACCCGGTCGGCGTAGACGTCGAGCACGTCGATGGCCGCGTCGAGGCGGGCGATGACACGGCGTGCTGCCGTCGGGATGGTCGTGACGGTGGCGTCGAAGCGGTCCTTCGAGGAACCTTCCCAGTCGTCGGCGTCCTCGGCGGCCCGCGCCACACTGCGGGCTCCGCGGCGGATGTCGTCCTGGTGCTCCGCGAGCGCGTTCGACACCTTCGCGATCGCCGCGGGGTCGCCCGCGAACGGGTCGGCCGTCATCCCGTGCCCCGGGCCGTCGCCGCGAGGAGTTCGTCGGCGTCCTGGACGAGCGACCTCGTGTCGCGCGCGTACTGGGCGAGTGTGCGGCTCGTGTTCGCCAGCCACTCGTCGGCGCGCTCCTGCGAGCGCCGGAACGTCGCGAACGCCTGCGTGACGTCCTCGGCGCCGAACGCGCCGCCGTCTCTCGGAACCGCCGACGCGGCGAAGGTCTGCGCGGCCTTGGACAGGGCGTGGTGCACCCCGTCGAGTGTGCTGTAGGAGACCCGAAGGTCGGCCATCATCCCTCCCCTTCCGATCCACTCTCGAACGAGTGAACGGCAACATATCAGAACTGGAGGGCGGGGACAGCAGACATGAACAGGCTGTGCAATCCTCCGATCGGAGGATGCCGCTCCGCCGGAACGACCGACCCGCTGACAACGACCAGCCGTCAGGCTGGCACCATGCCCGCAGCCCCAGCCATCGAGGTCCGCGACCTCCGCAAGCAGTACGCCACCGGCAAGGTGGCCGTCGACGGGATCTCGTTCACGATCGATCCCGGCGAGACCTTCGCCCTGCTCGGTCCGAACGGGGCGGGCAAGTCGACGACGGTCGAGATCCTCGAGGGATTCCGCTCCCGCACCGGCGGCGACGCCCGGGTACTCGGCCACGATCCGGCCCGAACCAGCCGCAGCCACAACGCGCGCATCGGCATCGTCCTGCAGACCAGCGCGGAGTCACCGAACGTCACGGTCTCCGAGCAGCTCCGGCACTTCGCGTCCCTCTACCCGCGGCGCCGCGACGTCGAGGAGGTCCTCGCCGCGACCGGCTTGACCGAGCAACGGAACGTCCGGGTGAACAGGCTGTCCGGCGGGCAGCGACGCCGTGTGGACGTCGCGCTCGGGGTCATCGGCCGACCGGAGGTCCTCTTCCTCGACGAGCCGACGACGGGCTTCGACCCGGAGGCCCGTCGGCAGTTCTGGAACCTCATCGACACGATCAAGCACGAGGGCACGACGGTGCTGCTGACGACGCACTACCTGGACGAGGCGGCGCACCTCGCCGACCGGGCGGCGGTGATCGCGAACGGCAGGCTGCTCGACGTCGCACCGATCGACGAGATCGGCGGCACGGAGGCTCGCACGCCGGTCCTCCGCTGGCGCGACGACGCGGGTGTGCAGCACGAGGAACGTACGCACGACGCCGCGGCCCGGATCCGGGCGACCGTGGGTCCGATGTACGACCTCGAGGTGATCCGTCCGTCCCTCGAGGACGTCTACCTCACCATGATCCAGACCGCACCGACCTCCGAGGAAGGAGCATGACCATCGCCGCCCACCGCATCGGCTACGAACTCCGCTCCTACTTCCGCTCCCCCGACGCCGTCTTCTTCACCTTCCTCTTCCCCATCGTCATGCTGGCGCTCTTCTCGGTCGCCTTCGCCAACGCCGATCACATCCACGCCGGGCCGACCGTCAGCGTGGACTACGCCACCTACTACCTCCCCGGCCTCGTCGCGACGGGCGTGCTGCTGTCCGGCACCCAGTCGCTCGGCGTCGACATCGCCGGCGAGCGGAGCGACGGCACGCTGAAGCGGCTCGGCGGCACTCCCCTGCCCGTCGTGAGCTACTTCGTCGGCAAGATCGGCATGGTGCTGGTCACGACGGTCCTGCAGACCGCCCTGCTCCTCGCGATCGCGAGTCTCGTGTTCGGGGTGGACCTGCCGACCGACGGCGGTGCCTGGGCGCGCTTCGCGGGACTCATGCTCCTGAGCATCGCGACGAGCTGCGTCCTCGGCATCGCGATCTCGGCACTCCCCCGCGAGGGCCGTCGCGCCACCGCCACGATCGTCCCCGTCGTCCTGGTCCTGCAGTTCATCTCCGGTGTGTACCTCCCCTTCACGCAGCTGCCCGGTTGGCTGCAGAACGTCGCATCGGTGTTCCCGCTCCGCTGGATGGCGTCGGGGATGCGCTCGGTGTTCCTGCCGGACGCGTTCGCGTCCGCCGAGCCGGGAGGCGCGTGGCACCTCGCCCTCGGCGCCCTCGTCCTGACAGCATGGCTGGTCGTGGGCGCGGTGGCCTGCCTGGTGACGTTCCGGTGGAATCGCACCGACGCGTGACCCCTCCTGTGGAGAACCACCGGATCGTCCGCCAAGGGTGGGATGCTTTCGGCATGGACGATGTCGAACGGGTGGTGCGGTCGAACCGGTGGCTGCACGCGTTCTTCGCGGCGACGGTCGTGCTCACAGCCGTCATCGCCACGTTCGGCTGGTCGCCGTGGTCGTCTCGTTGGCCCGCCTCCGTCACCCTCGCGGGCTTCGTCCTCGCGTACGTGGCGTACGGGTGGCGTGGGTACGACCGTCCGCGAGCGGCAGCGGCGTTCCTCCCGGTCGCGCTCGTCGTGGCGTTCGTGCTCCCGGCGGTCGCGCCGACCACCGCGTTCGTGCAGTGCATCGTCTTCCCGCTCGTCTGGTGCCAGGCGCAGCGGATGCGGAACGCCGTCCTGCTCTCGGTCGCGGTCGGCATGCTCAGCGCGATCGGCCTGCAGATCTCCGGCGGCCCCGACGCACTCGTCGGCACGATCCTCATCGAGGGCATCAGCGTCGTCGGCGCCTGCGCGATGGGCATCTGGATGACCCGGGTCGCCGCACTCGCCGAAGAGCGTCGGCGCCTGCTCGAGGAGCTCCGGTCCGCGCAGGACTCCCTCGCTGAAGCGCACCGTCGCGCCGGCGTGACGAGTGAACGGGAACGCCTCGCCCGTGAGATCCACGACACCGTCGCGCAGAACCTCGCCGGCATCGTCATGCTCACGGAACGTGCTCGCGGTGATCTCGCCGCGGACCGCGTCGAGCGCCTCGACGACCGGCTGACCATCCTCGAGGAATCCGCACGAACCGCGCTCGAGGAATCCCGCACGCTCGTCGCCACGGCGTCCGCCGGCACGACGACGGACAGCCTCGCCGGCGCGCTGCACCGTCTCGCCGAACGACACCAGCGCGAGACCGGCATCCCGGTGACGGTGGATGCCGCCGAGTGTGCGCTCGACCGCGACGCGCAGGTGGTGCTGCTCCGCGTCGCCCAGGAGGCGCTGGCCAACGTCCGAGGGCACGCTCACGCGTCCTCGGTGCGGGTTGCCCTCCACATCACGGCGAACGAGGCCCGCTTGCACGTCACGGACGACGGTGTCGGCTTCGACCCGACGGTTCCCACCGCCGGACACGGCCTGCGTAGTCTCCGTGATCGGCTCGCCCTCGCTGGCGGCACCTGCACGATCACGAGCGCAGCGGGACAGGGCACGGTGGTCGAGGCGGCGCTCCCGACAGCTCCTGAACACGAGGGCACTTCCCGCCCGGACTCACGGCCGGTCGCCGGGGTGATCCGGTGATCCGCGTCGTCGTCGCGGACGACCATCCGATCGTCCGCGGCGGGATCGTCGCGCTGCTCCAGGACGCCGACGACGTCGAGGTGGTCGGTCAAGCGAGCGACGGAGCGGCTGCGGTGTCGATCGCCCTCGCCGAACGACCGGACGTCGTCCTCATGGACCTCCGTATGCCGGGCATGAACGGCGACGAGGCCACCGCCCGCATCCTCGCCCGCGACCCGCAGATCCGCGTCCTGATCCTCACCACGTACGAGTCCGACGACCAGATCCTCGCGGCCATCGAAGCGGGCGCGTCCGGGTACCTGCTCAAGGCAGCACCGGAGTCCGAGATCCTCGCCGGCCTGCGAGCCACTGCCCGCGGTGAGACGGCCCTCGCGCCCTCAGCGGCAGCAGCGCTCATCCGCCGAACCGCCGGCAAGCCGTCGACCACCCCGGCTCTCTCGCCGCGCGAGTTCGAGGTGCTGCAGCTCGTGGCACAGGGCAACTCGAACCCGGCCATCGGGCGCACCCTGTTCCTCAGCGAGACCACCGTGAAGACGCACCTCGGGCACGTGTTCGAGAAGCTCGGCGTCAACGACCGCACCCGTGCCGTGACCCGTGCGATGGAGCTCGGCCTCCTCCCCTGACCGGCCGGCACCGGAAAACGCAGAAAACCCCTGACCATCACGTGGTCAGGGGTTTCCTGGTCTTGCTGAAGTTGAGTCCGGCGGCGTCCTACTCTCCCACAAGGTCCCCCTTGCAGTACCATCGGCGCTGAGAGGCTTAGCTTCCGGGTTCGGAATGTGACCGGGCGTTTCCCTCTCGCTATGACCACCGGAACACTGTCGACCCAATCAACGGATCAATACCTGTGTTCCCCAGCTGTAGCTGAAGTATTCAGTTTGATTCCCGATCGTCTGTCGGGAACCACAAAGTGGACGCGAGCCCCACACCACAAAGTGGGTGGGTAATCAGTGTGTTGTCAAGTCTTCGGCTTATTAGTACCGGTCAGCTCCACGGGTCGTTAGTCCCCGCTTCCACATCCGGCCTATCAACCCAGTAGTCTGCTGGGAGCCTCTCACACTCAAGGTGCATGGAAATCTCATCTCGAAGACGGCTTCCCGCTTAGATGCTTTCAGCGGTTATCCGGTCCGAACGTAGCTAATCAGCGGTGCCCTTGGCAGAACAACTGACACACCAGAGGTTCGTCCATCCCGGTCCTCTCGTACTAGGGATAGATCTTCTCAAATTTCCAACGCGCGCAGCGGATAGGGACCGAACTGTCTCACGACGTTCTAAACCCAGCTCGCGTACCGCTTTAATGGGCGAACAGCCCAACCCTTGGGACCTACTCCAGCCCCAGGATGCGACGAGCCGACATCGAGGTGCCAAACCATGCCGTCGATATGGACTCTTGGGCAAGATCAGCCTGTTATCCCCGAGGTACCTTTTATCCGTTGAGCGACAGCGCTTCCACAAGCCACTGCCGGATCACTAGTCCCGACTTTCGTCCCTGCTCGACCTGTCAGTCTCACAGTCAAGCTCCCTTGTGCACTTACACTCGCCACCTGATTGCCAACCAGGTTGAGGGAACCTTTGGGCGCCTCCGTTACTCTTTGGGAGGCAACCGCCCCAGTTAAACTACCCACCAGGCACTGTCCATGAACCCGATCAGGGTCCTACGTTAGACATCCAGAGTGACCAGAGTGGTATTTCAACAATGACTCCACGAACACTAGCGTGCCCGCTTCACAGTCTCCCACCTATCCTACACAAGCCACACCGAACACCAATACCAAGCTGTAGTAAAGGTCACGGGGTCTTTCCGTCCTGCTGCGCGTAACGAGCATCTTTACTCGTAGTGCAATTTCGCCGAGTTCGCGGTTGAGACAGCTGGGAAGTCGTTACGCCATTCGTGCAGGTCGGAACTTACCCGACAAGGAATTTCGCTACCTTAGGATGGTTATAGTTACCACCGCCGTTTACTGGGGCTTAAATTCAGAGCTTCGCCGTGAGGCTAACCCTTCCTCTTAACCTTCCAGCACCGGGCAGGCGTCAGTCCGTATACATCGTCTTGCGACTTCGCACGGACCTGTGTTTTTAGTAAACAGTCGCTTCCCACTGGTCTCTGCGGCCTTCAACGCTCACGGAGCAAGTCCGGTCACGTGTCCGGCCCCCCTTCTCCCGAAGTTACGGGGGCATTTTGCCGAGTTCCTTAACCACGATTCTCTCGATCTCCTTGGTATTCTCTACCTGACCACCTGAGTCGGTTTCGGGTACGGGCGGCTGCAACCTCGCGTCGATGCTTTTCTCGGCAGCATAGGATCACTGATTTCCCCTTGACGGGTACGCGTCGGATCTCAGGCGTACAGACGACGGATTTGCCTATCGTCAGCCCTACATCCTTACACCAGGTTCACCTTACGGATACCATCGCCTGGCTCAGCTACCTTCCTGCGTCACACCTGTTCATACGCTAGCCGCACCAGCATGGGGTCGAGCGTTAGACCGCACGCCATCACCCCGAAGGGATCCGGTCAACACGGGTTAGGACTCTTAGCACCACTGGATTAGCTTGGGCGGTTGTTCGCCGGTACGGGAATATCAACCCGTTGTCCATCGACTACGCCTGTCGGCCTCGCCTTAGGTCCCGACTTACCCAGGGCGGATTAACCTGGCCCTGGAACCCTTGGTCTTTCGGAGGACGGGTTTCTCACCCGTCTTTCGCTACTCATGCCTGCATTCTCACTCGTGTAGCGTCCACGGCTGGATCACTCCGCCGCTTCACTCGCCACACGACGCTCTCCTACCACTCCGCACGACTGAACCACGAAGGCTTATCGAGTGTGCGAAATCTACAACTTCGGCGGTGTGCTTGAGCCCCGTTACATTGTCGGCGCGGAATCACTTGACCAGTGAGCTATTACGCACTCTTTCAAGGGTGGCTGCTTCTAAGCCAACCTCCTGGTTGTCTATGCAACTCCACATCCTTTCCCACTTAGCACACGCTTAGGGGCCTTAGTTGGTAGTCTGGGTTGTTTCCCTCTCGACGATGAAGCTTATCCCCCACCGTCTCACTGCTGCGCTCTCACTCACCGGCATTCGGAGTTTGGCTGACGTCAGTAACCTGTTGAGGCCCATCGGCCATCCAGTAGCTCTACCTCCGGCGAGAAACACGCAACGCTGCACCTAAATGCATTTCGGAGAGAACCAGCTATCACGAAGTTTGATTGGCCTTTCACCCCTATCCACAGCTCATCCCCTCCATTTTCAACTGAAGTGGGTTCGGTCCTCCACGACGTCTTACCGTCGCTTCAACCTGGCCATGGATAGATCACTTCGCTTCGGGTCTAGGACATGCGACTGGATCGCCCTATTCAGACTCGCTTTCGCTACGGCTACCCCACACGGGTTAACCTCGCCACATATCGCTAACTCGCAGGCTCATTCTTCAAAAGGCACGCCGTCACCCCAACAAGGAGGCTCCGACGGATTGTAAGCAAACGGTTTCAGGTACTATTTCACTCCCCTCCCGGGGTACTTTTCACCTTTCCCTCACGGTACTTGTCCGCTATCGGTCATCTGGGAGTATTTAGGCTTATCAGGTGGTCCTGACAGATTCACACGGGATTTCTCGGGCCCCGTGCTACTTGGGATACACATCCGGCCATAACACCATTTCGTCTACGGGGCTGGCACCCACTACGGCCCGGCTTTCAAACCAGTTCGACTATGATGCGCTGTAACCGCCCCAGTCCGGCAGAACTGAGCGACGTGTCCCACAACCCCGACCATGCAACGCCCGCCGGCTATCACACATGATCGGTTTAGCCTCATCCGCTTTCGCTCGCCACTACTCACGGAATCACATGTTGTTTTCTCTTCCTGTGGGTACTGAGATGTTTCACTTCCCCACGTTCCCTCTACCCGCCCTATATATTCAGGCGGGAGTCACCAGGTCACAAAAGCGCCTAGCGGGGTTTCCCCATTCGGAAATCCTCGGCTCACAGCTCGATTATCAGCTCCCCGAGGCTTATCGCAGATTTCTACGTCCTTCTTCGGCTCCAGATGCCAAGGCATCCACCGTTTGCTCTTAGAAACTTGACCACAAAGATTAAAATTGCGATCGACTCGAACAACAACCAACCCGAAAGCTGATCATCATCGAGCGATCTAAGATGCTCGCGTCCACTGTGTAGTTCTCAACATACGATCGGCACCACACTCCCCCGCAGCAAGCGCTGCAGCTTCACGTGGCCCACCGAAGAACCAAGCAGACAGGACAAACCCCATCCACCGGCTCAACCCCCGGACCATCACGACCCGGGAAGCCTGGTCCCTCAGGACCCAACAACGTGCACCAGCCACCCACACTCACCACCAACCCGTTCCCAACCAGCCCCGAAAGACCAGCCGTACTGAGGTCAGCAGCAGCGCCGACGACTGCACTGTCAATGTTCCACCCATGAGCTACCGGCAACCACACTCGGGTTGCATCGGCGCCTGGACCCACCCACCCCCAAGAGGATGAACTGAGCCAGATGCTCCTTAGAAAGGAGGTGATCCAGCCGCACCTTCCGGTACGGCTACCTTGTTACGACTTAGTCCTAATCACCGATCCCACCTTCGACGGCTCCTTCCACAAGGGTTAGGCCACCGGCTTCGGGTGTTACCGACTTTCATGACTTGACGGGCGGTGTGTACAAGGCCCGGGAACGTATTCACCGCAGCGTTGCTGATCTGCGATTACTAGCGACTCCGACTTCATGAGGTCGAGTTGCAGACCTCAATCCGAACTGAGACCGGCTTTTTGGGATTCGCTCCACCTTACGGTATCGCAGCCCTTTGTACCGGCCATTGTAGCATGCGTGAAGCCCAAGACATAAGGGGCATGATGATTTGACGTCATCCCCACCTTCCTCCGAGTTGACCCCGGCAGTCTCCTATGAGTCCCCGCCATAACGCGCTGGCAACATAGAACGAGGGTTGCGCTCGTTGCGGGACTTAACCCAACATCTCACGACACGAGCTGACGACAACCATGCACCACCTGTACACCGACCACAAGGGGGCGACCATCTCTGGCCGTTTCCGGTGTATGTCAAGCCTTGGTAAGGTTCTTCGCGTTGCATCGAATTAATCCGCATGCTCCGCCGCTTGTGCGGGCCCCCGTCAATTCCTTTGAGTTTTAGCCTTGCGGCCGTACTCCCCAGGCGGGGCGCTTAATGCGTTAGCTACGACACAGAAACCGTGGAAAGGTCCCTACATCTAGCGCCCAACGTTTACGGCGTGGACTACCAGGGTATCTAATCCTGTTCGCTCCCCACGCTTTCGCTCCTCAGCGTCAGTTACGGCCCAGAGATCTGCCTTCGCCATCGGTGTTCCTCCTGATATCTGCGCATTCCACCGCTACACCAGGAATTCCAATCTCCCCTACCGCACTCTAGTCTGCCCGTACCCACTGCAAGCCCGAGGTTGAGCCTCGGGATTTCACAGCAGACGCGACAAACCGCCTACGAGCTCTTTACGCCCAATAATTCCGGACAACGCTTGCACCCTACGTATTACCGCGGCTGCTGGCACGTAGTTAGCCGGTGCTTTTTCTGCAGGTACCGTCACTTTCGCTTCTTCCCTACTAAAAGAGGTTTACAACCCGAAGGCCGTCATCCCTCACGCGGCGTTGCTGCATCAGGCTTTCGCCCATTGTGCAATATTCCCCACTGCTGCCTCCCGTAGGAGTCTGGGCCGTGTCTCAGTCCCAGTGTGGCCGGTCACCCTCTCAGGCCGGCTACCCGTCGTCGCCTTGGTGAGCCATTACCTCACCAACAAGCTGATAGGCCGCGAGTCCATCCCCAACCAAAAAATCTTTCCACCACCAGACCATGCGGCCGGCAGTCGTATCCAGTATTAGACGTCGTTTCCAACGCTTATCCCAGAGTCAGGGGCAGGTTACTCACGTGTTACTCACCCGTTCGCCACTAATCCACCCAGCAAGCTGGGCATCATCGTTCGACTTGCATGTGTTAAGCACGCCGCCAGCGTTCGTCCTGAGCCAGGATCAAACTCTCCGTAAAAAAA